>JBCBNX010000008.1:0-138321 GCA_039821555.1 Bacteroidota bacterium
ATCAAGCCGAGTGCGGCGCGTTCACTGAAGCCGGCCTTTGACCGCGAACGCTATCGGGAGCGCAACCAGGTAGAGCGGCTGATCGGTCGGCTGAAGCGGTACCGGCGCGTGGGGACGCGCTACGAGCAGACGGGCCGCAACTACCTGGCGTTCGTGCACGTGGTATCGACGCTGTTGCTACTCGCCTAAATGTCAACGCGGCCTAGGTCATTGACCGTGCTGCCAACGCGAACGACTTCGCTGTCGATGCCGCCACCAGAGTCCATCCAGCACCCAGCGACGACGTCGGGAGGGACGTCTGTCGCGATGAGCGCATGGATGTGGTAGCGGCGACCTGGGCTTCGGTCGACCTGGGCGATGTAGCACAGTGGCACTTCAACACCTCGTCGGCGCACGCGCGGGATGAAGCAGCGGCTGAACTGACGACGGAGGCTCAGGATCATCCGGTCGTCTTCAGCGAGGATCGTATCGACTGTGAGAGTGAGGAAGAGTAGGTGGTCCTGCTTTTGGCGCAATAGGTCCCGGAAGTGTGCAACCTTCTGACGGTAGAGTCGCTCGCGGCATACTGGACACGACTTCTTTCCGCAGGCTCTACGGCGCTCGGTGATCTCGCCGGTGTTTGGATCGTCGGCGTGCCCGACCAGGATGGGATGCGGGCATGCCGACGAGGCTGGCTTAATGACACGGTGCTCCGGCGAGTCTGGGAGGCGCTCCGGTCTTCGGTCGACCACTCGGCGGCGTTTCTGTCGGCGCGGCACACGACGGCGTGGTGGTACGCTTCTCCCTACCTCCCCAGGTAGGGAGATTGGGCACTTATCTTGGCTCATTGGCTTGGCTTGGTGAATGGACGGTCTCGAGTCGCACCTAGCAGGCCATATGGGGGATCGCAGGCGGCCACCTGCGGTCCCCCTACCATGTACATGGTGCGCTACCTGAGTATCTGCAATCCGGAAGCGAAATACAGCCTCCCCTAGAGGAGGTACTTGCGCCCCAATCCAGCACCGATACGTATGCGCAAGGTCAACATGTACGAACACATAAGCCAGATCACGCGCTACATGGATGTCCATGGAATTGCACCCAGCAGAGGGGTGTGCACCAGCGGAGCGCCACCGACTTTACTCACGACCCTACCAAGTGCTGCGAAAGGGAGACCCAGGTTCGTCGTATTGATCACCTGAGCGATAAGGTCTCACAGCAATCCGCGTTGTGCCATGCTCGTGTAGCAACCGTCAAAGCCGATTATGAGATGATCGCTCACGCCAACTTCGAGAGCTCTACCTGCCTCGACCATCTGCTTCGTTATCTGGACATCAGCGCGCGAGGGTTCGAGCGATCCTGAGGGGTGATTATGACAGAGGATCACGTTCCGTGCATTGGCTAACAGCGCGAACTTGAACACTTCCCTCGGCGAGGCTGTGCAACTGTCGAGCGTTCCCACGTGTGCCTCGTGAACGCCGATGACACGGCCAGATGTACTCAGCGCCACGGCCAGGAATCGCTCGCGGTCGGATCCGTCAAGCAACTCGGCACAGAGTCGAGCCGCCCCGGCCGGTGTGGTGATCGTCTCTGTCAAGTGACTGCGCTCTTTGACGAGGCGAAGCCGAAACACGGGTACCGCATAGCGGTCCGAAACGGAGTGAGTGGAATGGGATGTGCAAGAAGAGAATAGGCTGAGTTGAGTTGTCATGATCGTAGTTGGTATCAACGACGCGAGGCCGACGCCCCCTTCGGAACGCCGGCCTCGCAGTCGGATGTAATCTGGATGTTGAAGTAGTCGGCCTGGAGGTGACTCAGGCACTCAGGTCAGTCGTTCGAGCGAGCAGCCACGCCCTCACGGCGGCGGCACGGACGACCCCGCCCTCGTGCGGGATGCGCGCTACGATGTCGTGAGCGAATGCATGGGCGTGCTGTGCGGCGACCTTCTCCCCTGCGATATGAGTGAGGATCGAGACAGCGAGGTCGCCTGGCCCCCCGCCGACATATGACCACTCTATCCCGGTGGGCGAATACACGACGATGTGCTTGACGCTAGCATGGGCAGTGCCACCGGAGTCGCGCCAGAGCTGAATGTCATCGCTGCCGCCTGACACCGTGATCAGTGGCCTCTCGGTGGCCCCGTCTCCGCTGTGAGCGACGGGCCGGAGAGGCTCACTGCCTATGCCCTCCACGAGGGCACAGGAGTGCGCGTGCGGGCAGCAGTCCACATCGCCGTCGTCTGGCCGAAGCGAACGGCTGGACCGCTCTAGCGCGCCACCTACCCCCGTCAGGGCAACGTTACATCCTAGGGTGTAGCCGAGCTCTGATCCAGTGATGCGAGTCAGGTAAAGGTGTGCTCCTTTTGTATCGTGCAATAACGGTCGTGACCAACCGACATGCTTTCGCTGGATCTTGCCCAGCCGCTCGCTGTCGTGGCTCACGACGAGGAGACCGTCCTCCTCCTCGACCGTGAGTGGCGTCCCGGAACCCAAGCGCTGTCGAACAAGACGCCAAAGGGCTCGCTGGTGTCCTAAAGTACCCGACAGCTTTGACGGAATCGCAAGGTCATGGGCTCGCCACCGTAGGGTGAACGCTACCGCGCCAAGGGCCTTGCGAACGAGCGTGTCGTCGCGCATACGAGAGTGCACTTGGGCGTGGCAGAGCCAGCGCTCGGCGGCCTCGGTGATGCGCTGAGCATAGGCATCGGACTCCGGGAGTTGGTAGTTCCTCCCCTGCTCACGAAGCAGTTCTCGCTCACTGGCAAAGGGCGCTGCGTGCTGTAGCTCGGCACGAACGGCATAGGCGTGGGGTAAATTGATGGTGTACATGGCGACGGGACCTCATCCCGTTGCTAGAGTGAACGGCGAGGTTGTTGGAGCAGCCTCGTCGTGCCGGTCCTGACCGGCTGAAATGGCGACGCCCGGCCCCCGCTGCGGGAGTCGGGCGTTGCCGTGCAATGGCGCACGGAGCGCAGGGTGTGGTGCTCAATGTCCTGGAGTTGGGACGGCGGCTGGGTTGAGGTACGGTGCTCTCTGAGCGACCCACGTACCTCGAAGCAGCCGCTTCCCCCCTGCTGACCTTGAACGTGGCTCTTCGGATACCACAACAGATTCCCTCGCCTCGCGCGTAGAGCAATCACCTGGGGAATCGCCCCCCGCCTTGGTCTTAGTAGGGCATCTGTTCGCTAGCTACTGAATCAGTTCAGGCACCGCTTGCAACGTCGGAGGAAGGCCATCCGAGGTTCTAATGTGGATACGTTGCACGGTCGTGCTACTCGACCTGCACGGCGGGCGTACAGGCCGGATCAGCAGTCACGGTCACGAATGCCGTCCTTTTCGCGCCAGTAGCTAATGGCTCCAGTGCTGAAGGTCCTTTCGTTCTCGCTGCGTTTACAGGTAGCCATGGAGACGGACCTGATTTAGGGGATAACCTGCTCCTTTGGCCCCCTTGCGGATGCAGTCACCTACGCTACCCAGCGCATTCCTGCCCCCCGTTGGTCCAACTCACCTGTACGAGGATAGGTAGATGTAAGGGAATCCCTCGCAGCCTTGACAGTAGTCTCCCCTCAGTAGGCCGACTCCAGGCCCAGGTATGCTCGCATTCGTTCGCTTTGGTCACGCTGTCGTCGTGCCACCGAAATCAGCACCCCTGCCGTCCTGAATGAAGCTCTTCGTCCTTGGCCTCGACTATCAGCGCGCGCCCGTTGCCGACCGTGAAGCGTTCGCGCTGCCACCCGCCACGCTGCATCGCTTCTATGGGGCGTGGACCATGGCGACCAACGCCGCGTGCGTGGTCCTCAGCACCTGCAACCGCACAGAGGTGATCGTCAATGGCACGGAGCAGGACGTCGCTCTCGCAGAACGCCTACTCACATCGGTGGCCAGTGCTGCATGGCCTGCGCACCTAGCTTTCATACACGACGACGAGGACGCCGTTCGTCATGTGCTCAGCGTTGCGTCGGGGCTGCGCTCGCTCGTGCTCGGGGACGCGCAGATCCTGCACCAAGTCAAAGAGGCGTACCGGGTGGCTGTCGAACATGACACCGTGGACGCCGTGCTCCACCGGCTGCTGCACACAGCGTTCCGGTCCGCGAAGGAGGTACGCACCGAAACCAGCTTCGGGCACGGAGCCGCCTCCGTATCCAGTCGTGCGGTGATGGTGGCACGGAGCCATGCCCCTGATCAGCAGCTAGATGGACAGCATGTCGTGCTCGTGGGGGCTGGCCAGATGGCGCTTGCCGCCCTCAATGCCTTGACCTCGCACCGCCTTGCCAGCCTCACAATCACCAACCGGTCCCGCCAGCACGCGGAGGCGCTTGCCCGCCAGTATGGAGGCCAAGTGTGCGCCTGGCACGCCAGGCATACAGCCATCGCGCGTGCGGACGTCGTGCTCGTCGCTAGCGGAGCGCGTGAGCCGATAGTGTGTGCTGAGGCACTACCTCCGCGCTGCCCCACGCGCTCGGCACTCGTGATTGACATCGCGGTGCCACGCAACGTAGAGGCCACGGTGAGAGATCTGCAGGGCTATACCGTCCTCGACCTCGACGAGTTGAACGCGGATGTGGCGGAGGTTTCGGCGGCTCGGCGGTCTGCGCTCCCAGAAGCGCAGATCATCGTGGATACGCACCTGGCTGAGTTCGTGATCTGGTTCTTCCACCAGCAAGCACTCCAGCCAACGATCCAGGCGATCCGGAGCACGTTCGAGACCATCCGGCGGCAGGAACTCGATCGCTACGCTGACCAGATCCCTGCCATGGCCCGGGCCGACGTGGAGCGCCTGACCGAATCCATTCTGCAGAAACTCCTCGCGGTGCCTATCGTGCGGCTCAAAACGACCGACCCGAACTCGCTCGACTTCGAACAGGGCATTAAGGCCCTCTCGGCGATCTTCGCTCCTACTGATGAGCCTTCGGCACGTCCAGAGCCGCCTCGTGAGGCTGCGGGGTGCCCGTTCGGCGCTGGTCTCGAAGCAGAATCCGAAACCGCGCATGTTCACGCTGGGGCCGTGACCCCGGACGTGATGCCATCAACGAGCGAGCGCATGCCAGTTGATCCAGATCAGCCATGCATGCCAGCGCGGTGTGCTGCGTGTCGGGCATGCTTCGACATCGCAGCCTTGGGCATTGGGCAGACCCCAACGGGCAACGACGCCTAGAGGCGCTAACTCCGCTCAACCAGGAGGCGACCTCGGCTAGGAGGTCGAGGCACGGCTACGCCGATTGGCGCGGAAGTGGCCCACCGCAGCGACGATGAGCGCAATACAAAGCACTGCGGTGATCGACTGCGCAGCGAAAGCAATAGGCAGCCCGATTTCGCCGCCTATGATAGCAGGAACCACACGTCCCAGACTGCCGAGCGCACCCAGGAGCGCTACCACAGCGACGCCGTGCATGGCATGCTTGGCTGCGCCTGGACGTGCTTGCGCTAGGGCTGCGAGGCCCCCGATGATGAGCCCGAGGAACGTGGGGATGAGAGCCGTCATGCTGCCAGTCCAGGAAGCGACATAGGCGACAAGGCCGGTTGCGATGAGCAGGCCAGCGACGAGAAACGTAGTACGATAGATGGACATGCTGAGTCTGACAAAAGAGACGTTGGATGCTGTTTGAATGCGGGAATCATCCGCGAGGCGGTGGTACACAGCACCGGCTCTCGACGACGTAGGCAACGGGGATGTTATTGAGTTCTTCGTCGCACGTCGCCGCGCTGCATGAGGACAGCGGACTACGACGGCTTGCGGCGGAGCCCGAGACCAAGTAGTGCTAGCAGGAGGCCCGTGCCAGCGACTACGCCGAAGCCCATGCGGTACCCCACGCTCGCAGTAGTTGCGGATGCCGCCAGGGCAGCGAGCAGGGCCGCCCCAGCGAGTTGGCCCACGCTGATGAAGATGGTCGAGAGCCCCTGCGCGACGGCGCGCTCGTCCGCGCTCGACTCCGAGAGGAGGATGTAGCTGAGCGAGGACCCGAGGATGCCGGAGAGCCCGAGCCCGAGCACTACCGTGCCCGCGATATGGACCCCGAGGCTCGGCGCGATGGTGACGACGCCCATGCCCACCGCGATAAGCAGCGCCGCTACGGTCACCACAGGCCGTGCACCAACGCGGTCAAGAAGACGCCCCGCGACAGGCGCGCCGACCGTCACGCCAGCCACGAGCGGAAGGAGCAAGTACGACCCGCGGGATGGCTCGACGCCGAACGTGGTCACGGTGTAGTCCGAGAGCAGCACGAACGTCGCCTCGACGAGCCCGGCACCGACCGCGAGAGCGCAGGCGATCTGCACCGGCCGTCGGGCGATCAGTCCTGGCCGGATCAGCGGAGCCGGTGCGCGTCGCTCCGCCCAGACGAACAGCCCTAACAGGACGGCAGCGACGGCAAACGCCCCTCCGACCCGGCCGCCTTGCACGCCGAGCCACGGCTCCGAGGTGTCGAGCCCGGAGAGCCCTACGACGAGGACTGCCAGAAAGCTGGTCAGCGTGACTGTGCCGAGCGCGTCGAACGGGCGCGGCGTGACGGACTCGCTTCGGGGCAAGGAACGCGCGCTGAGCACGAACACGAGCGCAGCCAGCGGCAAGCTGATCGCGAAGAGCCACCGCCAACTCGCGAAGGCAAGCACGATGCCCCCCATCGCCGGGCCGACGAGGAAGGCTGCCCCGAATACCGATCCCAAGAGCCCCACCGCTCGCCCGCGCGACTCCGGCGGGTACACGTCGCCGATGACGGCGCTCGCGACAGGGAAGATGCCGCTCGTGCCTAGCCCCTGAATCACGCGACCGGCGAGCAGGACTTCGAACGAGGGCGCAAATACCACCACGGTAGTCCCCGCCGCGAAGATGGCGATGTCCGTGAGGTAGACTGTCCTGCGCCCGATGCGGTCCGCGAGCGCCGCCATAATGGGCAGCCCGGCGAGGTTGGCGAGCACGAACGCAGTGAACGTCCACGCGACCGCCCGCGCGTCAAGACTGAACGCCTCCGCGAGCGCAGGCAGCGCTGGACCGACGACCGCGATGTCTAACGCGCCGAGAAAGGTGCCCAGGAACAGGACGCCCAGCAGGCGCCTCGGCGGTGCCTCAAGGGGAACGGTCTGCATAGGAAGGCGACGAGCTTGGGCTGATCCGTTTAGAACTGCACGGTCGCTTCGACACGCTCACCATCGCGCTCCACGATGATGGGGGCCGCATCGCCGACATCGAAGCTGGAGAGAGCTTCCATGTAGGTCTGGATGTCGGTGATGTCCGTGTCGCCGAGACGCACCACCACGTCGCCATCCTGCAGCCCGGCACGCTCGGCGGCCCGGTCGCTGAGTACCGCGTCGATGCGCATGCCCTCACCGGTGAAGACGTAGTCTGGCATCACGCCGAGGCCGACGCGGAACGACATCGAGCGCTGCGACTGGTCTTGCGTCTTAGTGAACGCGATCGCGGCATCGTCGTCGAGGTCTTCGATCACGCGCACGGCGAAGTCTGCGACGGTGGCGAGGCCCTCGTAGTCGATGAGGTGGCTGTCGTCGACGGGCGTGTGGTAGTCGGTGTGCTGGCCCGTGAAGAAGTGCAGCACAGGGATGTCTGCGAGGTAGAACGAGGCGTGGTCGGACGGTCCCAGCCCGGACTCGGTGCGGGCGAGCGTGAGGCCCGTCGCCTCGGCCACCGCGTCGAGCGCAGCGCCCCACGCAGGCGAGGTGCCAACGCCGTTGACAGCGAGCACGCCGTTCTCCGCCTCGCTGTCCTTCGTGTCGGCAAGCCGCCCCACCATGTCGAGGTTGAGCATGTAGGCGACGGTCGTGCCCTCCATGCCTTCGAGGGTGCTGACGAAGTACTTTGAGCCGTGGAGGCCCATCTCCTCGCCAGAGAACGCCACGAAGACGACGTTGCGCGCCTGGGCGTTCGAGGCAACAAGCCGCTCGGCGATGGCGAAGAGCGCCGCCGTGCCCGAGGCGTTGTCGTCCGCCCCGTTGTGGATCGCCTCCTCGCCCGGCGCGCGTGACCCCATGCCGCCGTAGCCAAGCGCATCGTAGTGCGCCCCCACCACAATCGTCTCGGCGGCTCCGCGATCCAGCACGCCGATCACGTTGCGCGCGTTCATGGAGACCGTTTCGCCTCCGCCGTGCGGGTTGGTGCTCACCTGGAACGTGAAGGGCTGCGTCCAGCCGCCGTCGTCGCCTCCGGGTGTGAGTCCGACTTCGGCGAAGCGGCGGGCGATGTAGTCGGCGGCCAGCGCCTCGCCAGGCGTGCCCGGCTGCCGCCCTTCGAGGAGGTCCGAGGCGAGGTAGGCCACGTCGAAGCGCAGCGCCTCGACGGGATCAGACGGGGCGATTTGCGGCGGGGTGGTCGTCGCGCAACCGCTGGCGAGCAGCAACGCAACGCACGCGCTCAGGAACAGGGACGAATGTGGTGTAGAGATCATGGCGGGTACCATCGAGGTTAGAGCGAGAGAGCAGGTTCAGCAGGCGTCTTGGGATTCAACGCGACCTGTGTGGGCCCCGGCGTGGTGCGCAGACGAGCCGTAACCGCGAAGAGGAGTAGCGCTCCGAGTACGAAGCCCACGTCGATCCACAGCGTGCTCCACCACGCCATCGCGACGCTCACCCACGGCCAGGCCCCCGTGGCCAATCCGTTGGCGACCGGGACGGCGAGGCAAAGCACGCCTGCGAGTGCGAGCTGCCACCGGGCAGTCCATGCGGCTGAGCGGCCAAAGAACGCAGCGCCGATGAGCAGCCCCCACGCGGCGAAAAAGAGCGACTCCTCCCAGACGTGGAGGTTGTCGACGCCGTCGGGCATCAGCAGCGCAACGACGAACAACACAGGCACTGCTGCTACGAGTCCGCATCCGAACCCCACCGTCAGTCTGGCCAGAAGCCGGTGCAGACGCGGCGTCGCGTTCGGGTTCTTGGGACGCCGTACGACGATCCACAGCACGTTGCCCGTCAGGATCACGGCGCTGGTAGCGAGTGCGAGCACGAAGAAGAGCGCATCGAGCAGCCAGCCGCCCACATCACCGTAGTGGAGTTGCTCCGTGACCGCATACGTCGCCCCGAGGGCCGTCGGCGAGGTCGGCGGATTGTGGGCGATCAGGTCCCCCGTCGCAGCACTCAGCGTGGTGCGCCCCGAGGTGGTGAGCGTTTCCTCGATGTGCCCGCGAATCGTCGCTGTGGCTCCGGCATCGCCCCACTGTCGGTAGACGACACGGATCGGATCGACGCCTCTCCACCCTTCCGGAAGAGCCGCTGTGAGTGCGTCCGGGAGCAGCATCGCAGCTATCTGGCCGGTCGAGTCGGCTTCGGGGACGCCCACGCCATAGGTCGCGGTGTCGTAGGCATCGCGGTCGCCGTCGAAGAAATGGTCGGTGATCGGCGCGTTGAAGAGGATCATGATGGCGATGATGCCGCCCGTGACGGAGTACATCACCGCGAACGGTAGTCCGACCAGCCCGAGAACCGTGTGCGCGTCCGAGAGGGCCGTTCGTAGCCCGCCACGCGCGCGGAAGGTGTGCCACTCCCTCGGGAGCTTCTTGAGGTGGATCAGCAAGCCGCTCACCGTCCCGAAGAGCATGAACACCGCGAAGAGGCCCGCGATGGCGATGCCGATCAGTGAGTGCCCAGGGAGCACGTAGCGGAGTTGGAGGAGGAAGTGCAGCTGGTAGAGGATGAGGCTCAGACGGCTCTCCTCGGCGAACGCAAACGCCTCGCCCGTCGTGACACTCACCTGCTGAACGACAGCTACGTCCTCGCCCTCGGGGGTGTAGCGCACGAACACGGACCGGCGCTCTCCAAAGGGATAGAACACCGTCGCCTCGGAGCCCAGCGCTGGCGGAGTCTCGTCGAACAACGGGCCGACAACCTCGTCGGTCGTAAGCGCGACAGGGCCACGCAGGGCCACGTTGGCGTAGGCGTCGAGCTGGGTGCGGTAGAGTGCGAACGCCCCGCTGAAGAAGATGACGAAGAGCACGAGGCCCAGCGTCACGCCCGTCGCCGAGTGGGCGTCCCACATGAGCCGCTGAGCACGCGTGCTCAGGCCACGCCGCCGTATCGGCGAGACGGGCACGGCGCGATGCCGTGGGCTCGGTGGAGGTTGTGGAGCAGGTGTTGCCATCGGGACGAGGTGAAGAGAGGCGAGTGTATCCACACGCTCACGAGTCGTTTCAGTCGAAACGGGATTGCGGACGAATTGACCGTTTTGTTGGTAGGATACTGAGGCGTTTAACGCCGCCGCCCTACAAGCCCACTAGGTGGGTTGCAGGGCGGTAGGGCTTGCGGACCCCAGAATGCAAGCCTTGTCGGCGCTGCGCAGCGCGCAGAGCGGGGGCTACAACGTGAAGTTGAGCGTGACCGTGACGTTGCGCCCGAAGCCGTTGCGACGGCGGCTGGCGAAGATCGGCCCCACCTGCCGCTGCGAGATCGCCGGGATGTAGGTCTCGTTGAGCAGGTTGAGGAACTGCACGCTCAGCCGGGCACCCACGTCCCCGAAGAGGTCATCCGGGAAGACATAGGTGACGCCCGCGTCGACGGTCGTGTAGCCGCGCAGCACGTAGGCATCAGCGCGGGCGGGGTCGCCTGCCATCGTTGTGTCAGGCACGCCGTTCTTGTCTTCGTCGAGGAGGAAGGTGAAGGCGCGCGTCCGGTTGTTGAGGGTATAGACCTCCGCATTAAACGAGAGGCCGTCCACCATCGGCAGGGCGTACGTCGCACGGAGCGTTGTCGTGAGCGGAATCGTCTCCACCGTCGAGGCCGGCCGGAAGGTGCCGTCGTCCTCGTCAAGGAGGCCCGCGTCGATGAGCTCCTGCGGCGGCTGCGGTTTGAGGTCCGTCTCGGTGACCGAAACGTCAGCTCCGACGCGGAGCCCTGCCGCCGGGACCGCGTCGACGCTCACTTCGAAGCCGTAGTTGCGTTGCGGGGCCTGGATGCGCTCGCCCTGGCCCGTTGACGAATTGAAGCGGATCTGCGAGGCGTCCTCAGAGAAGGCGAAGAAGCCCGCGACGCCATACGCGAAGTTGTCCCCAACCTGGCCACGCACGCCGAAGTCGACGCTGTTCACGATCTGCGGCGAGACGATCTCGTCGCCCTGGATCGGGATACCCGGGTCGACGTTCACGACAAGGAAGGCGAGGCTAGGCAGCGAGAAGCCCTGCGCGAAGTTGGCATAGAGCGTCGTCTGCGGGACGACTTCGTAGGCCGCGCCGAGATTGAGCGACAGGCCCGCGTTGTAGCCCGAGCCACCGGGGCGCTGCACGCCGGGCTCCACGCGCGTGAACGTGGGCGTGAACGGGAGGATATCGAACGCGATCATGTCGTAGCGCGCGCCCGCGGTCAGGCGGAGCGCCTCGATGGGATCGTAGTCGGCCTGGACGAAGAGGCCGCCGCTGGTGAGCTCCGACGGAGCCCCCTGGTCCTGGATGCCGAGCGACG
This sequence comes from Bacteroidota bacterium, assembly GCA_039821555.1. Classification (NCBI taxonomy): domain Bacteria; kingdom Pseudomonadati; phylum Bacteroidota; species Bacteroidota bacterium. The sequence goes on from JBCBNX010000008.1 coordinate 11,373, forward strand.
CATCGAAGCGGTTCTCGCGGTCGAACGGCTCATCGCTGGAGATCGTGACCGGCGTCGAGTCCTCGGCGTAGAGAATGTCGCCGCCGCCGGTCACCACGACCTGCTCGCCGATGGGCCGGACATACTCGGCGCGGGCACCGTACTGCGTCGCGGCCGTGCTCGTCTGGAAGAGGCCGGGCCACGAGTCCGGGAAGGTCCCCCCGTTGCGCTGGAGGAACGGGCGGATATCGGAGCCGCTCTGCTGGAAGTTGAGGTCGAAGAGGTAGGCCTGCACGGTGAGCGCGCCGCCGCCGAGCGCCGTGTTCTCGTAGGTCGCGTTGAGCGCCGTGTATTCCTGGCTGATTGGGTTGTCGTAGCTGAAGGCCGTCTCGACCTCCTGGCCGATGGCGGCGGAGCCCTCGGGGTCGGCCGTCACGTCTTCTTCCCGCACAATGGGCTCGAAGAAGAGGTCGTTGGGCTCGGCATAGGTCCGGTTGAGCGAGACCTGCACCCGCTGCGACGGGGTGATGTTGTAGCCCACTTTGGCGAAGAAGGCGAAGTCGTCGTAGGCCGACGTGCGGTTGGGCGCGATCCGCTCGCCGTCGGGCCGGAACTGGCCGTTGGTCCGCTCCGCGGACCCGCTGACCACGTAGGTGAGCTTGTTGTCGAGCACGGTGCCCGAGACGGTCAGCGCCGAGCGCAGGTCGATGGCATCGCCGTCGAGCACGGCCCCGTCCACGAGGTAGTTGCGCGAGAAGAGGTTGAGGTCCACCGCGAGCGGCTGCTCGCTCGCCTCCTTGGTGAAGAACTGGATCACGCCGCCGGGAGCCCCGCCGCCGTAGATCGTCGAGGCCCCGTAGAGCACTTCGACGCGGTCCAGCACGGCCGGGTCGATGTTGCCCAACACGGCCCCGCGCAAGCCCTCATTGGTTTGGAGTGGGATACCGTCAACGAGGAAGAGTGGCGCGCGCCCGCGGAGTGTGGCAAGGAACACATCGTTGCCGACCGAGGGCGGCGTGAAGTTGGGCACGAACTTGCCCAGCGTGGCCGAGAGGTCGGAGGTCTGCTCTGTGTAGAGGTCGATGACTTCCTCCTGCACAACCGCGACCGCGCGGGGCGTCTCGGACAAGTCCTCGGCGCGACGCGAAGCCGTCACCGACACGCCGCTGAGCCCGAGCACGTCGTCGGAGAGGGTGACGGTGACTTCGACTTCGCCCCCGGCAGGAACGTCCACCTCGCGCTCGGCGCGCTGGTAGCCGACGAGGGTCACGAGCAGCGTCCGCGCGCCTGCGGGAACGCCCCGCACCGCGAAGTTGCCGTCGAGGTCCGAAGCGGCCCCGAGCGTCGAATTGTCGATGCGGACGTTTGCGCCAGGCAGTGGCGTCCCTTCGGCATCGACGACCTGGCCGATGATGCGACCCGTCTGGGCCATGCTGTCTGGAGTGAACAGCACACCGACGAGCAGCACGCTGAGTAGGAGAAGAAGGAAGCGAGACATGGGGAAGAGCAGGGTGGAGTGAGAGAAGACGAGGCCGAAGCCTCATAGGGTGAGGGGCCCGGTGGTGGGCTCCCTCGGAGGGAATCGAGCGCAGGCCTCACCGGTCGGGTGGCAGGAAGGAGACGGGCCAGGTCGTCCGCGAGGCCGAGACCCGCACGAGATGGAACACCGCGCCAGACTGCTCGGCACGCAGGGGCACACGCAGCGGCGCATAGCCGGGGGACACGACCGTGACGACCGTCGCCTGTGCGTTCGGCACACGCAGACGGAAGCGCCCCGACGCATCGACGCGGACCACGCGGGCGGCTCCCTCCGCACGCACGGCTGCGCGGGCAAGCGGCCAGCCGGACTCGGCGTCCACCACCTGCCCCGACACGGTGCGATGGAGCGGAGCCCTCGCGCTCGGCGCCACGGCGGTTGTGGCTACGGTGGTCGTATCCGTCTGCAACGGCGAGGCTGCCGTGGTCTTTTGTGTCGACGCCTGTTGGGCCCTGCTCTCGGCTGCGCCCAGCGTCAGGCCGCACACGGCCACGGCAACCACGGCCCAGCGAGGGCATCGGCTTCGCATTCGGTGGAGAGACAGACGCATAGGACCGCATTGGTAGGATTAGCTCTGCGGAGACGAACTCGCGGCATCCGTGCCGAGGGTGTCCGCGATCAGCGTATCGAGGTCGAGCATCGCGACGGCCCCCTGCACCAGTTCGCGCAGTTCCACGATCTCGTCGTGCGAGAACACGAGGCCCACCTCGCCGCTAGGCGTGTGGAGGTGGTAGCACCGGTCGCCGAGGTGAAAGCGCGGGTCTCGCTGGGGCTGTAGCCCGTCAAGGATCCGCCGCAGCACACGCAGGCCCTGCGGGTCGTTGGCGAGCACCACCGGCCCAAAGGCCACGTGGTAGTGGGGGCACGACGCGCATCGAAACACGACGCCGTTTTCGGTCTGGAAGAGGGGTTTGAAGACACCAGAGCAGTTCATGACAGCAGGCGGATCAGGAGAGCGTGTCGGCGAGGAGGTCATCGAGTTCGAGCATGGCAGCGGTCCCGGCGAGGAGATCCTGCCATTCGCGGAGTGCCTCGCACTCCAGCAGCAGGCGCACTTCCACAGGCGAGCCTTTCGGCGTCACCCGTACCACCCCCAGGCTGCCGACTTCCCAGCGCTCAGTCGAGACCGAGGTCGCCTCGCGGTACAGCGCGCCGAGGTCTTCGGGGCGGAGGCGGACGTGCGTCTGTCGAAACACCACCTCGAGGTGGTCGCAGCAGCCGCAGCGGAGGACGTGGCCCTGTGAAGTGTGGTAGAGTGTTTTAGACTTGGCCATGCGATAAGAGCGTGAGAGGAAAAAAAGGAGGCAAAGAGAGCTCAGGAGACCTCGACCATCAGCGGCTCAAGGCGAACTAGATGGCCCGGCTGGCCTGTCGTGCAGGCGCAGGTGCACGAGGGTGCCCATGTAGAGATCGCGGAGCGGCTCGATGAGGCTGAGCAGCCCGAGGAGCCGCCACCGCATCCGAAAGCCCTGCGTGTAGTCACGCCGCACGACCACCTCCAGGCGCGGGTGCCAGTCCTCGACCTCGTAGACACGGTCGAAGTCGAGGTGCCACGGCATCGGCGGCATCGTGAAGCCTCCGAACTCCGCTTCGCCCAGCAGGGCGCGCTCGGAGAGGCGCTCGGGAATCACGTCGAAGGCGATCTCGGCCGTGCTGAACCGGTCTGCAAGCATGCAGAGGAGGCCGCGCACCTTCTCAGGCTCGAAGAACATGAGCAGGCCCGCCGCGACGAAAAACGTCGGGGCTTCGGTGTCGAGGTCGTCCATCCACGCCGTGTCGAAGGCGGACGCGGCGATCATCCGGTGGCGCGGGCTCTCCTTGAAGAAGTGGCGCCGCAACGCGATCACCTCGGGCACGTCGAGGTCCACCCACGTCGCCTCGCCGTTGTCCAGCCGTGCCGACTGCGTGCCGAGCCCCACGCCGAGGTTGACGACGGTAGCCTTCGGGTAACGGCCCAGGAAGCTCTGCAGCCACTCGTCCATGACGCAGGCTCGGATGGAATGCGTGATGCGTCCCTCGCCGAACCGTGCGAAGTCGTAGTCGATCTGCGCGACCATCTTCTCGGCCTTCCGATCGATCAGGATGGGGTTGTCGCGGCCCGACTCCACGGCGCGGTTGTAGAGCGTCATGAGGAGGGTCTCTGGGACGCCGCCGAGGTCGGCGACCGAGACCAGGCCGGGCGTCGCGCGCGGCGACGCGGCTCGTGTCGAAACCGTAGGTGGCAGTATCATCAGTGTGTCCTCGTTGAATCGGCACGATCAATACGTGAGGCGGAGTTCGAGGCCGAGAAGGCGGGGGCGGCCGACGGAGGCGAAGGCCTCGGCGCGGCTTGTGAGGTAGTCCACATCGAACAGGTTGTCGGCGAAGGCCGTGACAGCGAGCGTCCCGCGCGTGGTGGACTGGACGACGTAGCCGAGGCGGGCGTTGACGAGCGTGCGCGCCTCTACCTCCGATAGCGGCTCGTTACGCAGCCCTTCAAGGCCGCCGCCGGGGCTGCTGAAATAGGTCCCCGTGTGCGCCACCGTCACGGCCGCCGACACGCCCGTGGAGGGGACGTAGGACGCGCCGAGCGCCGCCGTGAACGAGGGCGCACCAGGGAAGTCGTTGCCGCTGAAGTCGCCCTCCGCCGTGACGAAGTCGTCGAGGCGGGTGCGGAGCCAGCCCGCCGACCCGTAGACGGTCACGTCGCGGCCAAGCACGAGGCGCGGCTCCACCTCGACGCCCCACGCCGACGACTGCCCGGCGTTGCGCGTGATCGTGAGCGGCGCGCCGCCGAGCGTCGTGTCCTCGACGGCAATCAGCTGGTCGTAGTAGCGGTAGTGGAAGACGGTGGCGTTGAGCGCGAGCCGCCCGCCGAACCACTGCGATCGGTAGGCGAGGTCGGCGTTCCAAAGCGCCTCGGGGTCGACCTCGTAGACATCGCCGGAGCGTGGCTCGGTATCGGCATAGCCCGCCCGGAAGCCGCGCGCGACGGTGAAGGCGAGCCGCTGCGTCGGGGTGACGGCGAACGCGAGACCACCCTCGGGCAGCAGCGCCGTGAAGTCGGTAGCGACGGCGGTCGTGTCGCCGCGCGTGGCGTCTTTGGGGAAGGTAACGATGGTATCCTCGACGCGCGCCCCGAGGATCCGTGCCCCGGCGAGGAGCGTCCAGCCACGCCCCAGCCGCAGCCGCGCATCGGCGAACGCCGCGCGCTCCTCCGTGAACCCGTCGCTCTCGATATCCTGGAAGACCGACTCGCCGAGCAGCACCTCCGAGTCACGGTCGTCACCGAACCAGCCGTAGAAGAGGCCCAGCGTTCCCGAAAGCCGACCCAGGCCCCCGGCGGCTTGGTCGGGTTGGTAGGCGACGCGAAGCTCCTGCGTGAAGCTGTCCTGCGCGCGCAGTTCGTCGCGGACAAAGTTGGAGCCGGGCGGCGTGAAGATGTCCGTGTCGCCGGTGGCGCGGGCGCTCAGCGCCTCTATGCGCCAGGACGGCGCGGCCTCGTAGACGGCTCGTGCGCCGTAGCTGCCGAGCGTCGTCTCGCGGAGCTCTAGGCCGGGCGGGAGGTCGGCGAAGCGCTCGAAGAAGTCGGGGCCGGTGACCTGCGCGCTACCAGGCTGGTCGAAGCGCTGCCCAGCGCTCAGCGTCACGGTGAGGCCGTCGAGCGCCTTCGGCTCGATGAGCAGCTTGGCGCGGAGGCTGCGGTAGTCGCTGTCGTCGAGGGCGTCGTTGCGGAACGGCACGCCGGGCGGCGGCTCAGGGTACCCGATGCCGAACTCGTCCGTCGCCACCTGCGCGCTCACCCGGAACGCGACCTGCCCCGGCACGATGGGGCCGCCCCCCGCGAGGGCGAACTCTCGGCCGGACGGTCCCTGCAGAAGCGCCTGTGCCCGGCCCGTCCAGTCGTAGCTCGGCGCACGCGTCTCGACCACCACGGCCCCGGCAACCGAGTTGCGCCCGTAGACCGTCGACTGCGGCCCGCGCAGCACCTCCACCCGCGCCACGTCCCACAGCCCGCGCAAGCCCCGCGTCGTGGCGACGCCCGTCTGCGTGACGCCGTCCACCACGAACGACACGGTGCGCGCGGTGTTGATCGGCTGCGTGAGGCCGTCCGAGTTGAGACCACGCAGCGAGATGCTCTTGCGGTTGTCGGCCTCCACGAGCGTCACGTTGCCGAGCAGTTCGACCGCCTCGCGCACATCGTTGACACCGAACGCCTCCAGGTCGGCGGCGGGCAGGACGCCCACGCTCGTGTACGTGTCTAGGAGCGAGCGGCGCTCCTTCTCCCCTGTCACGACGACGCCCGCGAGCGCCTCCACATCGGCGACCAGCCGCAGCGTCGTGCGCGTCGTGCCCTCGGGCTCCACGCTCACCGTCATGCGCAGCGTCTCGAAGCCGACCGCCGTGGCGACGAGCACGATCGTTCCCGGCGCGATACCTTCGAGAGCGAAGCGCCCGTCAGCGTCCGTGGCTGCGCCGGTTGCAGCCCCGTCGATGACCACGTTGGCACCCGGCACGGACAGCCCCGAGTCTGCCTCGATGATGCGGCCCTCGACCCGTCCTCCCGTCTGTGCGAGGGCGTCGCTCGCCCACACAGCCGCCAGACCTGCCACAGCGTAAACGCGGGCGAGGTGGGGGAGCCGAGGCAAGGCTAACCGGAAGCGCATCGCCCTAGCGAGTTACTGTGAGCGAGCGGGTGACCGCACCCTGGGCCGTCGTCGCGCGGACGACGTAGAGGCCCGTCGGCAATTCCTGCGCGTCGAGGTGCAGCGGCGCGGCGGTCGCCGGGCCGTCGAGGAGAACAGCGACCTCGCGGCCGAGCACATCGTAGACCACCACGCGCACATCGGAAGCCGCACTCATGCGGATAGCAGCCTGGCTCGTGGCGGGATTCGGGTAGACGGCCAACGCCAGCGTTCCGTCGAACGCGACCGTCACCTCGACCTCGGGGCTGTACTCGAACGCGCCATCGAAGTCGACCTGGCGGAGCCGGAACCTGTGCGTGCCGGGCACGAGCGCGTCCACACGGTAGGCGTAGGTCTGCTGCTCCGTCGTCGAGCCGTTGCCTGCGACGAAGTCGACCTCGCCGAACGCCTCGCCCTCGGGCGTGCGGTGCTCGACCGCGAAGCCCGCGTTGTTCGTCTCGGACGCCGTCGCCCAGGTCAGGACCGCGTCTGCACCGTCGAGCTGCGCCTCGAAACCAACGAGTTCGACCGGCAGCGGCGTGGCCGTCTTGCGGAAGAAGCCCGTGGTGCCTACTGCTGTCGTGGAGGCGTCGCGGTCCACGGTGATGAGGTCGAGGTCGCCGTCCTGGTCGGCATCCCCGAGGAGCACATCGCGCGGCGTGAGGCCTGCCGCGACGAGCGTACCCGGCCCGAACGTGGCGCGTGCGTTAGCCGTCGTGGTCGTGCTCTGGTTCTCGTAGAAGGCGAAGCGTGCGCCCGTGAAGGCGGCGGCCGTCGCAATGTCATCGTCGCCGTCCTGGTCGATGTCGCCCACGGCGAGGTTGCTCACGCCGACCTCGCTGCTGGTGATCGTCACGCGGCTACCGAAGCCGCCCGTCCCGTCGCCCGCATACGCTGCCACGATGCCGTCCGTCTGCCCCACGGCCACCACGTCGACGTTGGCGTCGCCCGTGACATTGCCGAAGGCCACGTCCTGCGCTGAGGTCAAGCTCGCGTCGACGGTCACTGTTGAGAACGTGCCGCTGCCGTCGTTGAGGAAGACCAGCACCTGGCCGCCCGTCGAAGCCACGGCGACGTCGAGCGCCGTGTCGCCGTTCACGTCGGCGATGGCGGCTCCGCGCACGTCGCGGACGGTGTTGGCTGGGGCCAGGTTGACCGCCGCTCCGAAGGCCCCCATCCCGTCGCCGGGGTAGTAGACCGCCTGGCCGGTGTTGGTGCCGTCGGAGAAGAAGGCGACCACATCCAGGTTCGTGTCGCCGTTGAGGTCGGCGATGTCCACCACGCGCACATCGAAGAGGCCGTCGGCGAGGGTCTGCGTCGCGGCGAGCGGGACGACGGGGAAGCTCTGGTTTATGTAGGTCGTCACCGAGCCGGTCGGGAAGCCAGCCTGCCCGGCCAGCGCCCCCACCACCACGCCGTCCGGTAGGAAGTCGCCGTTGACGTCGGCGAAGGCGAAGCTCGACAGGGCCGTGTACGTGCCCACCAGCGCGGGGATGGCGTCAGAGTAGGTCGCTGCGCCCGTCTCGCCGGTCTGGTAGAGGAAGAACGAGAGGAAGCCGTTGTCGGTCGCGCTGAAGACGTTGCCCTCGGTCGCAATGGCGAGGTCGAGCGTGGGAAGGCCGTCGAGTTCGACGAACTGCGCCTTGACGGCAGGGCCGAGGTCGAAGGTTTCCTCCTGCTCGAAGGGCTGCGCGAGCGCGGGGACCGCCAAGGCTAGCAGGAGTAGGGGAAAGAGGGTGCGATGCATCGAGAGAGCGCCGGGGGCGAGCGGGTGGAGTGAGTGCAGGAACGGAGAGCGCCGGAGGGTCAGCGGCCTGCGACGACGAGCGGGCGGGTGGTCACGCCCTGCGAGGAAGCTGTCGAGGCGACGCGCACGAGGTAACAGCCAGGAGCGAGGCCGCGTGTGTCGAGCTGGAGCGGAGCCGACGGGGCCACGCCGTCGTGGAGCACGGCCACGGTGCGCCCGAGGAGGTCGTGGACGGTCACCCGGACCGATTCGCCCACCGCCTGTCCGAGCTCGATGGTGGCGTAGTCGCGGGCCGGGTTCGGATAGACGGCGAGCGCTGTCGCTGCTTCGGGCGTCGCGTCTTCCGACGCCGTTGGGAAAGTCGTGGCCGTCTTTCGGTAGAAGCCGCTCGCGCCGCCTCGGTCCACCACGGTGAGGTCGAGGTCGCCGTCCTGCTCAGCGTCGCCGAGCAACACATCGCGCGGCGTCGTGCCAGCGGCGATGAGTTGGTTGCCGAAAAGCGTCCCGTCACCAGCGTTCGGGTAGACCACGAAGCCGCGCGCCTGCGCCGTCACCACGTCCACATCGCCGTCTTGGTCGATGTCGCCCACGTCCACAGCGACGGCATCGGTCGCGCCGCCATCGAGCACAACCGCTGCGCCGAAGCCGCCGCTGCCGTCGCCGGGGTAGTAGGCCACCTGGGCACCTCCACGCGCCACCGCCACCACGTCTGTTCGTCCGTCCCCGTTGAGGTCGCCGAGCGCCACGTCCTGCGCCTCCGTGAGCGCTGCGTCCACAACCACGGGCGCACCGAACCCGCCGCTGCCGTTGTTGACGAATACGAGCACCTCGTTGGCGGACGTTGAGGCGGTCGCTACGTCCGGCGCGCCGTCGCCGTTCGCGTCCGCGATGGCGGCTCCGCGCACGTCGCGCACCCGGTCGGCCGCCGCGATGGCCTGAGCATTCCCGAAGCTCCCCGCTCCATCGCCTGGGAAGTAGACCGCGCGGCCGACGTTCGTGCCATCGGTATAGAAGGCAACGGCATCCAGGTTGCCATCCCGGTTCAGGTCTGCGAGCCGCACAACCCGAACATCAAGCAGGCCGTCGGCCAGCACTTCACCAGGCATGAGCGGCACAAACGGGAAGCCGTTGTTGATGGTGACGGCAATCGAGGCAGCGGGCGCTGCTTGCCCGGATCGAACGCCCGCGACGATGCCATCGACGACCAGATTGCCCGTCATGTCGGCCATCGCGAACCCGGCGAGTGCGGTGTAGAAGCCGTCGAGCGCTGGAATCGGTTCGGAGTAGGTCGCCGGGCCGGTCTCCCCTGTCTGATAGAGATAGAAGGTGAGCAGCCCGTTGTCGGTCGCGCTGAAGACATCGCCTTCGCTACCGATCACGAGCCCGAGGTTGCCCGTGAGGTCGAGGTCGACGTACTGCGCTTGGGAGGCCGTGGCAACCTGGAAGGGGTCTTCGAGGAGGAACGGTTGCCCGGAGACCGGACGGGCCAGGAGGGCTAGCCCGAGGGTAGCCCAGAGGCCGAGAGAACGAGCAGACACGGAGGTAGAGCGGAGTCCGATGAGGATGGTTAGCCAGCCTTCCCTTGTCGTAGGTGCCTGGCACAGCGTCAAAGGAGCGAGCCCGGACGGTGCGCGGCGCGGCGTCTTAGCCGGTGTGATCGCCCTTGGGCGATTCCGAAGCAGGAGCAGGGAGGGTCGCTTATTTAGATCGAGTCTAAACTACGAGTCTGACCTCGTTCTCAGCCCCGCTCACCTCCTTCTCCCATGCGCGCGTGAGATCAGTAGCACCTGGGCGCGCCGAGCAGCACGCCGGGCTCCCTCAGCCCGCCTCGTTCACGCGATATTTGCAACGGCCTTGCGTGTTTGGCCCTCACGCTGGAGGCGGTCCTCGTCGGAGTGCATCTTCACAGCCATCCACACCAGGACGACGCCCATGAGGGCGAATCCAGCGTCCACGATGAGCAATCCGGTCCAGCCCTGCGCTAGGGAAGTCCACGGCCAGGATTCGCCGAGCGCGCCGCTGGCGAGCGGGACCAAGAGGCTGAGCACCCCCGCGAGCGCCAGTTGCCAGCGCGCCGCCGCCGTAGCCGTAGGTCCTGCGAAGGCCGCGAAGGTCAGCAAGATCCAGGTCCCGAAAAGCGCAACGTGCTCCCACATCCGCAGGTCAGGCGCGTCGATGGGAAGCACCTGCGTCGTCAGGAACAGCATCGGCACCGCCACGACGAGCCCGCAGCCCACGCCGACGGTCAGCCGCGTGAGGAAGCGATGCAGCCAGGGCGTCGCACGCGGGTCCTTTGGGCGGCGGACGAGCACCCACAGCACGTTGCCTGTCAGGATGACGGCGGAGGTCGCGAGGGCGAGCACGAAGTAGAGCACCTTGACCAAACCCCCGCCGAACGAGGCAAAGTGGAGGTTGGTGAGGGTCGCGGTCGTGCCTCCGAGCGCCGTTGCCGTGGGCGGGTCATTGGCAACGAGTACCTCGCCTGTGGCGGCACTCAGCACCGCGCGGGGCGAGCCTGTGAGTGTCCCCGGCGACTCGGCGTAGACGGTCGCGATAGCCGCCGCGTCGCCCCACTCGTGAACGACGACCGTAGCGATGGTGGCGACGCCGTCCCACGACGATGGCAGGGCGTCCTCGTAGGCGGCAAACGGGAGCATGACCGCAGGCTCCCCCGTCGGATCGTGCGGCGGTACCTCAAACCCCGCTAGCGTCGCGTCAATCTTCTCAGGGTCGCCCTCGAAGACGAGCAGCACGGAGGGACCGAGGAGGATCACCAAGAGCGCGAGGAACGCCCCGGAGATGGCATACATCGCCGCGAACGGAAGTCCGACCAGGCCGAGGACGGTATGCGCGTCGGCTAGAGCGTCGCGGAGCTTCGCCCGAGGCCGGAACGTGTGCCAGTCCTTCGGCAGCTTGCGGAGGTGGATCAGCAGCCCGCTCGCGATGGCAAAGAGCATGAACACCGAGACGAAGCCTGAGACCACCTCGCCCCAGATGCCTCCCTGCCCGAAGAAATGGAGTTCGTAGAGCATGTCGGAGAGCGCGCTACGGCCCTGCGTAGGCAGCGTCTCGCCGGTGGAGGCGTTGACGTAGGCTTCCACCGTGTCCTGCTCCGCGGTCTGGTAGCGGAACCAGTACACCGTCCGATCTCGGATGGGGTAGCTCACGATGACATCGGCACCAGGGCCGGGGGGTGCTTCCTCGAACAGTGGGGCTGCTGCCTCGTCGACTGTCAGCATGGTCGCCCCCGACCGCATCGCAGGGTCGGCCCACGCGTAGAGTTCCGCGCGGTAGAGCGAGAACGCCCCCGCGTAGAAGATCACGAAGAGCCCCAGCCCGATCACGATGCCTGAGATCGAATGGGCGTCCCAGAGAAGCTTGAAGGCACGCGGGCCGACCAGCCGCTTCGAGCCATCCTTTCGAGCTGACGCCGTGGACGGGGGCTTCTCTGCTACTGGAGGAGCCGATGGGACAGGCTTCATCACGCTTGAGGGCTATAGGAACGTAGCGAGCGCCGTCACTGCAGCCAGCAGCAGTGCGGTTCCTCCGACCCGCAACCAGGCACCCCGGCCGCTTGGTGCCAGCACGACCCATCCGATGAGTAGGACCCAGACGGGTACCGACAAGGCGACACTGATCGCCACGGCGACGCCTACTGGAACGCCTACGTCAGGCAAACCCGCCCCGAGAGCGAGACCGAATAGAACGAACGCGATGAAGCCGCCTAGCAACGCGGCGGTTGCTTTGCCCCAGACCTCACCTCGGGTCCACTTGTGCTTCATAGGTCTTCAGGCAGTCGTATTACGAAGAGGGCGGCAGCGTTGCAGGACGAGCGCTACGGGACGCCGGGGAGTTGGACAGGCTGGGAGGACTTCCTGCATGTCGCTCCGCACGCGGCAGGAGGAACGGACCGAGCATCGCTAGCACCGAGGCCACCGTCATCATCACGGTGACGACGAGCGTTGGACCGGCTGCGGTGCCCGTACCCACGACCGAGAGCCCGAGTGCGATCACGGTCAGCGCGCTACCGATTAGACGCAGGGGAGCCTTTGGAACGAGCCGCCGCGATTGCCGACCAGGCGTAGCTACATAGAAAACCGTATATGCGACTGCTGCGAGCAGTAGAGAAAGAGACGTCATCGTTGGGCAGAGGAATGAGGCGTGCCTTGTGAGTTGGATTGCAGTCATACTGCTGCCCATTCACGCCAAGCGAGGCCGTAGGCCCCACTCTTTAGAATCAGTCTAAACTACTACAGGAGTGCACGCGGAAATCACCGTACCGGGATGATTGCGCCCAACAGCACCTGGAGCCCCCGAGCGACACTGGCGCGAGGCTACCTCATCGCCTGTTCTACCTCTTCGAGCATGTTCGAAGGTGCGAGGTGGGCGTAGCGCATCGTCGTCTGGATTGAGACATGGCCTAAGATCTCCTTCACGCGCAATAGCGAGACCCCTCCTTGCACTAGCCACGACGCCGTCGTATGCCTCAGGCTGTGGAAGTGGATCTCATTAGGCAAACCTGCGCGGCGGCGATACCGAAGAAAGCACTTGCTCGCGTACCCCTTGTTTATTGAGCCTCCTCTTGCACCCCTGAAGACCAGTGCGTTCTGGTCCTCTCGTTTCAGCGACGCGAGTACCTCCATTGCCTGACGTGCAAGCGGTACAGCCCGGTCTCTCCGGCTCTTCGTCCTCGACTCAGCCCTGTGCCGCACTAACAGCGTGCGAGTTTCAAGGTTAATGTCTCGCCACCGTAAGGCGACGAGCTCACCAACCCGTAGGCCTGTGTAGACCGCAACCGTGACGAGGGGTATAAGCCAAATGACCTCGTGCCCATGTGACTGGTCTGATGCTTGGCGCATTGTGTGGACCAGCTTAGCAAAGTCATCGCGGCTTAGCCAGTGAGGAAACACTTTGGGTCCCTTTGGGACGTCTACGCGGTCCGTGACTACCTCCTCGACATACCCTTCTCGGGCGCACCAGCGGAAGAACGCTTTGAGACGAGTGAAGTAGGCATGCCGCCCCGTCTCGTTGAGTTCGCGTGAGTTGAGAAAGCCGAGGATGTGGTCCCGCTTCACTTCGCTCACGGGCTGGTTACCGGCGTATGCGTGTAGCCCCTCGAGTACGGTTCGGTATAAGCGCAGGGTGTTCGGGGCTCGGTGGGCCTTGGCTGCGAAGAAGGCCTCAATAGCCTCCGAAAGGCGTACCGGGGCTTGCTGGGGAGGTGCCCAGGGGTCGAAGCGACCTTCTGCGTAGTGGACCTCTAGTCGCTTGAGTGCCGCCTGCGCGGCCTCCTCATTGCTCGTTCCCAAGGGGACCGTCTTTCGGGTTGGTGTCTTTGTCTTGTCGTAAAAGCGGGCATAGTAGTGGCCCTTTACTTGGCGTAGGCGTGCCATCGTCTTGTTCGATGCACGGTATCTAGCGCAACGGCAACATTCATGGGCAACGGTTGCCCATATGTTGCCCACAAACACCGGAACTGCGCCCCCTTGGCGCGGACCTTCCAAAAGCAGAAGGCCCAGCGGACGCGCGTGCGTACCGTCTGGGCCTTCTGGGGAGCCAACGACCGGACTTGAACCGGTGACCTGCTCATTACGAGTGAGCTGCTCTACCAACTGAGCTACGTTGGCGCGGAATGACAAAGGTAGGATCGACGTGCGCGCTGTCCCAACTGTGTGCAGCGGATACACGGCATCTTGACAGGGTGCGGCTCTTCGACCCGGTGTCGCATTTTCTTTGAAAAGTAGGCCCCCTTCAAGTTTTGGCACTTGAACGTATATCAGTGAGGGCCCCGCTGGGGCGCGTCCTCCCCATGAAAGCTTCATGTTCCCTAGCTATACCTGCAAGAAATCCTGCGTTCCCAATGGCTTTCAGTGAAGGATCTATTCAATTATCAAACACGCCCGCTTTGGCTTCGCGTTTGCAAATGATGCGGTCCCACGCGATCCTTTTCGCTTTCGCGTGCCTCTGCTCACCTCTTTGCTCTCTCCATGCCCGAGTCTATCGACCTCAACGTTCTCTGGAACCAAGCCCTGCTCTTCATCCCGAAGGTTGCGGGCGTCATCGTCTTTCTTCTCCTCGCGCTGTGGATCGGCGGCGCACTCAAGAGCTACACCATCCGGCGTCTCACTGCGAGCGAGTTTGACCTGGCACTGACGAAGTTCTTTGGCGGCATGGTGCGGATCTCCATTATCGCGCTTGCCCTCATCGCCTGCCTGGGCGTCTTCGGCATTGAGACGACGAGCTTCGCTGCCCTCCTTGCAGGCGCTGGCCTCGCCATCGGACTCGCCTTCCAAGGCACGCTCTCGAACTTCTCGGCAGGCGTGATGCTGCTCACGTTCCGCCCGTTTACGGTCGGCGATGTGGTCAACGCCGCCGGTGTCGTCGGCAAAGTCGACGAGATTGGGCTCTTCGTCACCACGATGGACACGGTGGACAACCGCCGCCTCATTGTCCCGAACGGCTCGCTCTTTGGCGCGACGATCGAAAACATCACCTACCACGCGACACGTCGCGCCGACGTGGCGGTGGGTACGGACTACAGCGCGGACCTAGATGCAACACGGACCGTGTTGGAGGGCGTCTTCGCTAAGGTCGGCGGGATCCTCTCAGAGCCAGCCCCGCAGGTCTACCTCGACAGCCTCGGCGACTCGTCGATCAATTGGTCCGTGCGAGCTTGGTGCAAGGCTGACGACTTCTGGGGCGTCAAGGAGAAGCTGACCCGCCAGGTCAAGATGGACCTCGACGCAGCGGGCATCGGGATTCCGTTCCCGCAGATGGACGTCCATCTCGACAAACTCGACTAGGCCGGCCTCCGTGCCTTCCGGGTCACCCCCTGGCCCCTGCTGCGCCTGTCCACCACCGGGCTGCGCGGGGCCAGGCTTCCGCCGCAGGGGCGCCCCCCGCCACCATGCGGGCGCTCGCGGCCTGCCGCAGGCGATGGAGTCCACCACCTCCACGTCTGCGGCCTTTTGTGTGAACGGCGTTAACTACACCCGCTCTACTCGGGTAAGCCCTGCAGCCGGATAAAGCGTGGCCGATAGATGTCGGCGTCGGCAAAGAAGTCACCGAAGAAGTCGAACGTGTTCACGTTGTAGCTGATGAGCAGCTCGCCTGGCGACGACAGGTGCGGGTGCGCCTTGGCGTTGTAGACGAACGTATCGGGGTCGGTCGCGGGCTCGGGTGCTTCGTACACGCGGATCGGTACACTCCACGGCCCGACGGGGCTCTGCCCTACCCGGATAGCGACATCGCGCCCGAGCGCATCGAGCTGGAAGACGAGCAGGTAGCGGCCGTCTGCAAGGGATGAGACGCTGAGTTCGTTGGAGACCCGGTCGGTGACGGGCAGGGCCGCGTCGAGGTCGGCGACCCACTCGCGTCCGTTCCAGAAGCGGTAGGCGCTGAAGTCGGCGATCGCTGCGGGCTGCACGCGGGCCACGAGCAGTTGCTTGATGAAGGGGTCGTTGCGGACGCCGTAGACGTAGAGAAATCCGTCGGGCGACGGCGCCCCCGCTTCAGTCGTGTTGTCAAGCAGTCCGTTGCCGAAGGTGAGGTCGCCCATGTTGCCTCGCTCGGGCCGGAAGAACGGCGTCTCACGTTGGCGAGCACGCTGAGGCCGGTCCGGGTCGAAACGGACGAGGCTGACACCCTTCTGCTTGAAATTGAACGCGCCCCCGTCCCCTTCCCCGATGCGGTAGAGGAATGCATAGACCTGCCCGTCGAGCGCGATGCCGTCGCCGTTCCAGAACCAGTCGCCCTCGTCAGCTGCGGGGCCTTCCGGGACAAAGGCAGCGCGGGGCCGTCGCGTGCCGCCCGGCCACCAGAACCGCGTCGCGCCCGGATCCGGTGTCAGCCCGTCGAGGCGGGCCAGCGTGTTGTTGACAAGCGTCGTCCCGGACGCCCGGCTCCCGTCGGGGTTGACATCGCCGATGGCGGTATCGCTAAAGAGGAAGACGGTACGCTGGGTATCCCCTCCAGGCTGATCGAAGCGGTCAAGCGGGACGGAAAAGATGCCATCGGCGCCCGTCCAGCCACTCGTCCGGTCGAAGAGCGCGGTCCAGTCCGGCGCAGGCACTGCGGTGAGACCGTGGTCTGCAGCCGCCTCTACCGGCGAGGCCACCCCCGTCGGCATGCCTGCGCTGGTCGCCGACGTCTCGGGACGAATCGCATCGCAGCCGAGCAGGCCGCAGAGCACGAGAAACGTGGCTACACCGAAAACGACACGCATGGGAGAGGGAGCCAGGTGAACAAGTACGGGCTCGAAGGTAGACCCTGCCCCCACTGTTTCGCTACCCATCCCGGTTCCCACGCCCTCCTTTGACTCTCTGTCCTATGCCTCCACGCATCGTCTCCACAGCCGACAGCACCGACACGCTGTTCCGCTAGGTCTATGGTCAGACCTATCACTCGCGTCACGGCGCCCTCGCCGAGGCCCGGCATGTCTTCCTCGACGCCACGGGCGTGGCACGTCGTCTTGCCGCCCGAATGGTGACGCGTGTGCTGGAAGTTGGCTTCGGTACGGGGTTCAATGCGTTGCTGACGGCCATGACGGCTCAGATTCACGAGGCCCCGCCCGTGTTCGTCTCGCTGGAGCGGGAGTTCCTCCCCGCTGCCCCGTTCGCAGCGCTGAACCATGGGGCCGTCTTAAACGAGGCGCGGCTAGCGGAAGCCCTGGTCGCATGGCGCCGCGCGCAGCCAGGGAACGTAGCTCCAGGTCGATATCCAGCTTCGCGTGCCCCCGAAGCCGTATTCGACCTGCACGTAGGTGAGGCAACCGCTACCGCCTTGCCCGCGAGCACGTTCGAGGTCGTCTAGCTCGACGCGTTCAGCCCCGACGTCAATCCTGAACTCTGGACGCCGCGGTCTCTACGCCGACTCATGGACGCGCTCCTCCCAGAGGGGCGACCCGCGACCTACAGCGTCAGAGGTTCGGTGCGCCGTGCCCTGCTGTCGGCTGGCATTGAGGCAGAGAGGCGCCCCGTCCCGCCCGGCAAGTGCGACATGCTCGCTGGCCTGCGCCCCTCGCAGCAACGTGCGGTTTCAGCGCTGCACTTCCTCCACATCCTGGAACGCAGCCCCACCGTCGCCAGCGTGCGCAGCTTCCGGCAGCGCAGCTTCGCCCACCAAACTGTCTACATCGCTGTACGCCTCCACCCCCTTGTTCTCGGGCAGCGCTCCGGCAGGGACCTCATTACTCAGCAGAATGGCGAGCCAGTTCGTATCGTCGCTGCTTTCGAGCGCGAGCTTAGCAATCATGGTCAGCGGTACGGCCAGGAGCATCCCGGCGGTGCCGAGGACATAGCCCCAAAACAGGAGCGAGAGGAAGACCACGAACGTCGAGAGCCCGACTCCCTGGCCCATCCACCGCGGCTCGATAAAGTTGCCGATGACGGCGTTGATCGAGAGATAGCCGACCGCCACGAGCAGGGCCGAACCGAAGCCGAGTTGCACGAGCGCGAGCAGCATCGGCGGCACCGCCGCTACGATGGAGCCAATCGTCGGGATGAAGTTGAGCAGGA
The DNA here is from genome assembly GCA_039821555.1 of Bacteroidota bacterium. NCBI lineage: Bacteria > Pseudomonadati > Bacteroidota > Bacteroidota bacterium. Next base: position 28,815 of record JBCBNX010000008.1, read on the forward strand.
AGGCCACCACGCCCCACAGCACCGCATAGTCCACGCCGAGGATGGCGAGCCACACGCCCGCGATCACACCAGTCGCCACGCTCACGATAGCTTTGATGGCGAGGTATTTCTTGACACTCGCGGTGAAGCGCTGCACGTAGACCATCGAGCGGCCTGAGTCGTGGAACGCGGCCCGCAGCTTGTCTGGGAAACCCGACAGTTCGAGCAGCATGAACACCGCCAGCAGGATGATCAGAAACCACCGGGTCACAATATTGCCGAGCCCGGTGATAAACGTCGCCACGCCGGTCATCAGGGCGCCGGGGTCGAAGTAGTCGACCAGCGACGGGTCGAAGCCCTCCATGTCGGCGAGCGCGCTTTGCTCGACAAGCTCACGCAGCGTCACCCGGAGGCTCGCCTGGTAGAGCGGCACCTGTGCCGAGAAGTCGACGAGCGAGGTGCCGAGCAGTGTCCCCACGCCTGCGCTCACGGCCAGCAAGCCGAGGACGATCGCCCCTACGGCAGGCGTCGTCTTCCAGCCGCGGCGCTGCAACCAAAAGAGCGTCGGGGCGCACAGAATGGCCAGGAAGACGGAAAGCAACAGCGGCACCAGAATCGGCGCGGCGGAGCGCATCCCTGCCACAACGATCACGAACGCAGCCACGGTCAGCAGCGCACGTAAGGCAGTCGGTCGTGGAGGGCGGGCCATCAGGAGAGACGAGGACGAATGGCAGTTCACTCGGCAGGATGCATGCGCAACAACGATGCCCTGCTTGCTCCGTTCCTTTCCGTACGTATCTCGGTGCGCCCCCTGGCATCTCGGCTGCGCCTCTTCTGGTACCCGTTTCTGTTGTCCCCACCCCACCATGATAGACGTCCGTTCGCTCGCGATCCCCCTCGCTGCCCTCACCCTACTGGCCCTCACAGCGCCTGCGCTCTTTGCCCAGCCCGCCGCCGCGCAGTACATGCACGAACTGAAGCACGACGGCATCGACCGAGAAGCCCTAGTTCTCGCCCCTGAGGATGCGACTCCCGGTGCTCCTATCGTCCTCGCCTTGCATGGCGCCACGGGCTCAGGTGCTCGCTTCGCAGAGGCCCGCCGCGACCTGATTCGGCTGGCACTTCAGCAGGGATGGACCGTCGCCTTTCCTACGGGCACGGACTGCCTGCGCGGACGCGGTGCGTGCTGGGACGACCGAGACGCTCCCCAAACCGTCGCCCGCGCCGACGCCGACGATGCCGGCTACCTCCGCGCGCTCGTTCGCGCGCTGCATGCCCGGCACGAGAATGACACGACGCAGGTCTTCGTGACGGGCTTCTCGAACGGTGCCGGGATGGCCTATCGCTTCGCGGCCGAAGCGCCGGACCTCGTGGCTGCTGCGGTGGCGGTCGGGGGCACGGTCGGACGGACACGCGAGCGTACAGACTACGACTATGCGATGACGCCGCCGCCCACTGGTCCCGTCGCGGTCCTCGTCGTGCGCGGCATGGACGACGACCTGATGCCCTACCACGGTGGCGTGCGGCCCCAAGGTCGCTTCCAGGTGCTCGCGGCGGAGTACGATGCCAACTTTTGGGCCGAGGCGAACGGCTGCGACCTTGCTGCGGTTGAGAAAGACGGGACCTCGTACCTCCGGGATCAGCGCACCGACGGCGTTGAGACGCACACCTACCGAGCCGACTGCGCCGCGCCGGTGCAGCTCGTCGGCGTGGGCGGCCTCGGTCATGCCTGGCCGACCGCTGCCGACGGGTTCGATGGCGCCGCCGCTGCGATTGATTTCTTCGCTCAGCAGATACGCTGAGGAGCCGTAGGGGCTTCCCTTGCAGCCGGCCCCGGACTCGCCGGACACACGGACGTTCCACCGGACGACGCGGCAGCATGCGCCACGTGGGCACCTTGGGGTCCTCGCTCACGAACCCGACCATCCATGTCTGCCGCCCCGCTCCTCGCCGCCCTCGACATCGCCGACGATGCCAGCCGCGCCCTTGTCACCGCCGCCGACTACGCCGAGCGCACCGGACGCGACCTCCACATCCTCAACGTGCGAGCCTCCATGCCGACGTACGTGCCCAAGACGGACCCCGACGCGGGTTTCCGTGCGATGGTGGAAGTAAAGGTGGATCAGGCTCTCGGCCCAGGCGCATGCGTGCAGCTCCAGCCGACCATTCACGTCGTCCACGGCGATGCGCCTGCCCACGCGACCATTTCACTTGCGGATGAGATCGCGCCCGCACTCGTCGTACTTGGCACGCACGGTCGACGTGGCTACCAGCGGTTTGCCCACGGCAGCGTAGCTGAAGAGGTCATTCGTAAGGCCCCCTGTGCCGTGTTGGCTGTGCCGAACGGAGCAGAGCGCCTCACGCCGAGCCCGGATCGCCCGGTGCTGATCCCGATCGACCTCTCTGATCACAGCGCGGCGGCTCTCAGGGCGGGCGCTGAGTTTGCCGCACGCTACGACGCGCCAGTGATCGTCCTGCACTCGGTCCCGCCATCCGGCTTCGGGGCGGGCCGCTACGTGATCTCCGGGCGCGTGCAGTCTTCGATCTCCGAGGCGACGCGCAGCGCCGTCGGGCTCCACATCGCCGACTCCGGCATCAACGCCGACGAGGTGCTCATCGAGCCGGGCTTCCCGGACGAGGTCATCGACCGCATCGCCGAGGAGCGGCAGGTCGGCTGCATCGCGATGGGCACGCACGGGCGGCGAGGGATCGAGTACGCCGTTGTCGGCAGCATCACCGAGTCGGTGATGCGCCGCGCGGCCTGCCCGGTGCTCGCCGTACGCGCCTAGCTCACACCTCGGCGCTCATCCGCAGCCGGTCGCTTTCGTCGGAGAGGTTCGGCTCGCCGAGCTGACCCTCCGACGCAGCTACGATCGTTGCCACGGTGGCGTCGCCCGTGATGTTGACCACGGTGCGGATCATGTCGAGGATGCGGTCCACGCCGAGGATGAGCGCGATGCCCGCGGCGGGGACGCCGACGGCTTCGAGGATGATGACGAGCATGATGATCCCGGCGCCCGGCACCGCCGCCGTGCCGATGGAGGCGAGCACGGCCGTGAGCACGATCGTGAGCTGCGCGCCGAGCGCGAGGTCCATCCCGATGGCCTGCGCGATGAACACCGCAGCGACCGCCTGGTAGAGCGCCGTGCCGTCCATGTTGATCGTCGCGCCGAGCGGCAGCACGAAGCTCGACACCTCCTCGCTCACGCCGAGCTTCTCCTCGCAACGCTCCATCGTAACGGGCAGCGTCGCGCCGGACGACGAGGTCGAGAAGGCCACGAGTTGCGCTGGGCCGATGCCCTGGAAGAACGTCCAGATCTGCATCGGCGAGAAAGTCTTGAGGAGCGTCATGTAGGTGATCGCGACGTGCAGGCCGAGGCCGAGCAGCACCGTCAGGCAGTAGACGCCGAGGGCCCCGACGAGCCGGAGTATGCGCGACGGATCATCGCCCGCGACCTCGGTGATGGCGCTCGCGAGCAGCGCGAACACGCCGACCGGCGCCAGCAGCATGATGACATCCACGAGCCGGATCACCACGTCGTTGAGTCCCTCGACCACCCGCAGGACGGGCTCGGCCTTCTCGCGCGGAATCTGGATCAGCCCGATGCCGATCAGCAGCGCCATGAAGACGACCTGGAGCATGTTGCCGTTGTTGCCCACGGCCGCGAAGAAGTTCTGCGGCACGATGTCGACGAGGAACTGGAGGGGCCCGCGCTGCTGGGCGGCTTCGGCGCGGTCCATGCGCGACTGCGCATCGCCGCCGTAGGCATCTGCTAGCTCCTGCTGCATGGCCTCCGGGACATAGTCGCCCGGCTGGAGCAGGTTGACGGCGAGGAGCCCGATGGTGACCGCGACCGCTGTGGTCCCCAGGTAGATGCCGATGGTCTTGCCGCCGATGCGCGAGAGCTTGCGGAGGTCGCTCAGGCTCGCTACGCCAAGGATGAGCGACACGAGCACGAGCGGCACAGCGATGAGCTTGAGACCGTTCAGGAAGATGATGCCCCACGGCGCAATCCAGGCGTCTACGAAGCCGCCCCAGCCGCTGACGGCCGCCACCACGCCGTAGATCAGACCGAAAACCAGGCCGAGGATGATCTGCCAGTGGAGCTTCTTGTACCAGGCCATGCGCGGTGGGTGTTGGGTGCGGTCGTGGAACGGACAGACCGCGAAGGTACGTGTGCGCCACCTTCGAACCGCACTGCCCCGCGTCAGAGGAACAGGCTAGCCACTGCCACGAGCGCGGCCCCGGCGAGCGTCCCCGCGAGGTTGACACGGTCGTTGGTCACCCAGGCCCAGCCGCGCACGAGTGGGTTGGGCACGCGGTCGTCATCGAACCCCGTGGCCGCGCGTTCGGTGAGCGCCCGCGTACGCACGTCGCGGTAGAGTGCCTGCGCCGTGGCTCCGAGCGCGCTGTCGAGGAGCGAGGCGAGGACACCCCCGAGGACGACAACTGCGAAGGCCGTCCCAGTGCCCACCTCGGCAAGCCGCGCAGTCGCCACGAACGGCAGCGGCGCGAAGACTGTCGCGGCTCCGGCCAGCGCGCCGAGCGTGCCCGCGATGGAGACGCCGCCCGAAGCGCCTGGCGCGACAGGTTTCCACGTCCACACCGAGCGCGTCGCGCCGCGCACCCACGTCCCGATCTCAGTCGCCCACGTATCGGCGGCGGCGGCGGCAAACGCGCCCACAAAGCCCCAGTAGAGCCACGGCTGTGGCGCGACTACGTGTACGAGCAACAGCAGCCATGCGACGCCGCCGTTGGCGTAGACCTGCCCGGCGTCGCGACGGCTCCCCTTCTCGGCCTGCACGACCGCTGACTTCCGCCGCTTCCCGAGCTTCGAGAGCAGGCTCGACAACACAAAGAAGGCGAAGCCCGGCAGCGCCCAGTCCCACCCGCCGAGGCCCACGACAGAGAAGGCCAGCAGGCTCGCCGCGATGGCTCCGCCGAGGTCGAGAAAGCGCGCGCCATACGCTAGCACCCCGAACGCCAGCGCCCATCCGAGCGCAACCGCCAGCGACACCAGTTCGCCCGGGGCTTCCCGGAGGAACACAAGCGGGACGATGACGGCCACCACGATCGTCAGGTTGTCCCACCCCTTTCCGCCGATGAGTTCGGCACCGGTTGCGAGCACCGCGACCAGGAGTGCGGTCGCCGCATACTCTGCGGGCGTGAACGCGAACGGGTCGAGCCAGACGAGTGCGGACCACGCGAGCAAGGTCGCGGTCACGAAGAACGCCGCCGTCCCGGCCAACGACTTTGTGTTGCCCCCCATCGAAAACCGTCCAGGCCTGCGGAGTGTCTCCCCGACGAGCGAAGCGACGGGGTCGGCCAGCGCGAGCACGAGAAATGCCGTCTGCAGCGCGAAGGCGCGCGTCGCATCGAGCGTCCAGCACGCCCAGAGCGCCACCAGCAGCGCGGTCGGAAACACCACCGTGCCGAGGCTCTGCCGCTCGATGGCGTGCATGCCTCGAAACACGCCGCGCGGGATCGCCCACAGGTTCACGCCGATGAAGCCCGTGGCGAGGACGTAGATCCAGAACGGATTGTCGAAGAGCAGCGGACAGCCGGCCACTGCGAGCCCCGTCCAAGCATGCACGAAGCGGCGCGACGCCTCGCCGGGCCACCCTCGCGCCCGGAGCAGTTCGCCCACGCCCACGCCGACGAGCAGCACGCCGCCGAACGCCCAGAACCAAACGAAGTCGCTGATCGCTGCCATGCGCTGAAGCTACCAACGGCCGGACCTTTCACGTCCCGGCCGATGCCGCTACCACAGCACCTCGAACGGAACGCGCAGCGCCACTTCGAACGTGGCTCGGCCAGAACGTCTGGTGAAGCCGAGATCGTCGATCGGTCGCACCCACACTTGCCGCCACCGAGCCTGAATGAAATCGGACCCTAAACCGAGCAACACGCCGGGCTCTACAATCCATCCGGCTAAGGGAAGCCCGGCCAGTTCGGGGTCGCGACTCAGTACGTCTAGGTCATAATCGAGATACGCCAGCCTGGTCGTGAAACCGAACTGCGACCGAAACCCGTCGGGATCGCCCTGCTCGAACACGAGCGCTCCCGTCCAATACCGGGTCGTGAACGAGCCACTTTCGTTGACAAAGCGGTCGCCGTCACGGGAGAGCTCGACCGTACCCTGCGTTTCGCTCTCGCCGGAGCCGTAGCCCCCTCCTAGCTCTACCCACGTCCGCACCGCCGATGACAGGGGAAGCGCATAGCTCAGACCACCTCCAGCGTACCGCCCCCAGTGTCGACGAAACGCTGTGTCGTTGCCATCCTCACTCTCCAACAGCCCGTAGGCGAACAACCCGTATGGCGCACGCACGAGCACAGACCCGGTCAGCAACCCTGACGGCTGCAGTTGCATGGTTGCAGCAACGCCGGAATCATCCATTGCCACGACCGGATGCGGCGTCGGCGTGTATATCGGCGGCGGGGCGCATCCTACGCCGATGACGTAGGTAGCGACGATGAAGACAAAGGCGACGCGCATCGACTCAGAACTGGAGGCGCACGCTGGCAACGGGAGTCACGGCTCCGCTTGCGTCCGGCAAGAGCGTCAGTTCGCTGTCGAGACGCAGGTTGTGTACCCGCGCCGTCAGCATCGCATCGAAGGCGCTCAGCACGTGGTTGAGCACGATCACCGACGACACCCGCGAGGCACGGCGGAGCAGCCCGTTGGCGTCGCCGTGGTCGTCGGCGTAGGCGCGGAACTGGTCGGTCGTCTTCGCAAGTGCGACGGGCAGAGCCCCGTCGGGAGACGCCGCGGCGAAGTCTTCCCAGCCGGGGTTGAACTGGAAGTACTTGCCGATGAGCTCGTAGTACTGCTGCGAGCCGTAGAGCGGAAGCTGGTGCGAGAACGCGACACCGTTCGCGGCGACGCTCTCGTCTTCGGCCGCACGGATCGCCGAGACGAGCGTGCGCACCGCCTCCTCGTCCCGAGCACTCCATGTGCCGGGTGCCTGGAAGTCGACGCGGGCGGCGGTCTGCAGGGCAGCATCAAGCTCGGTCGGGTTGCCTCGGTACCCTTCGTAGTCGACGAGCCAGCTTCCGTAGCGGTGGGGGCTCCAGCGCGCGTGGGCCTCGGCCTGGTACGCATCGCGCCCGTCGATGCCCTGGCCGCGCCACGAAGCGTAGCCCGTCCAGAGCGCCACTTCGAGCCCGGCGTAGACGGCTGCGCGCACCCAACTCCGGTTGTAGGCCTGCCCGGCACCCGGAACCGCTGCCGACAGCGCGAGCGCGAGGGGCACGCTCCGCCTCCCCTCAGGAGCCTCCTCCCACGACCACGTCCGCGAAGGCTCTGCGTCTGCGAGGACGAGTGCTTCTGCGAGGACGAGTGCGTCTGCGAGCACGAGGTCTCCATGCAGAAAGCCCGTCACCCGAATCGAGTCGGGGACCGTCGCCGTGGCTGCAAGCGGCAGTAGCGCGAGGAAGAGCAGAGGCCAGCGCAGCATGGAAGCACGTCGATGCAGGGGAAGGAGACGCCAGTATACCCGCTTGAGCCTCGACTGTCTAGCCTTTCTCCTGCCCCTCCCCATGCCAAGACCGGCAGGTCCGAGCTATTCCGAGTCAGTCCAACGCCTACTGGTTGTAGGCGTCGGCGGCGTTCGTCGGCAGTTCGGCTCCGCCTACTTCCTCCACGACCGTCGGGTCGAGGTCGCAGACGTGGATGCGGCCACTGGGGTAGCCTGCGTCGCCGCCGTTGAGGAACGACTCGGCGAGCGTGCGGCTGTACTCCTCGGCGCGCGAGTGGCGCAGGTGGGCGAAGTCGGGGAAGTCGTCGTCGTTGCAGGCGAAGCCGGCGGTGCGGACGTAGCGCAGGCCGTTCGCCTGGCGGTACTCCGTGAACACCTCGGTGCTTTGCAGCAGCGCCTCCGAGCCGAAGCGGATGATGCCGTAGGACCCCATCGGCACGTCGAAGAAGACGACCTCGCCGCCCTCGGCACGGACGAGCTCGACGATGCTGGCTGCGGCGGTGCGGTTCCAGTCGTCGACGGGCTCTTCGAGTTCCTCGGCCTGCCGCGTCTCAAAGCGGACGATGTTGCGGGTGATGTCGATGCCCTCGTCGTCGCAGCGGACGCCGCCGTCGGTGCTCATGTCGGCCTCGGCGCAGTCCTCGTCTTTCGTCTCCGTGGCACCTTTTCCCGCGCCGAAGGCCCGGTTGAGCGCGCCCTCGAACTTGTTGGTGAGCGCGTCCCAGTAGCGCGTCGACATGAAGAGCGCCGAGCCGATGGCGGCCACCTTCGTTTCTTTGGTGTCGGTCGAGGAGAGGACGTACTGCGGGAGATCGCCCACGCGCATCGGTGGGCCAAGCAGTTCGGGCCACGACTCCTTCGCCCATTCGCCGTCCCACGTGTTGGTCTGCGCGAGGCCCATCGGCGACTCGATCATCACCGTCGTGCCTTCGAGCGAGCCGGGATAGTCGGCGGCGAGGTTGCGGAGGTGGAAGTAGTGCTCCACGAGCGTCGAGTAGCCCTTGCCCTGGTCGATGGCCATCGGCCGCGTGCCCGTGCGCTCCTCGACGACATCGGCGAAGGCCTGCGGCTCGACGGCGGCCGCCACGCGCGACGACCCGACGAAGAGGTAGTCGATCTGCCGGTCGTTGGAAGCCGCCATCCGGGTCGGGTGGTAGAAGTCGACGTGCTTCTCCTGCCCTTTGAACTTGTCGGCGGCCATGACGCGGATCCCGAACTCCATCACCAGCACAGGGATGAGGATGAAGAGCAGGCCGTTGCCCATGAGGCGGACGAAGTCGCGCCCTTTTTTGTCATTGAGGCGATCCTGCTGTACGTCGGCGCGGATCTCCTCGCTGTGGACGGACACGTCGTGGACGAGCGAGCCAGCATCGGAGCTCTCGGTAGCGGCGCCGTCGCCCTCGGTGGTCGGTCGGATGTCGTTCGAGTCACTCATAATTCTGATGCGAAAGGGTGCAGCGTCGCAGCGTGACGTTTAGAACTGGAAGTAGATGAACTGCTCGTTGTCGAAGACGCCGAAGAAGAGGATGATGAAGATCAAGCCCCAGTAGAACGTCCAGCGCAGCGCGCGCGGCATCCTGGCGAGCAGCCCCGCGACCGAGTGGCCACGCTCCTGCACGACGTGCACCGCTTCGAGGAGCATGATCATGCTGAGGCTGATGACCATCATCGCGGGCGTGAACCCTTCGACCATCCATGCGCCAAATCCTTCCCACGGGGTCTTTGCCCAGGTGACATAGACTTGCCAGCCGTCGGCAACGGATTGGGCGCGGAACCACGTGCCGGTGATGTAGAACAGGCCGAAGGTGCCGATGACGCTCGTGACGTAGCGGAACTGCCGGACCATGTTGAGCGACGGCCGCAGCGTGAAGCCGCGCGCTGCGATCGGCGCGGGCGTGGGGACGGGGCGCGGCTTGCTGCCCGCCCTACGCTTGCGAATCGGTGCCGTATGGCCCGCAACGGCTTTCTCGATCATTCGCCAGTTGTTGTCGCGGAATTTCTTCGTCGACACGCTCGCGATAATGATGAGGCCGTTGAGCATGCCCCAGATAGCGAACGTCCAGGACGCGCCGTGCCAGACGCCAGTAAGGAAGAAGACGATCATCACGTTGCGGAACGCCTTAGCGCGGCCCCGGCTGCCGCCGAGCGGGTAGTAGACGTAGTCGCGGAACCAGTCCACGAGCGTCATATGCCAGCGCCGCCACAGCTCCGCTGTTGAGGTGGCGAAATAGGGCCGGTTGAAGTTCTGCGACAGGTCGTAGCCCATGATGCGCGCCGCCCCGATGGCGATGTCGCAATAGCCTGAGAAGTCGCAGTAGACCTGGTAGGCGAAGAACCCGCCCGCCACGATGATCTGCGCCGACGACGCGCTCCCGATATCGGCGAAGACGATGTTGACGTAGAGCGAGACGCGGTCGGCGATGACGAGCTTCTTGAAGAAGCCCCACGCCATCAGCCGCAGGCCGCTCACGGTGCGGTTGTACGAGAAGTCGTGCTTGCGGAAGAACTGCGGGAGCAGGTTGCCCGAGCGTTCGATCGGCCCCGCGACGAGCTGCGGGAAGAACGTCACGTAGAGCGCAAAGATGCCGAAGTGCTTCTCGGCGTCCACCTTGCCGCGGTACACGTCGATGGTGTAGGCGAGCGTCTGGAACGTGTAGAACGAGATGCCGACCGGCAGCAGCAGGTTGAACACTGGCGTGTTGATGTCCCACCCGAGCATGTCGGCTAGCCCACCGACGTTCATGCTCGCCCAGTCGAAGTACTTGAAGAAAAACAGCAGTCCCAGGTTGCCTGCGAGACTCGCCCAGAGGAAGGGACGCCGCGCCTTCTTCGTTTTCCTCTCTCCCATCGCCCGTGCGGCGAAGTAGTCGACCGTGGTGGAGAACCAGATCAGGCCGAGGTAGGACCACTCCCAGAGCCCGTAGAACAGGTAGCTGGCTCCGAGCAGCAGCATCCAGCGGTACCTGTACGGCAGCGCGAAGTAGATCGCGACGACCGCCGGGAAGAAGAAGACGAAGTCGAGGGAATTGAAGAGCATCGGAGGCGCTGGAGGGCGAGCGCAGGGCTACCGGCAAACGGCAGGCGGAGGGTGAGGCAGGGTGGCGTCCCGCAAGCGCGCAAGTCTAGCCGTTTCAGGCAGCAGGCGCAAGCAAGGGGTATGCGAAGGCGGCGTGGATTTACGACGAGCGCGCCGAGACGTCCCGGAGCACCGCGGCCACTTCCTGGGCGACCCGAGCCGTGCCAAATCGGGTCAGGGCGTCGGTGCGGGCGGCGGCGGCCATCGTGCGGGTGCGGCTGGGGTCGGCGAGGAGGGCGGCGAGGGCAGTGCGGAGCGCGGCAGCGTCGCCGGGGGGAACCAGGCGACCCGTCGTCTGGTCGTCCAGGATTTCGACGGCGCCGCCTGCAGCGGTGGCGACGACCGCGCGTTCAGCAAGCATGCCTTCGACAATCACCCGGCCAAAGGGCTCGGCGGCCACGGATGTGTGCGCCACGATGTCGCAGCAGTGCAACAGAACGGGCACGTCATTCCGGAAGCCGGGCAGCACGACGCGCCCCGCAAGCGGCGGCTGTGCCGCCTGAGACCGCAGTGTCTCAGCATAGGCGCGGTCCTCCGGGAAGATGGCATCGCCCACGACCAGCGCTTGCACGTCCGGGAGGCCCTCCAGCGCGTCGAGCAGCACGTGCTGCCCTTTCCACGGCGCGAGGCGGCTGAACACGCCCACCACGGGCCGCTCGTCGAGCCCCAGCGCGGCTTTCGCTGCGGCGACTTCTTCGTCCGTGACCGCGTCGAACGGAGTCGGGTCGATGCCGTTGAGCACGACGCGCACGAGCTTTTCCTTACCGCCAGCTTCCACGAACGCATCGGCGGTCGCCTGGCTGTTGCAGATCACCGCGGCGGCGAAGCGGTTGGCGAGGGTGATCGCGACCGTCCGGTTGGCGCGGCTGAAGTGATCCGCCGTCATCACGTCGCGGAGGTGCCACACTACGGGGCGCCGTGCCAGCGGGGCCGCGAGCGCCGCCGTCACAAACGCCTTCTGCGAGTTGGCCAGCGCCACGTCGAAGTCGCGCAGCCGCCTCGCCACACGACGCGCCTGCGCCCAGATCGCGGGGACGACGCCGAGTGCCCCGGCCAGTCCCCCATCGCGCGTCACGTCGAGCAACGCCTGCGGCGCGTCGAGCACCTCGACGGCTACACCCGACTCAGAAAGGCGGCTGCGGAACGGCCCATCCGCGTAGAGCGCCACCACGCTCTCCGGCCCCGCCGACCGCGCGATGTCGAGCAGTGACAGCTCCGCCCCGCCCAGCACCGCCGCATGGTCGAGGAAGAGCGTGCGGGGGAACGTTGCAGGCTGCAAGGCCAGGGACGACGATCGTGAGTCGAGAATCATTCGGACACCCCGGCATAGCGGTGCGTACTGGCATAGCGAGACGAGCTGCCGCACGACGCCCCCCCGGCTTGTATGCCTGCAACGGCACACAAGCTGTCCCCCTCGAAACCGAGGGGGACAGTTCGAGGAGCGGAGTTCGTCAGAACGAAGACGACGAGAACGGGGGGAGCCGAGCGAAGCACCAGCACATGCCCTCTTGCTTGATCCAACACGACCTTGAACTACACGACTGCCTGGTAGACCTCGGCGGTCTTCGCCGCGATGACGGGCCAGTCGAACGTAGCGCGGGCATAGGCCTGGCAGGCGTCGGCACTGGGGAGCGGGCGCGCCCCGGTGAGCGCTCCGGCCAGGGCGTCGGCGACGGTCGCGGGCGCCGCGTCGTCGAGGACGAGCGAGGCGTCGAGGCCGCGCACCGTCTCGGGGAGCCCGCCGATGGGCGTCACGAGAACCGGCGTGCCCGCCGCGAGCGACTCGATCGTGATGAGGCCAAAGCCTTCGAGCGCAACGGTTGGGACGATGCTCACGTCGGCGGCGCGGTAGGCGAGCGGCAGATCCGCGTCCGGCACGAAGCCGAGGAGCTTCACGTGGTCGGACAGCCCGCGCGCCTCAATCTGCGCCTGTAGCGTCGCGGCGAGGGCACCCTTTCCGGCGATCATTACCTGCACGTCGGGCACCTGCTGCCGCACCGTCTCGACGGCCTCAATGAGTCCTTCGAGGCCCATACGCGGCTGGAGGCGACGCACCGCGAGGACGGTCGGGCGGTCCGACGGCCAGCCGAGCAACTCGCGCGCCTCCTTCCTGCTCAGGGTCGAGTCGAACGCCGATGCATCGACACCGCCGGGGACGATCTCGATCTTGTCGAGCGCCACGTCGTAGCGGCGGTGGAGCACATCGCGGAACGCCTCGGAGAGGACGATGAAACGGGCGGCGCGGCGGTAGACCTGCTGTTCCAGCTCCCACTTGGCGCGCGCAGCCATGCTGGACGCTCCCTCGACGGCCCCCTCGGCGGCCCACGGTCCGTGGAAGTGGACCACGAGCGGCTGGTCGTTCATCGCGCCGAGGAGCGGTGCCGTGTAGAGCGCGAAGTGGCTCACGAGCACATCCGGTCGGAGCGCCTGGAGCATGCGGCGGCCCGTCGTGCGCGCCTGCCAGAGCCGGGTCGGCATCGGCGCGTCTGCACGGGCACACGAGCGGACGCGGCCGTGCGTCTGCGCCGCGAGCCCGGTCGAGCCTGCCACGATGCCGTGCACGCCCACGCCCGCCTCGGGCAGGGCGTGCATCAGGTGATAGTACATCCGGTTGAGCCCGCCCGCCTGCTCGGGAAACCAGCCCATGCCGATCTGGAGCGTGAGGAGCGTCGCGGGCATGCGCGGCGACACCGGCGGGGCGGCAGGACTCGGCAGCATAGCGGAGTGGACTTAGGAGATGGAGGTGGGCGCAGCCGTCACGTCGCACGCATCGACGAGCGCGGCGTAGACGGCGGTGGCCCTGGCGAGGAGGTCGGCACAGCGGTCGAGATCCGCTTGCTTCTCGGCGCGGCGGCGCTCTTGCTCAGGGCTGGTCGCTTTGCGCGCAGCCCGGATCGACTCCACCGCCGCGCTCGCGCCGTCGCCCGTAACAGAGGGGCCGCTCGCGAAGGCCGTACCGAATCGAACATTGACCTCGGCGATCACGCCTTCGAAGTCATGGATGGTACGCGCGAACGGGCTCAGGACAATACCGTCGGCGACCGGCAGCAGCGCGCGGTAGAAGGCGATGTAGCCTTCGAGGACCTGCGCAACGTCGAGGTGTGGCCAGCGGGCGGTCGTTGAGAGGACAGCCTTGTCCGGCTCGCGGATCGTGACGACGGTCGGAAGCTCGCGGCGCACCGCGCGTACGATTTGCGCCGCCGCGTGCATGTGGTGCGACATCGACACGGCGCGCGTCTGCCAGCTCTTGAAGAGGTCGGCGGCGTACGAGTTGGCCGAGCCCTGAAAGCCGTCGATCACCAACTCGGTGTCCGCGCGGAGGCGATGCTCCCGGGCGTCGTCGGCCCCGTAGCGCAAGCCCGACTTGATCTGGTCCCACCAGATATAGGGCTGGTAGAGCCAGAAAAGGGACACGTCCGACGAGAGCCGGGTGCGAATGTCGAAGATGAGACGGCGCGGATTCATACGAGCAAGGCTACCAAGAAATGCGCCGGATTTACGACGCCGAGGGCACGGCGGCCGCCGGATTCGCCGCAGCTTCGCGGACCAGCCGCATCGGCGTGCGGCCCGCGGCCACAGCCTCGAAGACCTCGACGTAGTGCTTCGCCATGCGCGCCCACGTATGCCGCTCGGCAATCGCCCGTCCAGCCTGCCCCATCCGGGCGCGCAGTGCCGCATCGATCGTGAGCCGCTGCATCGCGTCAGCCAACCCAGCCACATCGTCGGGGTCGTCGAGGACGATGCCAGCGTCGGGCGTCACGAGTGCCGCTGCGCCCGCCGTCGAGGCAGTGACGATGGGCTTCGCAGACGCCATGGCCTCGGTGACGACGAGGCCGAACGGGTCGTAGCGCGACGGAAACACCACGAAGTCGGCGGCGCGCATCAGCGCGGGCAGGTCGCGGCGAAAGTCGAGGAAGAGGACCTGATCGCTCACGCCGAGGTCTTTCGCAAGCTGGGGATACGGGCTGCCTTCGACGCGCCCCGCCACAGCGAGCCGCAGTTCCGAGGCGTCTGTGCTGGCGAGGCGTTCGAGCGCTCGAAGCGTTCCGTCGAGGTTCTTGCGTGGCGTGCGGATGTCGCCGACGAACAACGCGACGGGCTGCGTACCCGGCAAGCCAAGCGCGCGCCGATCCTCCGCGTTCATCGGCGTCGGTCGGAATTCCTCGACATCGACGCCGTTGTTGACGACGGTGATTTTTTCCGACGGCACGCCAATGTCGACCAGTTCGTCGCGCACCCGGTCGGCGACGGCGACCACCCGCTTCGCCTCGGCAAACGCCCGGCGTTCGAGGCGGGCGTTGGCGCTCGTGTAGAGCTTGTGGTAGGCCCCGAACACACCCCCGCGCAGCTTAGAAACATGGACGGGCGAACGCAGCCACGCGCCGTGGACGAAGTGCGCCACGTTGACGTCGGCCCGGGCAAACGTGACGAACCCATTGGCCACGACGAGGTCGAACTCGGACCGATGGGCGTCGAGCCACCGGGCGCTCCGCCGTGCGAAGACATGGTTCTTGACGAGCTGTGTGGGTCCACGCCCCGGCTCGATGCGCTGCCACGTGATGCCGTCACGGGCAGCGAGGCCGTCGTCGACGCGCGCGGCCACGAGCGTCACGGCATGCCCCGCGTCCGCGAGCGCGTGCGCGACCTCGGCGTTGACGCGGCCCTGGCCGTCGCCGCGGATCAGGTTGTGGGTGACAAGTGCGAGGCGCATGCGGGTCCAGGCTAAGCGAGCGCAAGGGCGGCGTCTTCTTCCTCCGCCTGCTCGGCGTTTTCAGCTTCAAGCGCTTGACGGCGCTTCGTGGTGAACTGGTCGAGCGCGCCGATGAGGAACCAGCACCACGCCGCGAGGAAGTATTCCGTCCCGCGCGTCCAGCCACCAATGTGGATGAGCAGCATGCCCCCCATCGCGAGGGCGAGCGTCGTTCGCATCTGGAGGTAGTACCAGAACGCATTCCACCCAACCAGCAGTAGGATGCCGCCGTAGATCACCATGCCCATCAGCCCGAGCGAGAGAATCAGGTTGGTGTAGTCGAACTCGCTCGATCTGCGGTTGCCGCCGAACTTCTTCGCGGCCGGTGTGGTGGAGCCGAGGCCGAGGCCGAGCGGCGTCGAGAAGCCCGAGAGGAAGCCGCGCTCCATCATGTCGCCGTGCTTGCCGACGGTCGACGTCTCGGCATCCATCGGGTTGAGCAGCCCGTCGGCGTTGCGGCCCACGAGCACATCAGCCGCGCCGCTCTCCATCTCCATTGAAGAGACGGCCGAGAGGCTGTAGCCCGCCGCGCCGAGCGTGATGACCACCGCCAGCACGAGACGCGGCACCCAGGACGCCGCGCTCCGGCTCGTGATCGCCCACACGAGCGGCACGAGGGCGAGCACTTTCACGATGGGCCCGCGGCTCCCGATCAGGAACAGGGCGACCACCAGAAACGCGACGATCGGCAGCAGGTCGAGCCGCTTGCGCGTGGACACCATCGCCCAGAGCGCCACGATCGACATCATCAGGAAGCCCGCGTACTCCGACGCCGCCGTGAACCACGAAAACGGCCGGACCACATCGCTGGCGACCCAGAGCGAGGAATAGCCTTCCGTGTCGATCCACTCCTGCTCAAACGGCAGGAAGCCGACAAACACCTGGTAGAGCCCCAAGATGCCCGCGAGCACGGCGATGACGGGTAGCGCCACGAGGACGAGCTTGTTGAGCATCTCCTCGGTCGCGTAGATCTGCCCGAGCCAGAACCAGCACACCGGCACGATGGTGAAGAGCGCACCCGCGATCCCGACGCTCATGCCGCCCTGCGCTGGGTTTAGGATCTGGAGCGTCATCAGAATCAGCAGCGCCACGACCCACTTCGAGAGCGTGCTGTCGAACCGCAGCGATTTCGTTGCCACGAGGGAGGCGACCATCAGCCCCACCACGAGCGGCGGTACGAGCAGGATCGGGTCTTGACCCGAGTTGGGATACGTGATCGTGATGAACCGCCGGAAGTCGCCGAGGAAGCACAGGATGCCGAGCAGCACCACAATCATGAGGCGCGGCGTGACGCTCCCAGCGGCGATGAGCGCGAAGAGCATCCCGCCCGCGATGGCGAGCCGTGCCTGCTCCGTGGCGACGGCCCACCCGCAAAACAGCGCCACCGCCAGCGTGATGAGCACGGGCTTGAGCGCCGTCCATTGGGACTGGCTGAGGCGAAGGTTGGCTACGAGGGAACTCATAGGAAGCTGCTCATGGCGGTGAGTCAGGCGAGATGGCGGCGGACGAGGGCAGCGGCGTCGCGGGCGAGGCGCTCGGTGCTGAACTGCGCAGCACGGGCACGAGCGCCATCGGCGAGGCGAGCGCGTGCGGCGGGGTCGTCGGCGAGGCGGCGCAGTACGTCGGCGAGGGCGTCGGGCTCGCCGGGGGGCACGAGCAGCCCCGATTCCGGCGTCACGATTTCGAGCGGCCCGCCGTGCGCCGTGGCGATGACAGGCTTGCACATCGCCATACCCTCTAAAATTACCATGCCAAACGGCTCGGGGCCCGTCGAGGCGTGCACCAACACGTCGAAGGCATTCATCCATTCCGGCACGTTCGGCTGATGCCCGACGAAGCGGAGTTGGTCGGCGACCCCGTGCCGCTCTGCGAGCGCCGTGAGTGCGCCTGGATAGTCCGGCTCCGAAAAGTGCGGCCCGCCCACCACGACGAACACGGCGTCGGGATGCGCCCGCGCGACCTGCGCCGCCGCCTCGACGAACACGTGGATGCCTTTCCAGTGCTGGAGCCGCCCCACGATGCCTGCCACGAACGCGTCCGTCGGTAGATCGAGCTTGGCGCGCAGCTCGGCGACCGAGGGCAACGTGTCCGCGTCGAAGCGCGCGAGGTTGACGGCGGGATAGAGCACCTCGGCGTGCCGCGACGGCCAGAGCGTTGCTTGGCCCGCCTTCGCCGCCTCGGAGCAGCACAGAATCGACGCCGAGGGCAGCAGCGTCGCGGTGCGGTGGATCGGGTTTTTCGAGGTGATCGTGTGCTGGAACCAGAACGCCGGGATGCGCGCGAGCAGCGCCGCGGGGCCGCTGTAGAGGTGCCCTTTCGGCATCCACGCGAGCGCTGCGTCGGCGTCGAGGTCGCGCAACCAGGCTGCGATCCGCCGCACCGTGCCGATCTGCCGACCCACCTGACGCACACGGCCCGCGTCGAACACCTCGGCTTGGACACCGAGAGCGCGGACGGCCTCGACCATCGGCCCGTCTTCGAGGAAGGCGACAGCATAGCGGCATCCCACCCCGCCGTCAGCGACGAGTGCCTGGTTAGCATCCAGCAATTGCAATAACAGAAGCTCTGCCCCACCCCGCTGCTCCGCCAGCGGCATCACAACCCCGACGGTCGGCCTTGAGCGAGGGTCTGAACTCCCTCGTACACCACCTGAACTATCCCCTTCGCCTGCGAAGGGGACCGTTTCGCGACCCTTTACGGGGAGCGAAACAGGGGGTGCGGTTTGGGTTTCCGTCTTCATCCTACTTCCCTCCCACGTAGCCATACTTCAGCAGGAACGGCCACGTCAGTGCCGTCACCGTCGCGCGGTCCCGCGTCGGGAGGTGCTCGCGCCACGCGTCGTCTATGCGGAGCTTTACTACGCCGCCCGCCGTGCGTTTCGGATTGCCCCACACGGTATGGTTCTCGCCCATCGCCACGGCGTCGGGGGCGACAAAGGGCAGGGTCTCAGCAGGCTCGTCGATCCAGTCGAGAACGCGGCGCACAGAAGCCTCAGGCGCGGCGATGAAGTCCTCGTAGCGCAGCCGCTGGTAACGCGTCGGATCGCGACGGCGCATCAACTCGATCACGCCGTTCCAGGCCGACCATTTGCGGGCGCTTGCCGCTGTCGAGAAGCGCTGCATCTCGGCTGCACCGCCGCCGTCCTGCCGGGTGATCTTCTTGCGCCACGAATAGGCCGACGCGCGCGGGTCACGGACGAGGTGGAGCAGGTAGAGGTCCACGGCGCCGGTTTGCCGCAGCGACTCCGCGTACGACGGAAACTTCGACGAGTCGACGAGCACGCGCGCGCCGGAGGACTCGCGGAGCGCCTGGTACACCCGACGGAGGTCGGCGTGGTAGCTGGCTGCCTCGGGGTGGTCGAACGTGGTGCGGCCTTTCAGCAGATGCGGCAACAGTCTTTTGATCTGCGGCAACGCCTCGCGGACCCGTGCCATGCGCGACCAGTCGACGCCGTCTGGGTAGTCGCTCGCGGGAAACGCTACATCGAACGCAGGACGCCATACGGGGCAGGCGTCGAAGCGCTCGCCGCAGCCGCAGACGGCGTTGTCACGAACGCCGCGCTCCCAGACGTGGCGCACCTCGCCGAGGTGGACGAGGCCGTCCACGCTACCGAGCACGTTGCCTACGAGCGTACTGCCGCTGCGCCCCCATCCGGCGATGAAGAGCACCTTGACGGGCGCATCAGCAGTGTCCGTCGTGGCAAGCGGCTGCGCCATCGTCTCAGGCATGCTGCGCCTCGCGGTTTTGCGCAGCTACGTCGTACCCAAGCGCGTCGAGCAGGCGGTCGGCGACGAGGGGCCAGTCGAACTGCGCGGCGTAGAGGGCCTGTGCATCGCGTCCGAGCGACGTGCGTGCAGCATCGTCGTTTGCCAGGGCCGCGGCAGCCTGGGCGAAGGCGGCGGGGTCGTCCGACGGCATCGCCGCGAAGGCCTGCCCAGTCTGCTCCTGGACGACCGGATCGGAGAGGTGACCGAGCGTGGTCACGGTCGGCGTGCCGTGTTGCAGGGCGACCATCGTGGAACCGCGCCGCGTCGAGAAGCCGTCGGGGTACGGCGCAAGGTAGAGGTCGAACGCCGAGAACGCGCGCGAGACCGCGTCGGCGGGGAGCGGGCCGAGGTCGCGGAACGGCACGTCGCGGCTGCCTGGCGTGTTGAGCGCGGTCCGGAGCGCCGCCCCGCGCCGCCCGACGTAGCAGAGCGTCGCGTTCGGCTGCACGTCGAGGATGGCCCGGATGGCCTGCCGGACGTGCGCGTCCATGCCCTTCGTGAAGCCGCTGCCGAAGAGGCCGACAGCGAAGGTGTCGCTGAGCCCAAACTCGTCGCGCACCTCGTCGCGGTCGCCGCGCTCGAACGGGATATTCGAGCCGATGGGCAGGTGCCGGACTGGGACGTCGAACCACCCCCTGAACCGCTCGGCCCACGGCGCGATGGAGGTAAACACCACATCAGCCATGCGCCCAAGGGCCCACAGCGTCGGCCGCTGCCACAGCGTCTCGACGAGGTAGGTCGGCGTCGTGAGCGGGACGAACGGCTCGTGGATCATGAGCGCGATCCGCAGCCCCGGCACGCGCTTCCGGAGCCGTCGCACGGCGAGCGGGAGCCACGGATTCAGCCCGTAGGCACCGTACGAGAACGGGTTGTACTGCACCACCAACCAATCGGGCCGGTCCGCCTCGAACCGTCTTGTGACGGCCTCCACGACGTGGAGGATGCCCTTGCGCAAGGTCTTCGAGAACGCGACATCGACGGTCGCACCGGGAATCGGAGCCGCGTCGGTCTGCGCGGTCAGGACGGTGGCCCGTATGTGCTCGCCCAGCTCCGCGGCGAGGCGGGCCGTGTAGTCGCCAATGCCATCGAGGCGGGGCGGCAGCGTGGGAAAAAGCAGCGCGACGTGCATGGCGGAGGGAGCCAGCAGCGAGGGTGTGCGGGAGGGCGGCGATGCCTGGCGATCATGCGCCAGGCGACAGCGGACGGGGGCGCGTCTCGCTGGGCGGGTGAACTACCGAGCGAACTCGACGATCTGGTAGTAGCTGTACTTGCGCACGGGCGGCACCGTGCGCCAGAGCGCCTGGTCGATGTCCTTCGTCAGTTTGAGGAGGCGACCGTATTTCGCTTGGTGCTTGAAAACATACGTGTTCAGCTTGCGGAAGAACACGAAGTCTGGGTGCAGCACCTCGACGTGTGGGAAGCGCGCCCGGAGCATCTCGACCTCCTCCGGAAGGAGCGGGATCTCGTCATCGTCGCCGTGCTTGGGGATGCCGCCGCGGCCCGCGAGGTAGTTGCGCGAGAAGTTGAGCAGCGGGTTGCGGCCGTTGTTCTCCAGAAAGACGCCACGACCACCTTCGGCGGTCACGTCGCGGAGCACATCGGCAAACTGGTCGAAGGGCTCGACGTGGTGCAGGATGTACTTGCCATAGACGAGATCGTACTGCTCACCGAGGTCACGGAGATCGAGCGCGTCGCACTGGTGACCGACGACGCGGTCGGCGACGCCGTTCTTCTCTGCGAGGGGGACCAGTTGCTCGATCGAGGTCGTCGAGAAGTCGGTCGCAGTGACGTGCGCGCCGAGCTTCGCCATGTACATCGAAAGGTAGCCGTTGCCGCAGCCGACTTCGAGGACGCGCTTGCCGGCGGGGTCACCGAGGCGGTCGAGGAAGGCGCGCTTCGTGAAGCGCCAGTTCTCGTAGAACGCCGCTGGTTCGATGACGGGCAGGGTCTTCTGGCGCAGGGTTTCGTCCCAGAAGGCCTTGGCAGCGCTGTCGGGAACGGTCGCGGAGGGTGCGCTCATCGCGGGAGGGCTGGAGGGTGTGCAAGGGTAGACGGGCTCGGTGGTAGAGAACACCGCTCCCAACGCGAGGCGGCGGCGTCAGGCGCGCCCATCGTTGCGCCTAGGTTCCGTCGGCGCAGAGTATACGCGTAGTCGCCGCGGTGCCTGCGTGCAATCTCCGCGTGTTCTCTGACCGGGACCCGACAGCCTCAAATGTCGAGCCGCCGCTGTCGTCCGTGTTCTGCGAAAAAAGCCTTGCTCCCCGGACGCGGCGGTGGTAGCGTGCGGCATGCGCCTCGTAATTACCCTAGCCCTGCTCGTCCCGCTCGCCGCGCTGGCTCAGCCTGGCCTTCCGCAGCCACCCGTCCCGCCGGACTCGCTCGGTCCGCCAACGTTCATGTCAGGCGCCGGGCTCGCGATCCGGCTCACCAACGATGGGTTTGGCGTGGGCGGCGTGCTCCGCGCCGAAGTGGGTGAGACGACCTCCCTCTTCATCGAGGCCAGCGTCAACCCCGGCAAGGACGAGCGTGAGCAGCAGTTCTTCATCGGCTTCTTTGGCGAGACGGTGGTGCCACTCAAGCGCAACTACTTCGCGATGATGCCGGTGCACGCGGGCGTAGAGCAGCGCCTCTTTCGCGACAGCATTGAGGACAACTTCCGCCCGTTTTTCCAGATCGCCGCCGGGCCAACCTTTGGGTACCAGTGGCCCTACTTCGAGGACACCAACAGGAACGGCGTTCGCAACGAGGGCGAGTCCCTGGAAGGCGCCTTCGGCGGGTTCGGGGACGGCAGCTTCCGGATGGGCCTCGGCGGTACGATTTCAGTCGGGGCCTACTTCGGGCGAAGCCGCCGCACCACGCAGGGGCTGCGAATCGGCTACCACGGTACCTACTTCTTCGACCAGGTCGATCTCCTCGAGCTCAACCCCGACGTGCAGGACCCCTCGAAGCACTATTTCGGGACGCCGCTCGTGAGCGTGCACCTGCTTCGGTTGTGGTGACTCGGCCCGGAGCCGCGCTCACACTGCGCCGTACCGGACTTGGCCCGGAGCCGCGCTCACCCTGCGCCGTACCGTAAGTCTCCACTCTTCCCTGCAGTTCATCCTCCGCTCGCCATGACTGTCACGTACTACGGCCACTCCGCCTTCCAAATCGAGACGAGCGGCCCGACCCTGCTCTTCGACCCGTTCATCACGGGCAACAAGCACACCGAGGGCGTTGTCACGGCCGAGGACCTCGCCCCGGACGTAGTGCTCATCACGCACGCCCACGGCGACCACTGGGGCGACACGCCTAGCATACTCGAACGCACCGGCGCGCTCCTCGTCGCCCAGTTCGACGTCACGCAGTATGCCCAGCGCGTGCTCGACTACACCAACGTGCACCCGATGAACACGGGCGGGGCGTGGGATTTCGAATGGGGCCGCGTCACCAACACCTATGCCCGACACTCGTCGTCTTTTCCCGACGGCGCCTACGGGGGCCTTGCGGGCGGCTTCATTCTGGAGATCGACGGCACGACGATCTACAACGCGGGCGACACCTGCCGCTTCGCCGAGATGGCCTGGCTGGGCGAGCAGTACGACTTCGACCTCTGCTTCCTCCCCATCGGCGACGACTTCACGATGGGCATCGACGAGGCCGTGGAGTCGGCCAAGATGCTGCGGCCGAAAGTGACAGTGCCGGTGCACTACGACACGTTTCCGCTCATTATGGCCGACACGGCGGAGTTCGCGTCCAAGATGGACGCCGCAGGCTTGAAAGCGCAGCCGCTTGCCCCGGGTGAGACTTTGGCTGCGTGAGACTTTGGCTGCGTGAGACTTTGGCTGCGTGAGGCCTTGGCTGTGTGACCCGGTAGGCAGCAGGCCGCCGAAGCGGGTAGGCGTCGTATACTGAACCGTCGCGTGCCACTCGTCCCACGCCTGCTGTGCTCATGCCTGCCCGAGCCTGGTCCTTCGCCGTTGTCCGCTCGACCGTCCGTGCGCTCCTGAGCGCGGTGCTCGTCGGGGCGGTCTGCGCGGGTGCGGGGCTGACTCACGAGGCCCAGGCCCAGCGCCCCTTTCAGACGCTCGACCCGCTCTACCAGGGCGAGCAGGCGCAGCGGACGTTCTATGACGGCCTCGCGGTGTCGGCGTTGATCGACTACCGCCCTACCGGGCTGCTCCAGTCGTCGAGTTCAACTGGAGTCGGCCAGCGGAGCGCCGTGAGCCTGGCCGGCCGCGTCGACTACGCCCTACTGCCGCAAGTGGATGTCGCGGCGATCGTGGACCTCAGTGGCGGCATCGGCACCGGTCCGGTGGCGCTTCGGTGGTTGATCGTGAAGCCCTTCTGGACGAACGAAGGCACGGACTACGCCGTCCGCATCGCTGTAGACCCTGCCTCGGAGGGCGGCCTTGGCTTTAGGCAGACCGACGTAGCGTTCCTCTCCTCGTCGGACCTCACGCCCCTCGTCTCCACGGACTTTGCAATCGGGCTGCGCCGCGTCCGGGCGGGCGTCAATGCGGAGCTTCTGGATGACACGGGTACGTTCGATAACACGATGGCGCTGCTGCTCGACGGCGACCGCATCCGCGTGATCGGGACCGAGATGCATGTCTACTGGGGGGTCAACTTCCACTATGACCTCGCCGGAAGCAACGTCGCGGTGGCTCTGCTCGCCGAGGGCGCGACGTATCGCTATGTGGAAACCGATGCTGCCCAGAACCTACCAGGGGCATTCGAGGGCGCCGAGAATCGGGTCCGGAGCGGCATCGGCTGGCTTCAGTTGGGCCTCGACTTCGACCGCCCGAGCTTCCAGCTTAGCCCCCACGTGGCGCTACCCCTCGTGGTTTGGGGCGACGTCCAGGGCGAATCCGTCCGCTCGGGCCCCCGCCCCAACAAGGTGCGCGTGGGCCTAAACATCATGCTGCGGTAAGCCGCTCTCGATGTTCGAGGGCGAGCGTAACTAACGTTCGCGGTACGCGTATCGTGCGGGAAGCCCCTTCGCCGATGCGCTGGTTGTTCTACATCCCCAAGCCCCGCAGCAAGGACGGTCTGCTGCGACGTCGTCCTGTCTGGCCTCGTCGCCTGATCCGTCGCAGCACCAGGCCCTACGCCCGCCGCCGCTTCGATCACGCCGAGGTCGGGCAGCTGGCCTACCACGTCACGCTGGTCGTGCTGCTGCTCTTCGGCTGCCGGATGGGTACGCTCGTCACGATGACGCTGAGCGAAAGCCCCTGGGCGCTACAGATAAACAGACAGCTGCGCGGAATCGACCCGCCCGTGGCACATACAGGCGAAAAGCCTGAGCAAAGGCGGCTCCTATACGACGTGGTGCTTAATCAGGAAGGCCGTGAAGTCCCTTTCCCTACCACACCAGACACGCTCGTCGAAGCGGCCTATAGCGCGGCCTTTGGCGCGGCATATGGCATCGAACTCCCTGCCCCCCGACCTCTAGAGCCGACACAGCAGCCCTTCGCAAACTATGACCCGCCTCCCCTCGACTCGATGACGACGCGGCAGCGCCTCTTCGCGGCCCGTTTGAGCGAGGAGCCCAGGATGATCCTCACTATCACAGCAGACCGGCGGACTCCGATCGATTCGGTCTTCGCACTGATCAGTGATGCGCGTGTCGCAGGCATGCAGCGCTTTTTTCTTGCGGTTCGTAGGCCGTACAAATCTCCACGGATGACAACGCAGCCGTAAACTTCAGCGCGGAGCCTGACTCTACCGTTGCGGTTGCACTCGCTCCCTCTCTCGACCTTCTCACTTTGAACGTCCCCATGCTCGTCTACGACCGCTCTGGCTTCTCCTCCTTCATCGACGACGGGCAACAGAGCCGCCTGCGCGACCAAGCCCTCGCGGCGCACCAGACGACCCTCGACGGGAGCGGCGCGGGAAGCAACATGCTCGGCTGGCGCTCGATGCTCCGGCCCCCCAACGCGAACCTGATCGGGCGCATCCAGCGGCTCGCGACGGAGATCCGGGAGAAGGCCGACGTGCTCGTCTGCGTCGGGATCGGCGGGTCGTACCTCGGCGCGGAGGCCGTCAACCAAGCGCTCGGCACCTACTTCCCCACCGACGGCCCCGGAGTCATTTTCGCTGGGCACCACATCTCGCCCGAGTACCACCAGGAGTTGCTCGCCCACCTCCAGGGCAAGTCCGTCTATGTTAATGTGATCTCGAAGTCGGGCACCACGCTAGAGCCGATGCTGGCATTCCGCTTCCTGCGGCAGTTCATGGAGGACACCTTCCGCGACCACGCCAGCCGCATCATCGCCACAACGGACGCCTCGAAGGGCCAGCTTCGGATGCTCGCGGACCAGAAAGGCTACCGCACGTTCGTCATCCCCGACGACGTGGGCGGGCGCTTCTCGGTGCTCACGCCGGTGGGCCTCCTCCCTATCGCGGTGGCCGGGCATGACATCGCGGCGCTGATGGACGGGGCCGCGGCGCAACTCGTGGACCTCGCCAATGCCGAGGCGAACGAGGCCATCGCCTACGCGCTCGACCGGTACATCCTGCACGAAGCGGGCTACCGCACCGAGATCCTGGCGGTCTTCGAGCCGAAGCTGCGCGGCATCGGCGCGTGGTGGCAGCAGCTCTTCGGCGAGAGCGAGGGCAAGGAGCACAAAGGCCTCTTCCCGGTCAGCGTGCAATACTCGACCGACCTCCACTCGCTCGGGCAGTACGTCCAGGAGGGCCAGCGCACGCTCGTCGAGACGTTCCTCCTCGTCCAGAACCAGGACGCGACGCTGACCGTGCCGGAGATCGACGGCAACTTCGACAAGCTCAACTACCTCGCCGGGAAGGACTACAGCGCCGTCAACCGCGCGGCCTACGAGGGCACGCAGAAGGCCCACACCGACGGCGGCGTCCCAAACTGCACCGTCGCGATGAACCGCCTCGACGCGCGGCACCTCGGCGCGCTGCTGTACTTCTTCGAGCACGCCGTCTCGGTGAGCGGCTACCTGCTGAGCGTCAACCCGTTCAACCAGCCCGGCGTCGAGGCCTACAAGCAGGAGATGTTCCGTCGCCTCGGGCGCCCGTAGATCGGCTGGGCTTAACAGCGGCTCAAGCGATCGACTCGGGTGATCTGAGGCGCAGCGCGTTAGCGACGACGAAGACGCTGCTGACGGCCATGATCGCCACGGCGACGAGCGGGTGCAGCAGCCCGGCGACGGCGAGGCCGAGGCCGACGGCGTTGTAGCCGAATGTCCAGCCAAGATTCTGGCGGATGGTACGTCGGGTGCGGCGGCTGAGCGCGAGCAGGGCTGGTACGTTGCGGAGATCGGGGTTGTAGAGCACCCCGTCCGCCGCGTCGATGCTCACCTCGGCGCCAGAACCAACAGCCAGGCCTACGTTGGCTGCGGCGAGCGCCGCCGCGTCGTTCACGCCGTCGCCGACCATCAGGACGGCACCGTGCTCGCGCTGTAGAGATCGCAGGGCATCGAGCTTCGATTCGGGCGTGAGGCGAGCGTGGGTGACGACGTCCGCGCCGTCCTGCTCGCTCAGTCCTGCTGTGAACCGCCGCGCCGCCGCGCCGCTGTCGCCTGTCAGGACGGCGACGGGCAGGCCCTGTCCTTGCAGCGCGACGACGGCCTCCGCAGCGTGCGGCTGTGCCTCCTCCCGCAGCACGACCAGACCCACGACCGCGTCACCTTCCACGACGACGAGCGGTGCCCCGCCCTCGGCCTCCACGCGGGCAGCGTCGTCGTCCAGCGGATGCGCCGTCACGCCGAGCATTTCGAGCAGGCTCTCGTTTCCAATGCCAACTGGCTGCGGCCCAAACAGCGTCTCTACCGTACCGACGACTCCGACACCGGGGACGGTTCGCGCATCTGCGACTGAAGAAAGCGTCACACCCTGCGTCTCGGCATGCGCGAGGACCGGCGCGGCGAGCGGGTGCCGTACCGCAGCCTCCAGTCCGGCGGCAAGGCTGAGTACGGCTCCAGCGTCGAGTGGTGCGGGTTCGCCATTGCCCCCAGCAAACACGGGCTGTGCGACGAGAACCTCGACAGCGGCGGCATCCATCGCGCTGAGCGTGCCCGTCTTGTCGAAGGCAACGGCGCGCACGTCGGCGAGGTCGAGGAGGGCTTGGCCGGAGCCCAGCAGCACGCCGCGCCGGGCGGCCTCGCGGAGCGCCACCATGAGCGCGAGCGGCACGGCCAGCCCCAGCGCGCACGGGCACGCGATGAGCACCACACTCAGGCTCGCGTAGAGCGCCGCCTCGAAGCCGACAGCGACGAACCAGCCGCCGAACGTGGCGAGCGCGAACACGAGCACCGCCGGGATGAGCCACCGCATCGCCCGGTCGGTCTGCGCTACGACTGCTACGGGCTTCGCCAGCGCATCGCGAAGGAGCCGTTCCACCCGCGCGAGGCGGCGGTCTTCGGCGATGGCTGTCACGCGGAGCGTCAGCGCCCCGTCGAGCGGCGCGGCTCCGGCGTAAAGGCCGTCGCCAAGACTTCGGACGACCGGTTGTGCCTCGCCCGTCCACGTCTGCTCGCTGACGTAGGCTTGGCCCGCTGTCACCACCCCATCGACCGGGGCGACCTCCCCCGCACGCAGCCGCAGCGAGTCGCCGACGACAAACGCAGCGGCTTGTACCTCTTCAACGGTCCCGTCATCACGGACGCGGAGGAACGGGCCGCGGGGCACGTCGAGCAGGCCGCGCAGGACGCGCGTGGCTTCGTGTTTGGTTCGTGCCTCGAAGTAGCGCCCGAGCGTGTAGAGCACGAGCAGCATCGCGGCGGTTTCGAGGTAGACGGGGCCGCCGCCGCGCACGTACGACACGGCGCTCACCGCGACCGCACTCCCGACGCCGAGCACGAACAGCGTGTGGAGCGAAAGCTGCCCGCGCCGCAGGTCGCTCCACGCGGCGTTGACCAGCGGACCGCCGAGCAGCGCGAGGATCGGGGCAACCGCGGCCAGCAGCGCGATGTGTGCCGGACCGATACCGCTGTCGAGCGTGCGCAGCGCCGCAAAGCCGTAGCCGGTCGAGATGGCAAGGCTGAGCGCCATCGCGAACATCGCGGCGAGCGCGCCCGCTGCTACGCGCCACCGCAGCCGCCGCTGCGCCTCCGACTCCGCGAGCGCGGGGCTGTGCACGGCGTCGCTGCCGAGCACCTCATCCACCATCCGGCAGCCGTAGCAGCAGTAGGCCCGCGTGCCGTCCGCCGAGGCGACCGGAGCCGCCCCTACCGGCAAGCCACAGTGGTCGCAGGGGTTCATACCAGATCAGGCCACAACCCTTCGATCTTGTCATGCTGAACTTGATTCAGCATCTTAGCGATGGCCTGGAGCACCTCAGTCGTCAGAAATCCTGAAACGAGTTCAGGATGACGCCATCGTAACTCATCAACCGAACGTGGTCTCATCGGAGCGTGGGAGGATGGAAGTGTGGCAGCAGGTAGCCCCGTTGACTCAGCTCGGCAATCTCGTTGGCTGTTTGCTTTCGGACGCCTTCCACCCGCAAACCCACTCACAGTCACACGTCCAAGCATTCCAGCGCTCACTCCACCAGCACAGCGACGACGCTTGTGTCGGTCGCCGCAGGATTGGCGGCGGGGGCGACACCTTCGATCTGGGCATCGAAGAAGGGCTCCAACTCGGCGGCGTTCCATTGCGCGGTGCGGCCTGCGGTCTCGGTGCGAACGGCAGCCACTTCTTCGGGCGTGATCGGCGAGGCGCTGTTGCTCCAACTCGTCCGCTCGTGCGTCATGATCGCGGCGAGGTCGGCGTCGGAAAGCTGACCCCAGGCAGGCATATTGCCGTTGTACGTCTCGCCGCGCACGACCATCTCGCCGTTCATGCCATGCAGGAGAATGCGGATGATGACCGGCTTCGAGTCAGTCACCCAGCGCGCGCCGTCCACGGGGGGAAAGACGCCCGCCACGCCGCCGCCGTCGGCCTGGTGGCAGTTAGAGCAACGCGAGAGGTAGAGCGCCTCGCCGTCGGGCTCGACCGGAGCCGCCTCCTCCACCACAACGACGTCGCCTTGGCCCCAAGGCGACGTCGAGAAGTCGCCGATGTTGCGCCCGAGGTAGAAGATGGCGAAGGTAGTCACGCCGAAAACGACGAGCCACAGCCACATCGGCGGGGCCTCGCCCCCCTCGTCGGGGAGGTCGATCTCCCGGCGCAGCGGCGCGGGCGCGTCGGGGCCGAGCGGGACGTCCTGATCAGGCATGGCGTCGGTACGTGTGGGCGTGTACGGGTTCGTTGAGGCAGGCCTACTCGGCGTTGAGCGGTTCGACGCGAAGGGCCATCAGGTAGGCGTAGAGGTGCTCGACCTCCTCTTTCGCCACGACGACCTTGCCATCGGGCGGGGCGTACTCGGCGGGTAGTGGCACGATGCGCTGCGACGCGAGGACAGCGCCGGGCTCGACCACGTCAAAGTAGAACGGGTACGCGGGCATGACCGAACCGGGGCTGACGGCGCGCGGGTTGTAAAAGTGCGCCATATGCCAGTCCCACGACGGCTGGCGGCTGGCGATGTCCGAGAGGTCGGGGCCCGTACGGCTCGTGCCGAGGAGGTGCGGGTCATCGTAGAGGTAGTCGCCCGCCTTGGTCGGACGAGGGGCCCACCCGCGCGCGATATCTGCGCCGAAGTTCTCGGGGCGGATCTGCTGGCTGTGGCAGTAGATGCAGCCGTCGCGGATATACACCGCCCGCCCTTGTGCTTCCTCAAAGGTGTAGTCCGAGGTCCCGGGTGTCGGCTCGATGTCGAAAAGCTGCAGGCCGGGCAGCAACGACAGCCCGGTGTAGCTCATCAGGACGGCCGCGATGACGCCGACAAACAGGACGATGGAGCGAGTCATGGGAGGTCAGGAGTGGGCTGGAGGCAAGAGGCAAGTAGCAAGGAAGAGGGCAAGCGACTGCTTCTTGTCACTTGACACGTGTCACTTGCTACTTGTAGCCGCAGGCTGCCGCCGCGCCAGCGGAAACAGCGTCGGGGCGTCGCGTTGGGGGCCGCCCTTGCGGATGTTCTCGAAGACGAGGTAGGCGAAGATGATGTGGCCGATCGTCATCAGCGTGCCCGACACCGAGCGGATGAGGAGCCACAGCTTGGTCGACTCGACTACGGCGAGGAACGGGACGTTGGGGTTGAGCATCGCTAGACCTTGGATGACGCCGCCTACGGTGAGCGCGACCACGTAGGCGCCGATGCCCATGCCGACGAGCCAGAAGTGCGCGGCGATGAGCTTCGAGGAGCGCCACTCCCAGCCTGTCAGGCGCGGGAGGATGTAGTAGAGCGCCCCGAACATGATCATCGTCGCGAAGGCGTAGACGCCGAGGTGCGAGTGCGCGATCGTGTAGTGCGTGAAGTGCGTCACCTCCTGCCAGCCACGCAGCGACTGCAGCGAGCCTTGGATCGAAACCGACGTGTAGCTCATCGCGCCGAAGACGACGAAGCGCAGCGTCGGGCTCGCCATCACGCGCCGAAAGCGCCCCACGATGGTCATGTGGTGGTTGAGCGCCACCACCACCACCGGAATGATCATCATCACGCTGAAGACGATGCCCGTCGTGACGACCCACTGCGGCGGCGGCCCGCCGACGAGGTGGTGCGCCCCCGCCCAGTTGTAGAACAGCGCGAGCGTCCAGAAGCCGATGATCGAGAGGTGGTAGCTGTAGACCGGCCGCCCCGTCACCTTGGGAATGAAGTAGTACGCCGCCGCGAGCGCAGCGGGCGTGAGCCACAGCCCGAGGATGTTGTGCGCGAACCACCAGTTGGCTGTCGCGTGCGGCACGCCCGAATAGACCGGCAGCAGGAAGGTGACGAGCAGGATCGGCGTCCACAGTAGCGACGCCCCGATATACCAGATCGACACGTAGAGGTGCTGCACGCGCCGGCGCGCCAGCGTCCGGAAGAGCGCGACGTTGTTGAGCAGGAAGCCTGCGATGATGATCAGGTAGGCGACGACAGGGAACTCGACCCACTCGATCGAGCGCGCGAAGCCCGCAAGCAGCCCGATGGTCCCGATCACCATGCCGACGTTCCACAGCACGCACCCGACGAGCATGAGCCCACCGTTTCGCAACGGCGTCTTGAGCAGACGGCACCACAGCCACGTCCCCACCCCGATGCCGACCATCGAGAGCCAGCCGAAGATGACCGTCTGGAGGTGCGCCGGACGCAGCCGCCCGAACGTCAGCCACGCGTCTTCGACGAGCCAGTCGGGGAAGTTGAACTTGAACGACGCCAGCAGCGCGAAAATCGACCCGACGAGCAGCCAGAACACGGCCGAACCGACGTAGGCCAGCACCGGCCACTTCACCGAGCGGTCCACGTCGGAGCGCCAGCCGGGCGGCGGCTCCGGGTAGGTCGAAGGCCCGAACGCAGAACGGCGTGGCACCCCGCCACCATCCCCGCCGGGTGGCGGCACCGTCGCGAACGTCTGGTCCTGCGGCTGCCCGACCGGCTCGTCCTCGTCGAAGATGACGTAGGCCCCCGCCTTCACGTTGCGGTATTGCC
This sequence comes from Bacteroidota bacterium, assembly GCA_039821555.1. Lineage (NCBI taxonomy): Bacteria > Pseudomonadati > Bacteroidota > Bacteroidota bacterium. The sequence continues at coordinate 60,320 of JBCBNX010000008.1, forward strand.
CCCGCTTGTCCGACCACATCAGGATGAACACCGAAACCGCCATCCCGATCAGGAGGACCATCACGATGATGATGAGCGAGGAATAGACCATGCAGGAATTCGAGGCAGAAAGGGAGATGGTCGCCCGACCTCGGACGAGCGCCCGAGAGGTCAACCAGGCATGCTATGTGACTGCCGGACGGGTCCACACGATGACGCTGGAGGCGTCTTCTTCAGGCAGAGCGTTGCGCTCAGCGCGCTCGCGGAGCACGCCAAAGGCGAGCACGGTCGTCCAGACCGCAATGCCGATGAACACGGCCAGGATCACGCTCGTGACGAAGACCTCGACGTTGCGCTGGCCCTGCGAGGACGACTGCGCGGGAGAAGACATGACGGGGAAGGGCGCGAAGCACCCCTGAGCATGGGGTACTTCAGAGAAAGAAGTGGGCGACGTGCACGCACAACATACGGTGTCTGCCGCGCCGGTTCGATAGCCGAGCCGTCAGGATGGTTCCCATGATTCTCACATAGCCTGATCGAGTCAGATGTGCCCGAAGGACCGCCCGCGGATGCTCAGAACCCCGCTTCATACGTGCGCGGCAGGCTCGCGTCGGTGAGCACGACGAAGTCACCAAGGCCAGCATGCGCTTCAGGGTCGAAGGCGTCTAGATCGCCGGCGGGCACCATCGTCACGATGAGCACGCGGTCGTCAGGGCGGAGCCGGGCCAGGTGCTCAGGGATGCCGAGGCCGCCCTCGCTGTGGAACGAGCCCGTGACGTGCAGCACCACCGCGTCCGGCTGTGCCGCACGGTGTTGGGCAATGGCGTCGGCCATGCCAACATCGCGGAGGTTCTGCGCAGCCAGCATCCCATCGAGGCTCGGCATGCCGGAGCTCTGCGCTGTATGGGAACTCGCCGCGGAGCTGTCAGCGCTCGAACCGCCGCCGTGCCCCATCATGCTCCCCATGAGCGCGAGAAACTTGTCGGCGAGGGCTTTCGAGGCTGGGACCACTGGCGTTGGTAGGAAGGCCCGCGCCTGGAGCGGTAGCTGAGCCAGCGCCCCCACGCCGCGCTGGCTCACCAGCCGGACGTAGCGCGCGGGTGCGTTCGCGGCGAGCACGGGCTGTCCGTTCGCCCTGGCATGCTCCACGAGCAGGCGATAATCAGAATCGTAGTTCGACCATGGCCGTGCCGCCGCTAGGAAATCCCGCTCGCGGATGAGCCCCGCCAGGTACTCGTCAAGGACCAGTTGCACGTCCTGCTCGAACATCTCCAGCGACAGCGCGACGGGACGCTCACCCTCAGTCGTTGCGCGGAGCAGGTCGAGTTGCAGCGCATGCGCCACGGGGTCGTTGTGCTGCTCGCCGAGGAAGACCACGTCGGCGCCGACGAACGCTGCGGTGAGACTGTCGAAGCTAGCAGGCCCCCCGTCGGCCGTGTAGATGCGAAAGGTCGATGGTTCAGCAGCTTCGGGTATCTGGGCGAGGGCAGGCACGGCGGCGAGGGCGAACGCAAGGACGAGGAGGGAGCGCATAGCGAGGCGATGTGTAGGAAGAGCACCAGCAAGCTACGTGCAGGGCAGAACCGCTGCCCTGGGCACGACGTCCCGTAGGTGCTCCGTTCTCGGACCGCCCACCCGCTCGTCCACCGACGCCTATCGCCTCGCCATGCGCCGCCTCGCACTCCTCCCCCTGCTCTTCTCGCTCGTCCTCGCTACTGCAGCCCAGGCCCAGCCCCTCCCCACTGCGACGCTTGAGGGGCGCGTCACCGACCGAGACCGGGAGCCGATCCCCGGCGCAAGCGTCTTCCTCGCGCAGACGCAGCGCGGCACCATCACCGACCGCGACGGCCGCTACCGGCTCACGCGCGTCCCGCTCGGCGCCCACCGCCTTGTCGCCTCCAGCGCGGGCTTTGAGACGGCCACGGAAGACCTGGTCCTCCGTCGCGAAGGCCGAACCCAGACCGTCAACTTCCGGCTGCGCGGCCTCGAACTCGGCGAGGTCGTCGTGGAAGCGGAGCGCGACGAGAAGTGGCAGGAGCGCTACGAGCGCTTCGAGCGCCGCTTCGTCGGGGAGACAGCCAACGCCGCCGAGACGGAGATCCTGAACCCGTTCGTCCTCGACTTCGAGCAGCGACTCACGACCCTAACGGCCACAGCCCGCGAGCCCCTCGTGATCGAAAACCGCGCACTCGGCTACCGGGTCTACTACAGCCTCACGGCTTTCGAGGCCGAGCCCAACCGCAACTTCTTCACCGGCGAGCCGCTCTTCGAAGAGCTCGAACCGGCCGACGACGCTGAGGCTATCCGCTGGGCCGCCAACCGACGCAAGGCCTACCTCGGATCGCCGCGTCACTTCCTGCGCAGCCTCGTGGCAAGCATCGCCAACGAGCAACCGGAGCAGGTCGACGAGACGGGCTATAGCCTCTACATCGTGCCCAACCAGGGCGGTCCCGGCGGGGCCTTCGGTAGCCCGTTTGGCGGGCGCCGCGGCGGCCGGGCGGAGCGGGTCGAGGTCACGCCGAGCGACCTCTTGGAGGAAACGCGTCGCGAGGGCGAGTACAAGCTCTCGTTCGTGGGGCTGATGGAGGTGATCTACCGGAACGAGCCCGAGGCCCCCGGCTTCCTGCAACGCGAGTGGGCGCGCGAGCAGCGCGGCCTGCGCGACGTGCAGACCTCGCAGTTTCGCTTCCCGATCCCCAACGACCGAGCGATGCTCGACCGCTTCGGCCGCGAGCTAGATCCGCGCTCGATCACGCTCTCGGGCTACATGGCCTATGAGCGCTTCGCGGAGGACCTCCCCCGCGAGTATGGCCTCGCCGAGAGCGGCTTACCCGGCGCCGAGGAAGCGGCCCAACTTTTCGAAGAGCAGCGACTCGAAGCGCAGCGGGAGCGGGCTGCCCGCGAGGCTGAAGCCGCCCCGACCGACTCTCCTGAAGCCTCGATGGAGGGCGATGGGATAGACGAGGCAACCGAGGACAACGCGGAGGGCGAGTAGACGCAGCTCCTCGCCCCGCCTCAGCCATTCAGCAGGGCGTTGATCTCAGCGTAACCCGGCTTCTTTGGCTCACACGCGTCTTCGTCCCAGTCGGCCTCTGCCATGCCTGTAGCGGCCTCGCGGGCGATCTCATTGCCTACGTCGGGGTCGGCACCTGCTGCGAGTAGTCGTTGGACGACGTCTGGGTTCGCCCCATAGACGGCGGCTACAAGCGACGTTGCCCCGTACACATTCACTGCAGCCAGGTCGGCCCCAGCATCAAAGAGGACTGCCACGACCGCGTCCTGCCCCGCTTCGGTGGCATTGTGTAGCGGCCTCGTCGGTGTCGAGTCGGTTGCTGTGAGCCAGCAGCTTACGCGTCGATCACGTCGGCGCCGTTCGAGACGATCGCGCTCTCAGCGAAGAAGTAGCGGCCCTCCTTGATGCCGTTTGCAGCCGAGTCGGAACCGTGCACGGCGTTCTCGCCGATGGAGGTGGCGAACCGTTTGCGGATGGTACCCTCGGCGGCTTCGGCGGGGTTGGTCGCGCCGATGACCTCGCGCCATTTCGCCACGGCATCGTCGCGCTCCAGCACGAGCGGGACGCACGGGGCGCTCGACATGAACGTGGTCAGCTCCTCGAAGAACGGTCGCCCGTCGTGGACGGCGTAGAAGCCCTCGGCCTCACGCTTCGTGAGGTGGACGAGCTTCATCGCGCGAACGGCGAAGCCTTCGGCGAGGATGCGGTCGAGGATCTTGCCAGCGTGCCCGGCGGCAACGGCGTCGGGCTTGATGATGGCGAGGGTGCGTTCCATGGGACGAGGCGGTATGAGTTGCGGGGGATACTGTCATCCTCAAAATCCGCTGTTCTCCGGGACTCCTGCGCGAAGCCAAAGCGAATTAGCCGCCGCACAGGGCGTCTGCATGTCGCTTCGGCTCCGCGCGCTACGCCTCAGGAGCGGCCTGGCGGGCCGGAGCCTCGGGGAACGCCCCTCCTGCGTTCCGGGCGAGCGCTGCCGGACCCGCGCAGGCCATGGAAATCGTCTTGTAAATGTTGGACATCCAGACTGCGCGGCGCAGCACTCTACGCCCCGTTTACCCGGAATGTGCCCATTCTATCTCACAACCGTAATCCGCGCCGCCACTGTGGACTGCGCATCGGTTGCACGAAGCACATACACGCCCCCAGCCAGGGCGTCTGTGTCGAGGGCGACTGTGACGCTCTCTCCGGCATTGGGCGTGGCATCGTAGAGCGTCCGTACCTGGCGCCCGAGCGTGTCGTAGAGCTCAACGAGCACGGGCGCCGTCGTAGCCGCCGTGAAGCGAACGGTTGCTGTGCCCGTGGTAGGGTTCGGGTAGGGCGTGTCCAGGGTCAGGACATCGGGTACCGCCCGTGCGGCACCGCCCGGCGGCGCTGCCGTCGTGTCGAAGGCGACAACGAGTGGCGCTGCGCCTAGGTCGAGCGTCCAGGCGGAGCCGCTCGCGGCGGGCACCGTGGCCGTCTCGCCGGTCGCCGAGACGCCGTCGAGGGTCCACGCGCTGTCCGGGACGGCATTGACCGACAGCCCGGTCGCCACCGTCGTGTTGTCGTCGCCACCGATCGGTCGCCAGGCGATGAGGTGCGTAGGGGTGCCGTCGGCCTCACCGAGGAGGTAGGCGTAGGCTGTGTCGTCTTCGCGCACGATATCGACGAGGTGTCGGTCGCCGAGTGTGGCCTGGAACGCTTGCAGCGCGACGTAGGCACGCTTCGGCGCGAAGCCCGTCGCCGACGATCCGGTGAGGCCCGAGCGGGTGAAGAGTGTGCCGCCCGGCGTGTTGGCATAGAAATACCACGTCAACACTTCCGCCCCCTCGCGCGCCAGGATGATGGCGCCGCGAACGCCGTAGCGCGCCTGGGCTACCTCCGAGACGCATTCGCCGAAGGTGCAACTCTCGCCGACGCCGCCCGAATCCCAGCCCCATTCGGTGACGTGGATCGGCGTGCCGGGCATGTTGGCGTCGCGCCACCGAGCCATGTTGCGGATCGCGTAGATCTCCGATGCGGGATCCTCGGGGTTGGTCGCCACGCGCGTGCCTGTGGCATCTTCTGTGAAGCTGTACAGGTGGGCGTTGAGCGCGTCGAGGTAGGGCGCCTCGGTCGCGGTCACGCGCGCGCCGAGGTAGTTCTTGTAGAAGTCCCCCGGCTGTTCCGGCGCATAGGCTTGGAACGCCGCGGGCAGCACCGTCATGGCCGGGTCAGCGGTCTTCGCCGCCGAGGCCATGCCGCGGAGCACATCGCGATAGGACGCGACGGGCCACTGCGTCCACGGCTCGTTGCCGATTTCCATCGCGGAGACAGCGCCGGTGCCGTAGGTAGGGCCGAAGTGGTCTGCGAAGGCATCGCCGTAGGTTTGGGCGGAAGCGTAGGGCGTATTCCACCAACTCGCTGGGAAATTGGTGAACTGGATCGTGGTCCGCACGTCGAGCCCGGCGGTCTGCCAGTCGCCATACTCGCGGTCCCAGTCGAGCCACCACTTGGCAGGTGTACCGCTCGTGGCCATGTTCGAGAAGTCGGGCGGGTTGTCGGGGTCCGTGACGTCCCAATCCATGTTGTGGTAGGTGCGGGCATGGCTAGCCACGGGCGTGTAGCGATCCGGCCCTTCGCCGGCAGGCAGCAGATCCGAGTAGCCGTTGGTGCCCCAACCCCAGACGCCGTTGATGCCCAGGAGGTCACCGAGCGTCTGCGTAGTCGGCCCAGCGAACGTCTGCGGCGCACCGAACTTGCCCCACTGGTCGTAGGCGTCCACTTCCCAGACGTAGCCCTTCGCCCAGTCTTGCTCGGCCATCGTGTGCCGGACACGGAGGTAGCGGGTTTGGACCGACACCGCGAGCGTCGTCGTGATGACGTTGTTGGTCGTCGGGTCGACGGAGCCTACCGTTGTCCACGTTGCGCCGTCGTTGCTCGTCTGGTAGTCGGTAGCGGTGACGTTGTTGGCAGTCCACACGCGCGCTTCGATGAGACCCACGTCCAGCGTCGCGCCGAAGTCGAAGGTGACAGCTTCGAAGCACGGCGACGCGAGTGCGGCGACTTCGAACAACGTGAACGAGGCCGCGGACTCAACCAGCACCCCGACTACCGGCCCGCTGAGCGCAGGCACGGAGAAGCGCCGGTAGGCATAGTTGTCGCTCGTCGTGAGCGTGGCCACGAGCGTGGTGTCGGTCGCGGTGCCCGATTCAGAGATGGCGGAGAGTGTGACGCTGCTGCCGGTGTTGATCCGCGCCGCGATGCGGTAGAGGTCGCTTGGCTGTTCGAGATCGGCACGGAGCCAGGCGCGACCGCCCGAGGCAAGCACGCCTGCCGAGCCGGACCCGCCCATGGTCGCACCGGTGATGTTTCCGGTGCTGCTGCTCGTGCAGCGGCCATCGGCACAGGCGTCGAGGAGCACGTTGGTGTCGTCGCGGCTGATGAAGCCGGTCGGATAGCAGGCGCCCGACTGCCACTGCGTAGCGATGTCGCCGTCGTGGACGTTGGCGAGCCCGCTACCGGTGATGGAGGTCGCTGTGACGGTCGCGGCATCCGTGTGGGAGGCGACCAGACCGGCGTCAGCGTCCCATTGGGCAAAGACAGCGGGACCTTGGACGAGAGAGAGGACAACGGCAACCCCGACTAGGGTCGCCGCCTGTATCGCGCGGGGTGCGAAGGCAACGAGAGAGAGCATCGGCGGATGGTGGTTGAGAGCGGAAAGCAGGCAGCGAGTCGGCTTTCAAGAAGCGAGCGTGGCCTTATTACCCTTCTAATTTGACATTATTGTGTTCCCAAGTATGTCCAATAAAGTCCTACATCTACATACGGTCTACAACTAAGCTACCCAGAGTCTCACACGCATTCCAGGTGAGCAGTCTCTGGCTGAACCCCTCCATGAGTGCCAGGCCCTACGGCTTCCTACACGTCTCACGTGAGGGTGAGACAGACTGCGTACATTGGGAATTCCGTTGACTTTTCCCTCTCCAGCACCGCCCCTTCGCTGATGACCCCGATCAAGTTTGGCACCGATGGCTGGCGCGCCATCATCGCCGCCGACTACACGTTTGAGAACCTGGAGCGCGTCGCCCGCGCGACCGGCCAGTGGCTCCACGCCACCTACGGCTCCGACGCTTCCGTGGTGGTCGGCTACGATTGCCGCTTCCTCGGCGACCAGTTCGCCGCCCACGCCGCCCAGGTCTTTGCCTCCATGGGCATCCGCGTCCAACTCGCCGACTCATTTGTCACCACACCTGCCGTGAGTTGGGCTACCGAGGCCTACGGCCATAGCGCAGGCATCGTGATCACGGCGAGCCACAACCCGCCCGCTTATAACGGCTTCAAGATCAAGGCGCACTTTGGCGGCCCGGCCTCGCCCGACATGATCGCGGCCGTCGAAGCCCAGCTTGACCAACTCGCCGGTGGCTTCGAGAAGAAGCCGCTCGCCGACCTCAAGGCTGCGGGCCTCATCGAGCACATCGACCTGGCGAGTGCGTTCACAGCCATCCTCGCCGAGCGTATTGACACGGATGCCATCAAGGCGTCCGGGCTGAAATTCGCCTACGACGCGATGTACGGCGCTGGTCAGGGCACGCTGACGGACCTCCTCGGCGCAGACACCGTGGTCGAGTTGCACCACGACCACAACCCCGGCATGCATGGCCAAGCACCGGAGCCCATCGACCGCAACCTCGGCGCGCTCTCGGAGGCCGTCGTTGCCCACGGCTGCGCGGCCGGCCTTGCCACCGACGGCGACGCGGACCGCATCGGGATGTACGACGAGACCGGCGCGTTTGTCGACTCGCACAAGATCCTGGCGCTGCTCATCAAGTACCTCTCGCAGGAGAAAGGCCTCGACGGCATCGTCGTGAAGACATTCTCGACGACCGACATGCTCCAGAAGATGGCCGACGCCTATGGCCTGGAGGCCGTCACGACGCCCATCGGCTTCAAGTACATCGGCCCGATCATCGTCGAGCGCGACGTGCTCGTGGGCGGCGAGGAGTCCGGCGGCATGGCGATCAAGGGCCACATCCCAGAGCGCGACGGCCTGTTCATCGGCCTGACCGTCGTGGAGATGATGGTCAAGCGCGGCAAGAAACTCTCGGAACTGGTCCAGGAGCTGTTCGACGAGTTCGGCGAGCACCGCCAGAGCCGCAACGACCTCCACACCACCGAGGCGAAGAAGCAAGCGTTCCTGGCGAAGCTCAAGAATGAGGGCCTGAGCACCATCAACGGCCGCGCAGTCGCGAAGACGGAGACCATCGACGGCTACAAATTTCGCGTAGACGGCGGCTGGCTCATGTTCCGCCCCTCCGGCACGGAGCCGGTGCTCCGCGTCTACTCGGAGGCGGGCGATCAGGACGAAGCCGACGCCCTCGTCGCTGACGGCGTGGCGATGATCGGGTAACGCCCCCGACTCGTCTCCCATCAACACGGAGCCTGCACAGACGCGTATGCGCCGTGCAGGCTCCGTGTTGGTTCGGGCGATCTCGTCAGAATCGGTACCGCCCGGCGTTCTCGGCGGGCGTCCATGCGTGGTCGGGTTCGAACGTATCCCAGAAGAGCCGCGAGAGGGCACGCAGCAGCTCATAGCCCGCGTTGTCGGGCTCGTAGCGGAGGTCGGCCTGCTCCTTCGTCACGACGCAGAAGACGTAGGGGCCGCTTGGGGCGTGGACGTAGACGACTTCGCTGCGCGACTCCATCACGGCGCCCTGCTTGGACGCGGCCTGGACGCTCGGCGGCAGCGCCGAGATGGCCTCGTCGTCGTAGAACGTGCGCGTGAGGAGGCGATGCATCTCCTCGTCGGCGGCGGGGCTGACGGCCTGGCCCTCGACGATGCGGCGCATCAGGGTCGCCATCTCACGCGGTGTGGTCTGGCCCCAGCCGTAGACTTCGCGGGCGTCTTCTCGGCCCGGCGTCCGGCTGTTCACACGCGTCGCCTCGAAGCCGTGCTCATCGAGCCAGGCGTTGATGGCCGCACCGCCGCCCGCGAGGCGCTGCAGCCAGAGGCTCGCCGTGTTGTCGCTCGCCGAGAGCATCAGTTCGACGGCCTGGTGAAGCGGCACCTCGGCCCCGTCACGGAGGTCGCCGAAGAGGTCGTATTCGCTGTATCGCAACGAATCGCGGAAGACGAGGTCGGCGCCGTAGTCGAGGTCGCCGTCGTCGATGCGCTGGAACGTGGCGACGAGGATGGGGACCTTGACCATGCTCGCCGTCGGGAAGAGCTCGTCGGGCCGCAGCGCGGCGGAGCGCCCGGAGGGCAGGTGCTCCACATAGACGCCAACGACGCCCTCGAACCCGTCCACGGCAGCCTCGACGGCCGCCTGCAAAGGGGAGTCGGGCGAGGCGGGCTGCGCCTGGGCAGGAAGCGTGACGAGCAAGATCAGAGCGAGGAGAAGCGTGCGCATGAGAGGGCCAGAAAGTGCGAAAGAGGATCCCCTCGAAATCTACCGCCGCGCTACCTTTCGGCTCGCTCGCACATCGCCCCGCCATGCGCCCCGCCCCGCTCCGTTCGTTCGCTGTTCCGACAGCCACCCTGGCTGCCGTCGTGCTGACCGCCGTTGTGCTGACCGCCGTCGTGCTGGCCGCGTTGGTGCTCCTCGCTGCCTGCGCGCCCGCTGCCGACGAACCCTTCCCTACCGCGATGCCCGACGTGGACGCGCTCGCCTCCGAGATCGACTCGCTTCTCGCCATCACCCCCGATGCGACGGTCGCCGTGACCGTGATCGACGGCGCGACGACGTTCCACCACGGCGATCCCAATAGGGCGTTTCATGCAGCGAGCACGATGAAGGTACCGGTGCTGATCGAACTCGTCCGGCAGGCCGAGGCTGGGCGCTTTGCCCTCGACGATTCGCTCGTGCTCGCCAACGATTTTCGCTCGATCCTCGACGGCTCGGCCTACCAGATCAGCGCGGACGCCGATACGGCGCTCTACGTCCGCCTCGGCGAGCCCGTCCCGCTGCGCACGCTCGCCGAGCGGATGGTCACGCACTCCTCGAACCTCGCCACGAACCTACTGATTGCCCAAGTCGGGGCCGACTCCGTGCAGGCGACCATCGAGCAACTCGGCACGACGACGATGCGCGTACTGCGCGGCGTGGAGGACATCCCTGCCTACCGGGCTGGCCTGAGCAACACCGCGACCGCGCACGACCTCGCTCGCCTGATGTCAGCGCTCATGAACGGCCGCGCCGTCGGACCTGAGGCCGACGCGTCTATGATCGAGATTCTGCTCGACCAACGGCACAACGAGATGATACCAGCAGGGCTGCCCACCGGCGCCCGCGTGGCGCACAAGACGGGCTGGATCACCTGCATTCACCACGACGCGGCCATTGTTTATCCGGAGCCCAGTGCCACTTTGCAGACGCCGTATGTCCTCGTGATCCTCACTGAAGGCATCGACGACTACGACGCCTCGGCCGCACTCGGCGCTTCGATTGCCGGAGCCGTCCACGCGGCGTTCCGGCCCACCACTCCCAGTTGATCGCCGCTGGCTGATCGACCGTACTTCGCATCATTCACCCCGCACTCTCCCCCGCCCTATGCGTGTCGTCCAGTACGGCCTCGGCCCCATCGGTCTCGCCTGCGTTCAGACGCTTCTCGACAAAGCACCCGCCGGCCGCCTCTCTCTCGTCGGCGCCATTGACATTGATCCCGCCAAAGTGGGCCGCGACCTCGCCGATTTGCTCGGGCGTGACACGAAAACGGGCGTGGTGGTGTCCAACGATGCTGGCGCTGCGCTCGCCGCGTTGAAGCCCGATGTCGTCCTCCACACAACCTCGTCGTTTCTGGACCGCGTCGAGACGCAGCTCGCGGGCTGCCTGGACGCCGGCGCGCACGTGGTGTCTTCGACGGAGGAGCTGTCGTTCCCCTACGACCGCCACCCGGAAGTCGCCGCGCGGCTCAACGCGAAGGCGAAGGCTGCGCAGCGCGTCGTGGTGGGCACGGGCGTCAACCCGGGCTATGCGATGGACGCGCTTGCGCTCATGGCGACGGGCGTCTGCACCGAAGTCTCGCACGTCGCCGTCGACCGCGTCGTGGACGCCGGGGCACGGCGCGGACCGCTGCAGCGCAAGGTCGGAGCGGGTATCACCGCCGCTGCCTTTGCGGAGAAAAAGGCAACGGGCACGTTCGGGCACATCGGGCTGCGCGAGTCGCTGCTGATGGTGGCCGACGGCTTGGGCTGGACCCTCGACGCCCTTGAGGAGACGCTTGACCCCGTGCTCAGCGATCGGGCCATCACGACGCCGCACGCAGACGTCGCCGCTGGTCAAGTCGCCGGGATTCGCCACGCCATCCGCGGGTCGATCCAAGGCGAGGAGGTGCTGGCGCTCACGCTCCAGATGTACGTTGGGGCCGACGGCTCGCACGACACCGTTCGGGTCACGGGAACGCCGCCCATCACACTCACCGTCCCGGGCGGCATCTTCGGAGACACGGCGACCATCGCGGCGCTGGTCAACACGGCAGGCCTCGTCGCCAGTGGCGGTCTCCAGCCGGGGCTCCGGACGATGGCCGACCTCCCGGTTCTGCGCGCGTTTGCCACACGCTAGCTCGGGCTCACGCGGTCCCGGCCAGCGACTGGCTCGCCGACGTGCGGTCGGCCGTCGCCTCAGCGAAAGAGGCTTGGGCCAGTCGAACCGCCCCGGTAGCGGCGTCGGCAGCCGGACCATGAGACGTTGTTATGCCCGGCAGCATGCGCTCCACGGCCTCGCGCGTGAGCCGCTCGAAGCCCTTGATCCGGAACATGCCGCCGAAGCAGACGAGCGGCAGCGGAGACACGTTGTCCGCACGCTCGGCGATCCATGCCACGAGCGGCGGCAGGTGCTCGGCGAGGGCGCGCGCGGCCGCGTGTAGCAACTGAAGTGCGACGGCGTCGCCCGCTAGCGCCTCCGCCTCGACGATGCGTGTGAGAGCCGCCACGTCGGCTTTCGAAGCACGTCCTGCCCACGCCGGGAGCCCTCGGGGGGTCGCAGCGCCTGTTTCCGCCATCAGGGCGGCTAGAAGCGACGTAGCTGGGCCTCGTCCGTCGAAGGCATGGAGCGCCGCCGCGAGTGCCGAACGGGCCGTGCCGTAGGCGCTCCCCTCGTCGCCGAGGACCATGCCCCAGCCGCCGCAGCGTTTCACGGCGCCTGCGCGGTCCTTGGCATACGCGATGGAGCCGGTCCCCGCGAGCAGCAACAGCGCAGGGCCCTCGCCCATGGCTCCTTCGACGGCTGCCTGGCCGTCGCTCACCACCGTCACCTGCTCCGCGAGTCTTGCGGCTTCGAGTGCCTGGCGTACGACCGTGCGGTTGGCCTCGTGCTCCACTCCGGCAAGCCCCGCACAGAGTGCACGGGCGGGACCCGACACACCGGCTTTGGCTACCGCGTCGCGTACCAAGTCGACCACCACCCGCGCACTCGCGGTGGGAGCCGCTGGGTCTACCAGACCGGCAGGCCCAACGTGGCGGTGCAGTTCCACACCGTCGGCGGTGGCGAGCACCACGGTCGTCCGGGTACCCCCACCGTCGATGCCGACGAGATATCGCATGCGCGGTTACGCTTCAGCTAGTTCGAGCTCGCGCGCGGGCGCTTGAGCCAGCGCGCTCGTGGACACGGCCTCCTGCTTGAGCGGGTGGCCGCCCTGGCGGACGACGTAGCTCTCCATCGCGTAGTACGCCGGCAGCCCGAGCTGGTCCACCAAATCGGCTGTGCCCGTGTTCCGAGCCTCCACGCGCTGCCAGAACTCGCGGTCGTCCAGGCCGGGGAACGGCGCCGAGTCCTTCTGGGACTGGTGCTTGAAGATGGCCTGGATCTTTAGCCGTAGCTCCTCGCGTGAGAGCGGGACGAGCACGTCGGCCTCGGCGACGGACCACTCCTGCCACGCGCCGCGGTAGTACCACACCTGGGGCGCCGGCCCCTCGTAGAGGTCCAACGCCTCATGGATGGCCTGGAGGCACATCCGGTGGGTGCCGTGCGGGTCGGACAGGTCGCCCGCGGCAAAGATCAGGTCGGGCTGGTGCTCGTTGAGCAGGTCCAGTGTGATCTCGACGTCCTGCGTGCCGATGGGGTCCTTGCGCACCTTGCCCGTCTGGTAGAACGGCAGGTTGAGGAAACGGGCCTGGCCGCGCTTCATGCCGAACGTCTCGATGCCGGATACCGCCTCCGCCTCACGGATGACGCGCTTCATTTCCTGGACCTCGGGCGAGTCCATCTGCGCGGGCTTCTTGCGGTCGAGGAAGGCTTCCATCTTCTCGACGAGCCGCGAGACGCGCGAGTTCTCGAAGTCGAACGCCATCTCGACGCGGCGCATCAGGTCGAGGTAGCGGCGCACCTCGTGGTCGAACACCGCGATGTTGCCCGAGGTCTGGTAAGCAACGATGACGTCGTTGTCGTTGTGGTGCAGCTTGTTGAGGATGCCGCCCATCGAGATCACGTCGTCATCCGGGTGGGGCGAGAAGACGATGATGCGCTTGTCGTGGGGCAGCTTGCTCTTACCGCGGATCTTGGCGATGAGCGCGTTAAAGGCGTCGCCGTTGATGGGCCCGGCGGACCCGTAGCGGGCAAGGAGCCCGGCGAGGTGATGCTCGCGGTAGTCGATGTCGTCGAGACGGAGGATCGACTTCCCGGCGGTCTGGCTCAGCCAGATCACGGCTTCGAGCTCCATCTTGGGCGTCCACTCGACCTCGCCCACGACCCACGGCGTCTTGACGCGCGTCAGTTCGGCGGACGCGGCCGGGTCGAGGTAGCAGGTCGCGTTAGGGTGGTTCTGGAGGTACGTCGCCGCCACGTCGCGGCTGATGTCACCCTCCACGGAGCGCTTCACGATCGGCGCCTTGTGCTCGCCCGTGGCGATGAGCACGACCTCGCGCGCATCGAGGATGGAGGCCACGCCCATCGTGATAGCCTGAGCGGGGACGTTCTCCTCGCCGAAGAAGTCGCTCGCGGCGTCCTTGCGGGTGATTGTGTCCAGCGCGATCAGGCGCGTCCGGCTCATCGCGCCAGAGCCCGGCTCGTTGAAGCCGATGTGGCCCGTCTTGCCGATCCCGAGGATCTGGAAGTCGATGCCGCCGAGCGCCTCGATCTGCCGCTCGTAGTCCTCGACGTGCGCTTCGACCTCTTCGCGCGGGATGTCGCCGAGCGGTACGTGCACGTTCTCCCGCTGGATGTTGATGTGGCTGAAGAGGTTTTCCCACATGTACCGGTGGTAGCTGTGGATGCTCTCCGGGTCCATGGGATAGTACTCGTCGAGGTTGAACGAGACTACGTCGGAGAAGTCGAGGCCGCCCTCGCGGTGAAGGCGGATCAGTTCGCGGTAGATGCCGATCGGCGTCGAGCCGGTCGCGAGGCCGAGCACAGGCGTCTTGCCGGCGGTGCGCGCCTCGGCGATCACCTCAGCGATGCGGTTCGCGACCAGGCGGGCGATCTCGTCGTGCTCGGCGATGACGACGGGGACGCGCTCCTCGCGGGTCGCGGCGCTAGCGTGTACCATGGGGGGAGGGTTGGGCTGTGAATACAAGGTCTGAGTCTTCAACGTACGACCTCGGCTGGCCCCATTCGCACCGGCTACATGCTTGGAACCGCTTCCTTTTTGGGCAAGGCTGCACCCTGTGAGGGTCCGTCCTACAGTCCCGACCGCCGTGCTTCCCAGTCGATGCGCGGGGCGTCGAGGATCGCTGCCTGCACGGCGTCGGACACGGCTCGGCGCAACCCAATATGCTTGCGATTAGCGCTCGTCGGGTGCACGCGGTTGGTCAGCAGCACCACGAAGAGTCCCCGGTCGGGGTCGATCCAGAGCGACGTGCCGGTGTAGCCGGTGTGTCCGAACGCGCGCGGCCCAAAGTAGCGCCCCGACGACAAGGCCCCACTGGGCGTATCCCACCCCAGCGCGCGGCTCGACGCGGCACCCTGCACGGCGGTCCACCGGGCCACGGTCGCCGGACGAAGCAAGCGGATGCCGTTGTAGGTGCCCCCGTTGAGCATCAGCTGCGCGAAGACGGCGAGGTCGTGCGCTGTCGAGAAAAGCCCAGCGTGCCCCGCGACACCGCCGAGCGCCCAGGCGTTCGGGTCGTGCACCTCGCCGTGGATGAGCCCGGTGCGGCCCTGCGCGTCGACTTCTGTCGCGATGATGGCGGGGCGCGGCACGCCGGATGCCGCCGGGCGAAACCCGGTGCGCGTCATCCCGAGTGGCGCGAAGATGCGTGCCTGCACGAAGGCGTCGAGGGGTTGGCCTGTGACGCGCTCGATCACAAGTTGGAGCAAGACGAGGTCCCAGTCGCTGTAGAGCGTGACCGTGCCCGGCTCGTGGCGCAGCGGTCGGCTGTTGATGGCCGCGAGGTAGGCGTCGCGCCCGCGCAGGTCCTCGTAGAGCCGCGCGAACGGTTCGAGCCCGCCCCGGTGTTCGAGCAGCATCCGCACGGTGATCGCAGCCTTGGCAGGGTCGTCGAAGCCAGGCAGCAAGTCCGCGATGCGCGCGTCGAGGTCGAGTTGGCCCCCCTCTTCGAGCAGCATCGCCGCCGTGGTGGTTGCGACGACTTTGGTGAGCGATGCCAAGTCGAAGCGCGTCTGGGGCGTGACGCGTGCAGGGTCGGCAACGAGGTGCGCGTAGGCAACGGTGCCATAGACACGGTGATGGACGAGGCGTCCGTGCCGCCCGACGGCGAGCACGGCCCCGGAGGCCGCGCTATCGGCCAGCGCCGACTCGATGAGCGCGTCGAGCGTCCGCGAGAGCCCGCTGTGCATGCCTACGGTAGTCGGTCGCGCCGGCACCAGCACCTCCATTGTGGCGAGCCGCAGCGCGTCCGGGCTCGACCCGGCGCAGCCAGTGAACAGGATTAGCAACAGTAAACTCGCTCGGATCATTGGCGCACCTCCCGGTCTAGTCCGTCGCCGCGCTGATGGAAGGGCGGCAGCGAGATCGGAAGGCGACCGGTGATCGCGGCGGTGCCGAGCAACGCGCGGGCCGCTGCTTTCTGGCACACCACATCGCCGCCCCACGCGAGCAGGTAGGCGGGCGCGGCCGGGAAGGCGCTCAGGAGGTACGGGTTGCCGCACGACACGACAACGAACGGCTTGGGACGAGCGGAGTCGCCCTCCCCCGCGAGTTCGTTGACGAAGGCGGTGAACCGGTCGTTCGCTCCCACGGAGCCCTTGAAGTTGCGCGGCGAGAGGTAGATCGCCACCACGACCGCGTCGGCGTCGGCTGCTTGCTGGCGCAGCGCGGCGAACTCGTCGGCGCTGGCGCGCGCGTCCATGCGGACCGAGGTCACAGCGTGTCGCTTCGCGAGGTCGGCGTCGAACGCGTTGCCTGCCGGGAGGTCTTCGGCGTCGGCGTAGGTGACCGAGAGCACGCGCTGGCGCTCGGCCAGCAGCGGCACGGTACCGTGCTCGTCGCGGACAAGCGTGACGGCTCGGGACGCCGCCTTGCCGGCGAGCGCATGGTGCGCCCGCGTCGCCACGATGCGGTCCACAGCGTCGAGCGACACGCAGGCATCGCGGACATGGAGTCCGGCGCGGGCCTTCGCTTCGAGGATGCGCTGCACGGACGCCTCGATGCGTTCTTCCGTCAGCCGCCTAGAGGCTACGGCGGCGAGGACCGCGTTGCGTGTCGCGCGCACATTGAGCGGGAACGTGAGCACGTCGGCCCCCGCCTCGACGGCCCGCACGCCGACCTCGCCGGGCGGGTAGGCCTTCGCCGCACCGCCCATGTTGAGCGCGTCGGTGAAGACGAGCCCGGTGAAGCCCATGCGCTCGCGGAGCACCTCCGTGAGAAAGAAGCGAGAGAGCGTCGCGGGCGGCGCGTCCGCGCCCTCCACGCCCGTGACGGCGATGTGCGCGGTCATGATGCCGTCCACGCCCGCGTCGATGACCTGCTGGAACGGGGGCAACTCGACCGCTTCTAGGCGATCCATGCTGTGCGTGATGACAGGCGTTTCGAGGTGCGTGTCCTCGGCAGTATCACCGTGGCCGGGGTAGTGCTTGCCGCACGTGAGCAGACCGGCTTGCCTCGCGCCGCGTACGTAGGCCGCCGCGAGCCGCCCGACGGCCTCGGGGTCCTCGCCGAACGCGCGCGTGCTGATGATCGGGTTGGCCGGGTTCACGTTCACGTCCGCGACCGGCCCGAACGTCATGTGGACGCCCACGGCCAGCGCCTCCCCGGCAAGCGCCGCGGCCATCTCCTGGACCAGCGCTTCGGGGTTGTCTCGAACCGCGCCGAAGCCCATCATCGGCGGGAAAAGCGTGCCGCCGCCGAGCGGGAGCACGTAGGGCAGCGCGTAGCTCCGCGCGATCCGCATCCCGGTCCCGTTCTCCATGTCTGACGCGACGAGCAGCGGTACGCCGCCATTCTGAGTCGCACGCTCCTGCGCCGCGTTCGTGAGCGCCGCGTAGCTGTGCGGCGTCCCGACGGAGACGAGCAACCCGCCGACACTGTCCTCCTCGACCCACTGCGCGACGCGGTCGAACGCCTTGGAGTCACGGGCGGTGTAGCCGCCGAGCACCCACGGCATGAGTAGGTGCCCGACGCGCTCGGGCAGCGTGAGGCGGTCGAGGGTGGCCGCAACCCAGGCGCGGGCGGTGTCGTCGAGCGGACGCAGCATCGGGGGAGAACGTCGAGCGGAGAGAACGAGGAGACGGCGTGCGGCCGGGCGACAAAGGTAGAGGGCGGCGGCGTAGAATGGGGCTGGTATCGCTCCCGAATTGCCGTCCGCCATGCGCACCTGCCTCGTCCTCGTTGTCCTCCTTCTCGCTGGTTGTGCCGGTCCGCAGCCTCGTACTGACGAGTCACCAAGGACTGAACCGCCGGAGGTCACGCCTCCGTCTGCGACGACCGTGCTGGAGAACCTGATCGTTGACACCGACGCCTTCTCCTTTCCACGCGGGACGGCGCTCGACACGCTCGTCGTCACGGATGACGGCATCGACGTGCGCTTCAACGCGACGCTCGCGCACCGCCCCTTCCGCCCCGACGATGTGGATGCGTTGCACAGCCTCGTTCGTGACGCGCTGGCGCCCTTCTTCCCAGACGCACCCATCCGCCTCTGGGTGGGCCGCTATGACGTCGCCGAACTCGTCCCGAATGCCTACCGCGATGTTGCCGACCTCGACTCGACACGCCTGGCGAAGTCGATGGACCGCCCTGCCCCACTCGTCACCAACGCCAGTCGCCCGTGGGTGCCGGAGGCGGGCCTCGAAGGGCGGCACATCGCGCTGTGGCCGAGCCACGGGTGGTACTACGAGCCCAGCCTCGACCGCTGGGAGTGGCAGCGGGCGCGGCTCTTCCAGACCGTCGAGGACCTGCTGCCGTACGCCTTCATCGAGCGCTACATCGCGCCGATGCTGGAGCGCGCGGGCGCGACCGTGCTCATGCCCCGCGAGCGCGACCCGCAGCCGCGCATGGCCATCGTGGACGGCGACTCGCCCGACGCCCCGTTTGAATTCGTCGGCGAGTGGTACGCGGAGACGCCCGGCTTCGCGCACCAGCCGCCCTATGAACCTGGCGACAACCCATTCACCCTCGGTAGCCACCGCGTCTCGCGCACGGCCACGGCCGACCTGCGCATCGCACGGTGGCGCGTGCCCGCTGTGGCTGACGACTTCGCCGTGTACGTGAGCTACCAGCACGCGCCTGACCGCGCCACCAGCGCAGCCTATACCGTGCGCCATGCGGGCGGCAAAACGCGCTTTGCGGTCAATCAGCAGATTGGCGGCGGGACGTGGCTCTACCTCGGCACCTTCCGCTTCTCCGGTGACGACCGCGAGGGGGTCACGCTCTCAGCCAACGCGAGCGCGGGCGGTGCCACCGTCTCCGCCGACGCCGTCCGTTTCGGCGGTGGCATGGGCGATGTGAGCCGAGGCGGTGCGCCGAGTGGAAGACCCCGCTTCGTCGAGGCCGCGCGGTACTACCAGCAATTCGCGGGCGCGCCGGAGTACGTCTACAACGTCACCGGCGAGCCTGACGCCGACTACCGCGACGACTACCAGAGCCGCGGCGAGTGGGTCAACTGGCTCCGCGCGCCGGTCGATGGCAACCAGGCCCCCGCAGTAGGAGACATGGCCGATGGCTACGGCCCCGTCGGGCACCGCAACGCACCTGGGCTCGGCATCCCCGTAGACCTTGCGCTCGGGTTCCACACCGACGCCGGGCAGACGCAGACCGACAGCACCATCGGCACGCTGATGATCGTCAACACGAACGGGCTCGACTCGACGTGGACGTTCCCCGACGGCGTGCGGCGGATCGCCAACCGCGACCTCGGCGACCTGATGCAGACGCAGCTCGTGGACGACCTCCGCGCGCGCTACGACGGCGGCTGGACGCGGCGCGGGCTGTGGGACCGCCGCTATAGCGAGGCGACACGTCCGAACGTCCCGTCGGCGCTCTTGGAGTTGCTCTCGCACCACAACTTCGCCGACGTGCGCTTCGCCCAAGACCCGCGCTTCCGACGCGACGCGAGCCGCGCGATCTACAAGTCGATCCTCCGCTTCCTTGCCGTCCAGCATGGCTTCGACCCCGTCGTGCAGCCGCTCGCTCCCTCTCACTTCGCCGCGTCCCTCGGGGACTCATCGGGAGTAACCCTTCGCTGGCGGGCCGTGAGCGATCCCCTCGAACCGACCGCCGAGCCCGAAGCCTACATCGTCTACACGCGCGCTGGCGATCCCGACACGAGCGGTTGGGACAACGGGCAACTCGTTCGAGACACGAAGCTCACCCTCACGGGCCTCGAACCCGGCGTGCTCCACAGCTACCGCGTCGCGGCGGTCAACGCAGGCGGCGAGAGCGCGCCGTCGGAGGCCGTCGCCGTGCTGCACGTCGCGGACTCACTGGCGACAGGCCCGCCGGTGCTGGTCGTGAACGGCTTCACGCGGATCGCGCCGCCGATAAGCTTCGTGGCGGACACGCTGGCGGGCTTCATGCGAAGCCAGGACGCAGGCGTTGCCGATGGGGTCGACGTGCACACCATCGGCGCGCAGCACAATTTCGACCGGACACGCCCCTGGACTGACGACGACGACCCCGGCCACGGCGCCAGCTACGACGACCTCGCCACGACCGTGCTACCCGGCAACACCTTCGACTTCGTGGCCGTCCACGGGGCTGCGCTGCGCGAGGCAGGGCGGTCGTTCGCCTCGTCCAGCGCCGACGCCTTCGCCGCAGGACTCGTCGACACGGACGGCTTTGCCACGCTCGACCTGATCCTCGGCGAGCAGAAGACGACGCCGTGGCCGGTCGCGTTTAGGCCACCCGAGCAACCGCGTACGCTGCAGTACGAGGCCTTGCCACTCGCGCTTCGCACTGCGCTGACTGGCTTCTGCGAGGCGGGCGGCGACCTCTTCGTAAGCGGGGCCTACGTCGGCTCTGACACAGCGCCCGGCCAACCCGCCGACGCGCCCGGCCCGGCGTTCCTGCGCGAGACGCTCGGCGTCCGTTGGCGCACCGACCACGCTGCGACGACGGGCGGCCTAGTCGCACCCAATGGCAGGCTGCTTCCCAAGCGAACGCGCCTTGATTTCGTCGCGGACCACGACCCCGCCGACCTCCGCCCGCCCATCTACGCCGTGGAAGCGCCCGACGCGCTCGAGCCCGCCGACAGCCTCGGCACGACGGTGCTCCGCTACAACGAGTCGACCATGAGCGCAGGCGTGGCCCATCGCGGCCCATCGTGCGCCGCCGTCACACTCGGCGTTCCGTTCGAGACGCTCGCCACGCCAACCGAACGCGCCACGCTGATGCGGGCCGTGCTGCGGTTTTTCGAGGAGTGAGGCGGGTTGCTTGCTCGGCTCCCCCCGTTTTGGCTGACAGTCGCTACGCTCCTGCGTCATCCAAAACTGTCCCCCTCAAGCCTGAGGGGGACAGTTCGAGGAGCGGAGTTCGCTAGAACGCAGGCGACGAGAACAGGGGGCGCCGTCCTGCTGAGACCCCCGAGAGCAGCCGTTCACACTACCACCCGCTTCTCGTAGCGGTAGAACACGCGGCTGATGTGCGCGCCGACGTGGTGCGCATAGAAGCCGACGGGCGCAACCCACGGGATGGTCGAGACGGCGTGTCCCTGCGCGGCCATATCGGCGAGGCAGCGCTTCAGGAGAACGGCTCCGACACCGCGACCACGCGCTGCGGCGGCCGTGCCCATCGGGCCGAACCAGCCGGTGCCGGTGGCGCTCGCACCGATGTTGTTGGCGTCGTACGCCGAGAACCCGAGCACGCCGCCGCCCTCCCACGCGAGGTGGAGGCTCACCGGGTCGTTGCGGAAGGTGCGGCCGATCTCGGCCTTCCAGGCAGGCCAGTGGGCATCGAGGAAGGCCATCACGGCGGGCTCGTCATCCAGACAGGCGCGGGCGACGGTGATGTGGTCTGCGAGCAGCCTGGCTTCGTAGGCAGACGTATCGAGGTCTTGCGTGAGGTCCACGTCCATGTGGATCGCGTTGGCGAGCTTCTCGTAGCCGCGCTTCTCGAAGAGCAGCAGCGCCCGGGTGTAGCGCGGGTCGAGGCCGGGATGGAGATAGTTCGGCGGCGACTCGCCGAGCCGGATCGCCGTCGCGCCGCGCGCGACCATCGCCGCTTCGAGCGCGTCCACGAGTGCGGCACCGATGCCCTGCCGCTGGTACGCCTCGTCCACGGCGAGCAGCTTCACGACGCCGCGCGTCACGGTGCCTCCTGCCCCATCTGGAGCCTCGCGCATCACGCCTACGGCAAAGCCGACGAGGTCGCCATCGACTTCAGCGGCCAGCGCGAGAGCAGGCGTGACGCCGTCGTCGTCCCACACCTTCTCGACGAAGACGGCGCGGGGAAGCTGGTCATAGCGCGCAACCGTGTTCCAGAGCGTATGCGCGGCGTCGGTGTTGTCTGACGTGAGGGGGCGGAGGGTCATGGGGATTGAGCCGTCTCTTTCATGGTCATCCTGAGCGCAGCCCGCAGGGCGAAGTCGCAGGGCGAAGTCGCAGGGCGAAGTCGCAGGGCGAAGTCGCAGGGCGAAGTCGCAGGGCAAAGTCGCAGGGCAAAGTCGCAGGGCAAAGTCGCAGGGCAAAGTCGCAGGGCAAAGTCGCAGGGCAAAGTCGCAGGGCAAAGTCGCAGGGCAAAGTCGCAGGATCTACGTACCAGCGTTTGTGCTTCGTACCGTGCTTTGAGGTATACAGAGATCCTTCGACTTCATCCGCTACGCGGATTGCGCTCAGGCTGACACAAATCGAGGATCGGAGCCCTCACACCGCAGCCTCTTTCTCCTTTTTCCCGAACGACTCCGGCACGCGGATGAGCGCGGTCACGAGAAAGCTAGGGATCGTGGCGATAAGCACCCAGACGAAGAACTCCTCGTAGCCGATCAACTCCTGGAGCCAGCCGCTGAACATGCCGGGGATCATCATCCCAAGCGCCATGAGGCCCGTCCCGATAGCGTAGTGCGCCGTCTTGTGCGTGCCCTCGGCGACGTAGATCAGATACAGCAGGAAGGCCGTGAAGCCGAAGCCGTAGCCGAACTGCTCGATGGCGACGGCGATGTTGATGACGAGGAAGCTGTCGGGGCGGACGACGGCGAGGAAGAGGTAGACCGCGTTCGGGACGTTGATCGCGATCACCATCGGCCAGAGCCAGCGCTTGAGGCCGTCGCGCGCAGCGAGGATGCCGCCCAGGATGCCGCCGAGTGTGAGGAAGAGCAGGCCGATCGTGCCGTAGACGAAGCCGACCTCGCCGGTCGTGAGTGCGAGACCGCCTGCCTCGGTGCTGTCGAGCAGGAAGGGGCTTGCGAGCTTGACGAGCTGCGCCTCGGCGAAGCGGTAGAACAGCACGAACGCGACCGCGAGGCTGATCTCGGGCTTGAGGAAGAACGAGACGATGGCCTCCGCGAAGGGCGTGCTCGCGAACGGCAGCTTGGCAAAGAGCGGCCCCCACGGCCCCCGGCTGCGCGGGCGGAACAGCCCGTAGACCATCATCGGGACAAGCAGCACGAATAGCAGCGGAATGAACGCGGCGAGGAAGCCGAGGTACTGCACGAGTCCCGCTCCATCCGCGCCTTCGCTGGCGGGCTTGTCGGACGCCGGGCGTGGGAGCACGGCCTGGTGCCACCCCCAGAGTGCCAGGAAGAGCCCCGCCATTACGAAGAACGTGATCGACCACGCGAGCGGGAGATTGCCCGAGAGCGCCTCGATGGTGCCCGTCGTTGGCGCGTCGAGCTTGGGGTCGAGCTGGACGACGACCTGTGCGGGTGTCTCCCAGTTGGCGGCTGTGAACTCCAGCCGTGTGCCTTCTACGAGCTTGATACTCGCATCGCCTGTCTGACGGAGGTTGACGACGGCCGTCTCGCCCTCCGGGAGCGGCCCGGAGAGCATGAAGCCAAGCACCGCAACGTTGCCCGCGCGGGCGTCGGCCTCGACCTCGTCAGGGCCGAAGTAGGTGGTGATGAGACTCTCCAACGGCAGCACGACCGTGCGCTGCCACCACGTCGGCTCCACGACCTCGCCCGCGTCGTTCATCGCGGGTGCCGAGTCGTCGGTGTAGAAGCCCGCGGCCACGTTCGATGCCTTCGCCGCGGCGACGACGGCGCTCGCGGAGTCGGGCGCGATGGGCGCGATTTCGAGCGTGAGGGCGTCCGTCGTCGGGACAAGCTGGATCGCGTCCGGATCTGCCGTCGGTGGCGTGTAGGGCACGACCACGGCCGTGTCGTTCGTCGCTTCGACGTTGACCTCCACGGGCGGCAGGCCGGTCGCGCCTTCGAGGAAGCCAGCGAGGATGATGAGGAGCCCCTGCCCCGTGATCATCGCCGCGCGGTAGAAGGTGCTGCGGATGCCGATGTACCACGCCTGGTCGCCTTCATCGAGGGCCAGGAGGTAGAACCCGTCCGCCGCGATGTCGTGCGTGGCCGAGGAAAAGGCGAGCAGCCAGAGGAACGCCAGCGTGTACTGGAAGAACGCATCCATCGGCAGCGTGAGCGCGACGCCTGCGAGCCCGGCCCCGATGAAGAGCTGCATCAGGACCGTCCAGAAGCGCTTTGTCTTGAGCACGTCCACGAGCGGGCTCCAGAACGGCTTGATGACCCACGGCAAGTATAGCCAACTCGTATAGAGCGCGATCTCGGTGTTCGAGATCCCCAGCCGCTTGTACATGATGACCGAGACAACCATCACGACGATGTAGGGGAGGCCCTCGGCGTAGTAGAGGCTCGGCACCCACCACCACGGGCTGCGCCCGTTGCCTGTCTGGTCAGGGTCAGCGTCTGTCGGCGTGGTCGGTGGAACGGACTCGGTCTGCATCGGCAGCGCTGGGGAAAGGTCCAAGGGAAGCGACACGCTGGCGCGTCCGGGCAAGGTACTAGAAACGCGGCGATCGACTGACATCGTGCTGACTTGAGGGACCTCACGCCGTCGGCCTCCGTCGAACGGATGCGTCTCGCCCTTTTGCCTCCTTCGCATGCCTTTCGTCGACCTTCCTGTGCCTGGCTGGGTGTGGACTGGCGCCACCGCGGTCCTCTACGCCGGGGCCGTAGTGAGCGCGCTGCACGCCGTCATGTCGGCCCGGACGCCGCAGGGGGCCTTCGGCTGGATGATCGGGCTGTTGACGTTGCCGCTCGTCACGCTACCGCTCTACTGGACATTCGGCCATTCCAAGTTTGGCGCCTACGTCCACGCCCTCCAGGACCTCGAACGCGACATCCAAGAGCAACTCGGCGAGATCCGGAGCGCCGTCCGGGAGCAACACGCGGTGCCACCGGACGATCCGCGCGGCGAAGAGCTAGCCTTCCGCGACCTCGCCACGCTGCCCTTTACCCGAGGCAACGGGGCGCGCCTGCTCATCGACGGCGAGGCCACCTTCGACGCGATTTTGAGCGCCATCGACCGCGCCGAGGACTATGTGCTGGCACAGTACTACACCGTCGCCGACGACACCATCGGCGGACGCTTCCAGCAGGCGCTGATCCGCGCGGCTGAGCGCGGGGTGCAGGTTTACTTCGTGTACGATGACGTCGGGAGCTACGCGCTGCCTCGCAGCTACGGGCGGACGCTTGCAAACGCGGGCGTCCACGTGACGCCGTTCAGCGGGCGGCGGGCCTGGCTCGGGCGGCTCCGGCTCAACTTCCGCAACCACCGCAAGATCGTCGTCGTGGACGGGCGCGAGGCGTTCGCGGGTGGCCTCAACGTGGCGGACGAGTACCTCGGGCACACCGAGAAGTATCCCCAGTGGCGGGACACGCACCTCGCCCTCACCGGCCCGACAGTTCAGGGCGTGCAGCTCTCGTTCGTGCGCGACTGGTACTGGTCTACGGGCGACGTGCTCGACCTGCCATGGGAGCCATCGCCATGCGCCGAGGACCGCCACGCGCTCGTGCTCGCCACCGGCCCGGCGGACCCCGTCGAGACGTGCGGCCTGTTCTACGCCCACGCGATCCAGTCGGCGGAGGAGCGCGTCTGGATTGCCACGCCCTACTTCGTCCCGGACGGCGGCGTTCTGGCGTCGCTGCAGCTTGCGGCGCTCCGCGGCGTGGACGTGCGCGTGCTCGTCCCGCGCCGGGCCGACCACACGGTGTTCGACTTCGTGCACTATGCCTACCTCAAACCGCTGGACGAGGCCGGGGCGAAGCTGTTCTTCTACGAGCCGTGCTTCGCCCACCAGAAGGTCTGCGTCGTGGACAGCGACTTCGCGGCCGTGGGAACGGCCAACTTCGACAACCGCTCGTTCCGGCTCAACTTCGAGTTGACGCTGCTCTTCGCCGACGCCGACTTCGCGACCGAGGTCGCGGCCATGCTCGACGACGACTTCGCCCAGAGCACCCGCGCGACGGTCGAGGACCTGGACGCTCGGCCATTCTACTTCCACCTCGGCATCCGCGCCTCGCGGCTGCTGGAGCCGATCCTGTGAGGATCCGCCTTAGCTCCCCGTAGCCGTAGCCAGAAGGCCCTGCAGCCAGCGGTAGGTTTCCACCTGGGCGTCGAAGGGTAAGGCGCCGTCGCTGTCGACGTAGCGGTTGCGCTGCGCCGCGTCGAGGTAGCGCGCCTTCGCGGTGTCCTGCCGCTGAAAGTCGAGGAGCGTGCGCAGTTCGCCCTGGCAGTGTGGGTCGAGGATCGGGAAGGCGACTTCGACGCGGCGGCTTAGGTTGCGGTGCATCCAGTCGGCGGAGGCGAGGTAGAGTTGGCGGTCGCCGCCGTGGTGGAAGTCGTAGACGCGGGCGTGCTCCAGGTAGCGCCCGACGATGCTCCGCGCCTGGATGTGCTCGCTCACGCCCGGCACGCCCGCGCAAGCCACCGTGAGCCCACGGCAGATGAGTTCGACCTCGACGCCCGCCTGGCTCGCGTCGTAGAGCCGTTCGACCATCGCGGCATCTTCGAGGGCGTTCATCTTCAATACCATGTGCCCGCGCCGCCCGGCCCGGGCCTCCGCAACCTCGTGGTCGACGAGGGCCTCGAACCCCGGCCGCAGCAAGGTCGGGGCGACGAGAAGCGTGGCGTAGGTCGGCGCTTCATAGCCGTCTTCCTGCATCAGGAAGCCAAAGACCTTGCGCACGTCGTCCGTGAGGCGTGCGTCGGCGGTGAGCAGGCCGTGGTCGGCATAGACGCGTGCCGTTTTCTCGTTGAGGTTGCCGGTGCCGAGGTAGGCGTAGTGCCGCGTGCGGCCATGCTCCTGGCGCGCGGCCAACATCAGCTTGGCGTGCACCTTGAGACCTGGATACGAATAGCGGACCGTCGCGCCAGCCGCTTCGAGCGCAGTGGCCCACTTGAGGTTCGGCGCCTCGTCGAAGCGCGCCATGATCTCGATGCAGGCGTGGACGCGCTTGCCTCGCTCGGCAGCCCGCAGGAGCGCCTGCACCATGGCCGAGTCGTCAGCGGCGCGGTAGAGCGTGATCCAGAGGTCGGTGACGGCGGGGTCGGCCGCGGCCTCTTCCACGAACCGGACGACCGGCTGGAACGACTGATACGGCGGGTGTATGAGGTGATCGCGCTCGCGGACCGCCTCCAGGATCGACGCCGCGTTGGTGAGTACGGGGTGCGCGAGCGGCGGCTGAGGCGCAAAGCGCAGGTCGTCGCGTCCGAACCGGGGAAAGTCGGCGAGGTCGGAGAGGTTGTGGGTCCGCCCTCCCGGCACGAGGTCCTCGTCTTCGAGATGGAACCGCTCTTTCAGGAAGGCGAGGAGCGCAAACGGGGCCTGCGCATCGTAGAGGAAGCGCGAGGGGATGCCGAAGTCCCGCTTGGCAAGCGCGGCTTCAACCTGACTCCGGAAGACCGCCTCGTCCTCGTCGAAGGCGTCGTGGCTGTCCTGATAGACCAACTCGGCGTCCCGCGAGAGCTTGATCGCGTAAGCTGCTCCGACTTCGTGGTCTGGAAACAGGTCGGGCAGCGCGGCTCGAACCACATCGTCCAGGAACAGCACGGGATGCGGTAGTCGGGCAAGCTCGTGGTCCGCCACGGGGTCAGCCGGAAGCTCCACGAACCGGTCGAGTTGCGGGCTCGGCACGTTGACGAGGCCATACTCCGGCCCAGCCCCGACGCCAGTCGCCCACAACTCAACGACGAGGTAGAGTCGGTTGTTGACCAAGAACGGCGGGTTGCCGTTCTTCGAAGCGCTGGACGTGCCAGGTGTCAACACGACGGGGTCGAGCAGCGCCCGCACGTGCTCGTCGGAATAGCGCTCTAGGAACAAACGTTGCTTCTCCGAGAGGTGTCGTTCTCCCAATAGCGCGATCCCCTCGGCTTCGAGGGCGGGGAGCAGCGTCCCGCGCAGGATGCGTCCGAAGCGGTCCTGCTGCTCGGTGACGCGCGCGTAGATGGCGCGGAGCAGCCGTGCCGGGTCGGCCTTGGTGTGCCCCCGCCCTGTCGTGTCGCCGAGCCGCAATCGAGTGCGGAGTGAGGCCACGCGCACCCGGAAAAACTCGTCGAGGTTGGACGACCAGACCGATAGGAAGAAGAGCCGGTCGAAGAGCGGGGTGCGCTCGTCCTCAGCTTCCTGCAACACCCGGGCGTTGAACTGAAGCCACGACAGTTCGCGGTCGAAAGCAGGCGCAGCCGTGGAAGCGGTGGTCGTCATGGCGCGAGGAACAGACACGAGGGGGAACCGAGAGCGATTTGCAGCAATGCCGCGCGGCGCCTTGCGGTTTGCGTCACGCTGTTATGCTTCCGTAAACGCCCTGCTTGGTGTACCCCCGCCAGGACTCGAACCTGGATCTACGGCTTAGGAGGCCGTAGCTCTATCCTGTTGAGCTACAGGGGCCCTTCGTCACGGGCGCGGTCGCGCACGAGCGGCGGGAAGATACGGCGCCCCCGCTCTGCCCGACCGTTCCCACTCAGGCATCTTCGTCCAAGGCGTTGTCGGTGTAGGACGCGCCGTTGTCTGAGAGCCGGCCGTCTTCGAGCGTGAGCACGCGGTCAGCGAGCGCGGCCAGCGCGGGGTTATGCGTCACGATTACGAACGCCTGCCCCTGCTCGCGGCTCAGGGCCCGCAGTTCGTTGTGGAGCGCGTCGGCGGTCTTGGTGTCGAGGTTGCCCGTCGGCTCGTCGGCGAGGACGAGGCCGGGCTGGTTCATGAGCGCACGAGCAATGGCCACGCGCTGCCGCTCCCCCCCGGACAACTGCGCAGGGCGATGATCCGTACGGTCGGCGAGCCCCATCGACGCGAGCAGTGACCCAGCCCGCTCGTGGGCCTGCGCCGCCGATGTGCGCTGGATGAGCGCGGGCATCGCCACGTTTTCCAGCGCCGAGAACTCGGGCAGCAGGTGGTGGAACTGGAAGACGAAGCCGATCTCGCGCCCGCGGAAGCTGGCGAGCGCCTCGTCGTCGTAGGCGAACACGTCGGTCTCGCGGCCCGTGCGGTCCGTGTAGCTCACGCGCCCGCTCGTCGGCCGGTCGAGCGCGCCGAGGAGGTGCAGCAGCGTGCTCTTGCCGGTCCCGCTCTCGCCCACGATCGCGACGAACTCGCCCCGCCGCACGTCGAGGTCCACGCCGTCGAGCACCGTCAGCGGGCCCTTAGCAGTCGGATACGACTTGGTGAGGCCGCGCGCTCTCAGCAGCGTCTTGGGTCCAAGGTCAGGCGTCGAGGCTTCCCCCTCGCCCACCTCCTCGTCAGGCTGGGCTGCGTCGTCCACGTTCATACGTTCACACCGTCACACGTGCACACCGCCGCTACCCGTCCTGCCGCTCGATGTTGTACTTCGCGAGCTTGTTGTAGAGGTGCGAGCGCTGGATGCCGATGCTCTCAGCCGTGCGCGAGATGTTCCAGCCGAACTGCTCCAGCTTACGCTCGATGAAGAGCTTCTCGGCCATGTCGCGGAACTCCGAGAACTGGTCGTATTGGTCAAGCAGGCCCGCCATCGGGTCGCCGCCGGAGCCGCCGGGGTTGACGAAGCGGTCCACGTCGGCGACGCCAATCGCGCTGCCCTCGGACAGGATGAGCAGGCGCTCGACGACGTTGCGCAGTTCGCGGACGTTGCCGCGCCAGTCGAGCGTGCGGAGGCGGTCGAGGGCGTCGCGGCTGAAGGAGCGGCCCATCATGCCGTTCTGGAGCGCCACCCGGCGGAGGATGTGCTCGGCGATGGCGGGGATGTCGCCCCGGCGCTCGCGCAGCGGCGGCACGTGGATCAGGATGACCGAGAGGCGATGGTAGAGGTCTTCGCGGAACTGCTGCCCGTCGATGGCTTCGAGGAGGTTCTTGTTCGTGGCTGCCACCACCCGGACGTTGACCGGGATCATGCGGTCGCCGCCGACGCGGGTGATGCGGCTCTCCTGGAGCGCGCGCAGCACCTTGGCCTGCGCGTCGAGCGACATGTCGCCGATCTCGTCGAGGAAGAGCGTCCCGCCGTCGGCTTGCTCGAATTTGCCAACGCGCTGCTTTGTCGCGCCAGTGAAGGCCCCTTTCTCGTGGCCGAAGAGCTCGCTCTCGATGAGTTCGCTCGGAATGGCGGCGCAGTTGACCTCCACGAGCGGCCCCTCGCTGCGGGCCGACTGGTGGTGGATCCAGCGTGCGACGAGCTCTTTTCCTGTGCCAGCCTCGCCCGTGATCAGCACGCGGGCCTCGGTCGGCGCGACCCGCTCGATCGTGCCGGTGATGTGCAGGATGGCCTGGCTCTCGCCGATGATGGGCGTGAGTTCGTCGTGGGAGACGTCGGCGACGGCCTGGCGCAGGCGCTTGTTCTCGGTTTCGAGCTGGCTCTTTTCGAGCGCGCTGCGGACCGTGACCAGGAGGCGATTGAGGTCCGGCGGCTTCTCGATGAAGTCGACCGCGCCGAGCCGGGTCGCCTCCACAGCGGTCTCGACGGTACCGTGCCCCGAGATCATCACAACCGGGAGGCCGAGGTCAGTGCTGCTGAGCGTTTCGAGCACCTCCATGCCGTCGCGCTTCGGCATCTTGATGTCGAGCAGCATCAGGTCGTGCTCACCCGTCTTCGCCAGCTTGAGCGCCTCGGCGCCGTCGGCCGCCTCCTCGATGTCGTAGCCCTCGTATTCGAGGATGTCGCGCAGCGTGCGGCGGATCGGCGCTTCGTCGTCGGCGATGAGAATCTTGGCCATGAGACGGGGAAACGGGGCGAGGAGACGGCGAGAGCAAGAGCGCGCCGGTTCGCCGTGGCTCCGGCTCCCCGGCTCATGGTAGTAGCGCAGCAAGCGCTAGCGCATCGAGGCGAGGCGAGCGCGGTAGAAGCCGAGGTTGGCGGCGGCGGGCGAGTCCTCGTACAGCGTTTCGATGGCGTCGTACGCACTCGCGGCCGCGTCGAGGTCGCCGAGTGCCTCGTAGTTGCGCGCAGCAGCGAGAAGGTAGTCCGGGGCGGACACGCCCTCGTAAGCCTCGGCGGCACGGCGGTAGAGGCGGGCCGCCTGCTCGGTATCGCCCTGCTGCTCATAGATGGCGGCTTCGCCTGCGAGCGCACTCGCGCCAATGATGTCGTCGTCGGCGTCGAAGCGCCCAAAGTAGTCGAGGGCCTCGTCGTAGCGCTCCAGCTGCATGAGCGCGTCGGCGGCGTAGAACGTGGCGAGGTTGCCCGTCGGCGTCGCGCCGTAGTCCTCGGCGATGGCGAGCAGGCCCGGCTCTTCGAGGGTGCCTTCAATCGCCTCGGCGTACTCGCCCGCCTCGTAGGCCGTCAGCGCGCTGCCGAGGAGCTTCGCAGCCTCCTGGTCCTGGCTGCCACGCCAGGCGGCGTAGGCGAACGAGGCCAGCCCGATCACCACCACGGCGATGCCGAGGCCGAGGATGAGGTTCTTGTACTGGTCCCAGAAACTCCACGACGTCGCGTAGGCCGACGTCAACGCGTCCCCTTGGGGCTCCGTGCGGGAGGTGGTCGCCGACTTCGGCGGCTTGAGCATGCTCATGGTTTCGGGTGGCAACAGATCCGAGGTGGGGCGTCCGCGCAGCACCGTGCGCGCGAGGTGGGCCGACCGAGCCTCTTCTTTGAAAAGCGGATAGCTGACAAAGGTACGTTGTCGCCAAGGTGCCCACCATCGTAGACAATTGAAATGCGCGTGGATCGTTGGTGCCTACGCCTGATTCGCTGCGTCTTCATGGCACTGGAAGCGCTTCGCTCGCCACTTCGCCTGCAATTCATTCCGGAATGTCGAGGGGACCGGATAGGTTAGATTCCACCACCATTTCGGTCCCCCCGTCCTCTCATCGACTGCCTCACTCCTATGGCTATCCGACTCGGCATCAACGGCTTCGGGCGCATCGGGCGCCTCGTCTTTCGCAGCATCCTGGAGCGCCAGGACGATGCCTTCGACATCGTCGCGGTGAACGACCTCACCGACGCCGGCACGCTCGCCCACCTCTTCAAGTACGACTCCGTTCACGGCCGCTACCCCGGCCAGGTGAGCACCTGGGGCGACGACCATCTCCAGATCGACGGCGACCGCTTCAAGGTCTTCTCCGAGCGCAACCCCGCCGACCTCCCCTGGGGCGACCTCGGCTGCGACGTCGTGATCGAGTCGACGGGCATCTTCCGCACCCGCGACAAGGCAGCCCTGCACCTCGAAGCCGGCGCCAAGAAGGTCGTCATCTCCGCCCCCGCCTCGGGCAAGATCGACGCGACCGTCGTGCTCGGCGTCAACGACGACGTGCTCACCGCCGACATGGAGGTGATCTCGAACGCCTCGTGCACCACCAACTGCCTCGCCCCGATGGCGAAGGTGCTCGACGACGCCTTCGGCTTGGAGAAGGGCTTCATGACGACGGTCCACGCCTACACGTCGGACCAGCGCATCCAGGACGCGCCGCACAAGGACCTCCGCCGCGCTCGCGCCGCCGCGCTCTCGATCATCCCGACGACGACCGGCGCTGCGAAGGCCGTCGGGCTCGTGCTTCCGCAGCTGCAGGGCAAGCTCGACGGCTTCGCTCTCCGCGTCCCGACGCCGGACGGCTCGCTGACCGACCTCACCGCCGTCCTCAAGACAGAAGCCACCGTCGAGGATGTCAACGCCGCGCTGAAGGCAGCAGCGGACGGCCCGCTCAACGGCATCATGGAGTACAGCGAGGAGCCGCTCGTCTCCATCGACATCGTCCACAACCCGCACTCGTGCATCGTGGACAGCCTCTCGACGCAGGCGGATGGGACCCTCATCAAGGTCGTCGGCTGGTACGACAACGAGTGGGGCTATTCCAACCGCACCGTGGATGTCGCCAAGAAGTTCGCGGAGCTCAGCGGCCTCGCGTAACCCTCGCTGCGCTCGGTATGGACGTGTGGAGGTGCCCACGTGTGCAGGTGACCCTTCGTCGCCGCCACGCCCACCTTCACACGTTCACACGTTCACACCCCCAGACCTATGAAGCTCGCCCTCTCCGACCTCGACTTCGCGGGCAAGCGCGTGCTCGTCCGCGTGGACTTCAACGTCCCGCTCAACGATCACGGGCAGGTGGCCGACGACACCCGCGTGCGGGCGGCCCTCCCGACGCTCCGCACGCTCCTCGACGCCGGAGCTACGCCCGTGCTGATGAGCCACCTCGGGCGCCCAAAGGGCGAGCCGGACCCCGCCTACAGCCTCCAGGCCGTCGGCGCTCACCTCGACGAGTTGCTAATGGGCATTCGTGTGATCTTCTGCACGAGCACCGTCGGCGCTGAGGCCGAGGCGTGCGTGGCAGGTGCTCGGGACGGCAGCATCGTGCTGCTCGAAAATACCCGCTTCCTCGCGGGCGAGAAGAAGAACGACAGCGCCCTCGCCGCGCAACTGGCGAAGCTCGGCGACGAGTACGTCAACGACGCCTTTGGCTCGGCACACCGCGCGCATGCGTCCACGACGGGCGTCGCCGAGGCGATGGAAGCCAAGGGTGGGCACGCTGCAATGGGGCTGCTTCTCGCCAAAGAGGTCGAGTTCCTCTCCGAAGCGCTCGCTGAGCCAGGCCGCCCCTTCGTGGGCATCATCGGCGGCGCGAAGGTGTCGGACAAGATTGGTGTGATCGAGGCGCTGGTCGAGAAGGTCGACACGCTGCTCATCGGCGGCGCGATGGCCTACACGTTCCTCCGCGCCCAGGGCCACACGACAGGCACCTCGCTCGTGGAGGAAGACTGGGTGGAGCGGGCCAAGGCACTTCTCGACGCGCACGGCGACACGCTACTCATCCCGACCGACCACGTCATCGCCGACGGCTTCTCCAACGACGCCGCGCACGAGACGGTCATGGGCAACATCCCCGACGGCTGGATGGGCCTCGACATTGGCCCGAAGACGGTGCAGCGCTACGAGGGCGTCCTCGCCGAGGCCAAGACGGTCATCTGGAACGGCCCGATGGGCGTCTTCGAGATGAGCAACTACGCCGCAGGCACGCTCGCCGTCGCGAAAGCACTCGCCCAGGCCACGAACCGGCGCGGCGCGCTCACGGTCGTCGGCGGCGGCGACTCCGTGGCGGCCATCTCGCAAGCCAACCTCGACGACGACGTGAGCCACGTCTCCACCGGCGGCGGCGCGATGCTGGAACTGCTCGAAGGCAAGACGCTCCCCGGCATCGCCGCGCTCACGGAGAAGGTGTAGCGTTGCGGCGTACGCCCGCACCAAATGTTCACCGGCTGGGATTCTGCCACGCGTTGACAGCCCCCGCTTCGGCTTCGTATGTTGGGTGCCCTTCGCGGGAATAGCTCAGTTGGTAGAGCATCTGCTTGCCATGCAGAAGGTCGCCGGTTCGAGTCCGGTTTCCCGCTCACTGAAACGCCCCGACTCCCATCCGAGTCGGGGCGTTTTGCGTTGGTCTCGACAACGGAGCTATCGCGTGCCCCCCATTGCCATGCCGGCGGGCGCGGCGAGGTGTTCGGCGATGTAGTCGGTCATGAGCGTGAAGTAGTGGACGGCCTGGCCGTAGAGCGCGCCGTGCGCCTGACCGGGGTAGAGCATGAAATCGAACTGCTTGCCCGCGTCCTGCAGCGCCTCCACCATCACGATCGTGTTCTGGACGTGCACGTTGTCGTCGTAGTCGCCGTGGACGATGAGGAGGTCTTGGCGGTCGTCGTCGAGGTTGGCGGCATACGTGACGGGCGAGCCCTCGGTGTAGCCCGCGTCGTTCTTCTGCGGCGTGGACATGTAGCGCTCGGTGTAGATCGTGTCGTAGTAGCGCCAATCCGTCACGGGCGCACCGGCGATGCCGACCTCGAAGGTCTGCGGGCCGTCGCCCATCAGCATCGCGTTGAGCGCGAGGAAGCCGCCGTAGCTCCAGCCCCAGATGCCGGTCCGCTCCGCGTCGATGTAGGGCAGCGCTGAGAGGTGCTGCGCCGCGGCGATCTGGTCCTCGGCTTCGAGCACGCCGAGGCGCTTGTAGGTGACACTTTTGAACGCCTTGCCCTTGCCGCCTGTCCCTCGGTTGTCGACGCCCACGACGATGATGTCGAGGTCGTCGACGAGCATCTGGTGCCAGACGCGCTCGACGCCGCCCCACGAGTCGCGCACCTCCTGCGCACCGGGCCCGCCGTAGATGTGGAAGAGCAGCGGGTAGGCCTGCGTCGAGTCGAAGTCGGACGGCTTGATCATGTAGGCTTCGAGCAGCGTGCCGTCCGCGGCCGGTACCTGCATGAACTCCATCGCCGGAAGGTTGTAGCCCGCGACACGCTCGGCGAGGCCCGCGTTGTCCACGAGAGTCGCGAGGCGCTCGCCCGGCTCGGCATTGTCCCCATCTGAACGTTCAGGGCTGAGCGCGTGGAGTGTCACCTGCGAGGGCGTCGTGGCATCGCTCCAGGTGTCGAGGTAGTAGCGCAGGTCGCTCGACGGGTTGAGCGAGTGCCAGCCAGGGCGCTGCGTGATCTTGGTGACCGCACCTGCCTCGTCCGTTCCTGGCAGGCTGATGGCGTAGAGATGGCGCTCGCGCGGGCTGTCCTTGGTACCGGTGACGTACACGAGCCCGGCGTCCTCGTCGAGACCGTTGAAGGACGTCACGTCCCAGGCGCCATCGGTGATCTGGTCGAGGAGCGTGCCGTCGCGCTCGTAGAGGTAGAGGTGGTTGAAGCCGCTGCGGTCAGAGCGCCAGACGAAGCGCTCGCCGCCGTCGAGGTAGGTGATCTTGGCGAGGTCGAGGTCGGAGAAGCCGGTTTCCACGTCGAGCCAGGTCGCGGACTGCTCTTCGAGGACCGTCGTGAGCGCCCCCGTCTCAGGGTCGCCGTAGAGCAGGTCGAGGTCGTTCTGGTCGCGGTTGAGGCGCACCATCCAGACTTGGCTCGCCCCGTCGGCGCCGGGTGGCGTCCAGTCCATGAGCGCGAGGTACTCCGTCGCCTCGCCGCCCTCGAACCACGTGTCGGTGTCGAAAAACATCGTGCGGTCTGGGTCGCCTGCGCCGTCCTGCGTGTCGATCACGCCGATGCGGACCTCGCTGTTGACCTCGCCCGCCTTCGGGTAGCGGAACGTGTAGGTCGTCGGGTAAAACGCGCGATTGTCGACCATCGTGAAGGGCCGCGTCGCCGACTCGTCGAGTTGGAAGAAGGCGAGATAGCGGCCATCGGGCGACCAGCGGAAGCCGTCGCGAAGGCCGAACTCCTCTTCGTAGACCCAGTCGAACGTGCCGTTGATGACGCCGCCGTCGGCCCCGTCGTCGGTGAGCGGCGTCTCCGACATGGTCGCGAGATCGACGTGGAAGAGGTTGCGGTCGCGCACGAAGGCGACGGCGCTCCCGTCGGGGCTGAGCTTGGCGAACATCTGGAAGCCCGCGTCGCGGTTCGCGACCGGAGAGAGGGCGCCGGACTCCACGTCGAGCAAGTAGTAAAAGCCCTTCGTGTTGAGGCGCCACACGCGCTCGGAGTCGGTGTAGAGCAGCAGCGTCGACTTGTCAGCGCTGTAGGCATAGTCTTCGATCCGAATCAACCCATCGCCGTCGGGCTTCTGCAACGTGCTGCCGTCCACGATGATGGTGCGCTCGCCGGTCGCGAGGTCGTAGCGCATCAGATGCGTCGCTCCAGCGGCGCGGTCGTTCTCGATGTAGGTCAGCACCGGACCTTCCTCGGCCCAGCGGCCGCCCTGGAAGCGGTCGCCGAAGAACGTCGGCGTCGTGAAGAGTGTCTCGACGGAGAGTGGCGGCAGGTCGGCGTCGCGCGCAGGCTGCGCCCAGGTGGGCAGGGCGAGCAACAACAGGGCGAGGGACAGGGCAGAAGAACGCATGGGGCTCAGAAAGATGGGAAGCATGAGGCCAGGGAAGGTACTGTCGCCCCTTTTCGGCGTGGGGACGGCCTGCGTGTTCGGGCCGCGAGCCAGTATGCGCCGACCCGGCCGAGGTGCCCCGTGCAGGATCGTTACGGCCTCGCCCATTCGATCCTAGGCATAAGACACCGGATCCGGGTAGATCGGGTGGCTGCAGCGCAACCGCCCCTCGTCAACCATCACCTCACTGACCGCTGGTCCCATGCCTCTCCCCATACGGCTCCTCACAGGTCTGCTCTTCTCTCTCGCACTTCTCTTCCCAAGCGCTGCAGCCCAGCTTGTCTCCTCCCCCTCCTCGATCGAACGCACGCTGTCCGCGGGTGAGAGCGCCACGGCTACGCTGACGCTCTCGAACCCGACGGCAGACGTGGCACGCTTCGGCGTCGTCATCGCAGACTCGGCACTCGTCCCGCTGACGGGCAACCCGGCAGGCGATGTCCGTGACGCACGCGACCCGCGCATGGCTCCGTTTTCCTTCTACGCAGGGGCGACCGAAGCGGCATTCTCGTCGCGTCGCGCCCTCAACCGGATCCTGGTTGACGGACCTGCCCTCATGAGACGCTCTGCTGGCGCTGGTGCGCCGAGTGCGGCCCTCCGCGGGAGCGCGTCCTCGTCCGACTCGCTGTTTTATGACAACGGTGACGACTACCCGGACGCCTTCTTCGGCACCGGCGAGGTCGACGAGCGCCTCTTCGTCGCGCAGCGGTTCACACCCGACGCCCCGTTCACGTTGGACGGCGCGCGCCTCGCCCTGACCACTGGTCTCTTCGACCACGAGGGCGAAGGCGGGGCCAGCGACCTGTCCATCACCGTGGAGGTCTACGAAGCGCCCGACCCGGAAGACCCGCGCGCGGGCGCGCTCCTCGGCACGATCTCCACCGGCTTCAACGCGGGCTTCGACGGCTTCGCTGAAGTACCGTTCAACCAGAACTTCTCGTTCGCGACGGGCGAGAGCTTCTTCCTCATCGTGTCGCTCGTGGGCACACCGTTTCCCATCGGCGTCGACTTGAGCGGTACGAATGACGCGCCAGGGCGCAGCCTCTACAGCCGCACGGGTGAAACGGGCTCGTGGACCCTTGTGGAGGCCGCCACGGGTGAGCTCGCCAGCCCGTTTGTGATCCGTGCCCTCAACGGGTCGAGCACGCGCAGCGGCTGGCTCTCAGCGACGCCTGGGTCCGGCGAGATCCCGCCGGGGGCCTCGATCGACCTCGCGCTCACCATTGACACGGCACGCCTCAATGCTGGCACCTTCAGCAAAGTCGTGCAGGTTTTTGACTCGGTCACAGGCGTAGTGCTGACCGTCCCGGTCACGCTCACCGTCGACGGCGCGGGGACCCCCACGCTGACCACCTCCGCAGTGAGCTTCGTCGATGAGTTGGTCGGCACGATCTCCGGTCGCACGATCTTCCTCGTCAACGAAGGAACGGCTCCAGTTACGGTGACGGGCATCACCAGCTTCGACCCGGCGCTGTTTCTGCGCGGTCTGGAGGCGGGTGCCGTGATCGAGCCGCGCAACGAGACGGCCTTCGCCGTAACGTTCGCGCCCGGGCAGCCAGGCCGGTTCGATGGCTCCATCGTGATCAGCACCGACGCGGGCGATCTCGCGGTTGACGTGCAAGCCAGCGCTGTTTCGCCTCCCGCCGTGGACGTATCGCCGCGCGACCTCGCAACGACGCTCGCCCCGGGCGACACAGTGACGTTGCCGCTCACGATCTCGAACAGCGGAGGCGGTAGGCTGCTCTACAGCGCCGCGCTCGAAAACCCGGACGGATCGGCTGCCGGCCTCGTGCAGGACTCGATCTTCTACGACACGGGCGACAGCTATCCCGACGCCCTGCTCGGCACGGGCGACGCGGAGGAGCCGCTCTCCGTTGCGCAGCGGTTCACCGCCGATCGCCCCTTCTCGCTCAACGCCGTGCGCCTATTCGCGTCCACGTTCAACATCGAGCATGACCCCGACGCGCCGGAGCCTGACTCGTCGTTCTCGCCGCTCGCGCTGACCGTCGAGGTCTACGACGTGGCCGACGCCGCCGACCCCACGGGCGGCACGCTGCGCGCTGCGGTGCGGACGATCCTCACCGAGCCCATCGCCGACTTTGTCACGGTGGCCATGGAGGGCAGCCTCGACCTGAGCGCCGGGGACGAGGTGTTCATCACCGCCCGCTACGACGGCGTGGCGTTTCCCGTCGGCCTCGACGACATGGGCACCAGCTCGGCGGACGGGCGCGGCTTTCTCAGCCGCTCTGGGGCCTCTGGTGACTGGCAGCCCTTCCCCGACTACTTCGACGTTGGCTCGCCCTCCGTCCCGCTGCTGCGCGCCCTCAGCCTCGACGCGAGCGGCCTCGTGGTCACCGCGGACCCGACGAGCGGGATCATCCCGCCCGGCGCCAGCGCCACCGTCAACGTCCGGGTGGACGCCGCGAGTGCCGAACGCGGGGTCTACAGCCGCACGCTTGTCCTGCGCACCAACGACCCGGCCCAGCCGAACGTGCGCGTCCCCGTGCAAATCACCGTCGAGGGCTCGAACGTGACGCCGCTTGCTGAAGGCTGGAACCTCGTCTCGTGGAACGTCGCCCTCGACGACATGCGGGTTGAATCGGCCCTCGCCTCCGTGTGGGACGATGTCGAGATGGTTCGCGCCTACCGCGGCGGTGCGTGGTTGGATCACATGCCTGGCGCCGAATCCAACGCCCTGACGCACATGAACGAGGGCGAGGCGATCTGGGTGAAGCTCAGCGCGCCTGCGCGGCTTACCATGGACGGTGCGCCGATGTCGATGGAAGCCATGGACCTCGCGGCGGGCCTCAACGCCGTGGCCTACCTCCCCGAGACGCGTGACATGGCCGCGAACGCCTTTGCCAGCATCCTCGATGCCACCGAGGGCATCCAGAGCTTCCACAGCACGGGCGTGGCCTACGCGCCAGGCGTACCGGAGGCCTACCAGACGCTCGGCACCGTCCGACCCGGCATGGGCTACCAGGTTCGCACCACCGCGCCTGTACGCCTCGACTACCCCCTCACCGCTGCCCCGCTGACCTTCGAGGGCGTCCCGACCGAGGCACTCGTCGCGGCCGAACGCGAAGCTGGCGTCACGCCGACCCCCTCGTGGGTCAGCGTCTGGGGCGAGGCTATCGCTGGCTTAGACGCGGGCACGCTCGTCACGGCGGTTGATCCCGACGGGGTCGTCAGCGGTGCCTTCACCGTGCAAGCTGATGGCGCCCTCGGCCTGATGGCGATCTACGCCGACGACCCCGCCACGCGCGAGGACGAAGGAGCCCAGCCCGGCGACGCGATCACGCTCCGCACGGCCTCTGGCATCCTTACCGATGCGCTCGTGTGGACCGAAGCCGGTGCCGTGATCGAGGTCCAGAGCACCGCCGTGTCAAACGAGGGCGAGGGCAGCCGCCCCACTGCGTTTGCCCTACGTGGGGCCTACCCGAACCCCTTCACGTCGTCGACCACCATTGCCTTCGACTTGCCAGCGGCCTCTGATGTGACGCTGGAGGTCTACGACGCCACGGGCCGCCGCGTGGCGACCCTCACAGATGCGTCGCTCCCGGCAGGCACACACTCGATGCGCTGGGATGCGGCGTCTGCGGCAAGCGGGGTCTACTTCGTAGCCCTCCGCACCGACGACGCCCGGGCAACGCGCACCGTCGTGCTGGCCCGCTGAGTCCGCTCAGCCATGCTGCATGCGCACGGCTCCGGTTGGTGATTCCTGCCGAAGTCTACGACCGAGACCGGGGAATGACGAGCTTGCGATAGCTTACCGACGTTCCCCGGTCTTCATTTTACCCTGTGCCCATGTTGCGTGCGCTGCTGATCGCCCTCTCCTTCGCCGTTGCCCCCGTCGCCTCAGCCCTCAGCGAAGCCACGCCGCCTGACTCGCTGGCGCACGCTGCCGACACGGCGTCCCTGGACTCCATCATCGCGGCGCTGTACGACGTCATCTCTGGACCGGCCGGTGAAGAGCGCGACTGGGACCGGATGCGTGCCCTCTTCCTTCCCGAAGCCCAACTCATTCCCACAGCCCACCGGCCCGACGGGTCCTACGTCCACCGTGTCATGAGCGTCGATGGCTACATCGAGAACTCCGGCCCTTGGATGCTAGAGAACGGCTTCTTCGAGGTGGAGGTCGCCCGGCAGACCGAGCAGTTCGGCGCAACGACCCACGTGTGGAGCACCTATGAGGGACGAATGACGCCGGAGGGCGAGGTTGTCCTGCGCGGCGTCAACTCGATCCAGGCGCTCTGGGACGGCACGCGCTGGTGGATCGTGAACGTGTTCTGGTCGCCCGAGCATCCCGGCAACGAGCTCCCCGCCGCGTACCTGCCCAGCGACAGATAGCGTCAGCCGCTGATCTCCGCGAACAGGTCCTCGAAGGCCTGCGTCAGCTTGTGGCGCGGCGCGAAGTGAACCAGCGGGGTCGCCGCCTCGTGGCTCTCGCGCATCTTGACCGAAGCCGGAAGGAGCGTGTCGAGGAGCGGCAGGTTCTCGCTGCGGAGCTCGCCCACTACACGCTGCGGCAGGTTCGCGTTCGACTGGTACTGGTTGACCACGATGCCTTCCACTTGCAGCGTTTCGTTGTGGTCGGCGCGCACCTCGGCGACCCGGTCGAGCAGTTGGTAGAGCGCCTGCCGCGAGAAGTCGTCGCAGTCGAACGGAATCAGGACGGCGTCGGCGGCGATGAGCGCGGAGAGCGAGTAGAAGTTGAACGCGGGCGCCGTGTCGATGAAGACCTCGTCGAACTCGTCGGCGACGGCATCGAGGGCGTCCCGCAGCTTGAAGATCTTGTAGCGCTGTTCCAGCTTGCCTTGAATCTCACCCAAGTCCGGCGACGATGGGAGCACGCGCAAGTAGGCAAACGGCGTCGCGCTGGCAAACGCGTCGAGGCCCTCGTTCTGGAGTCGGAACGCAAGGAACTGCTCGAAGAAGTCGGCAGCAGTGTGGGGCGGCTGGGCGCCTGCGCCGAGGAGATACTGGCTCGCGTTGCCCTGCGGGTCGAGGTCGATCACGAGGGTGCGGCGGCCAGACGAGGCGGCCAGCGCCGCGAGGTTCACGGCGATGCTGGATTTCCCAACCCCGCCCTTCTGGTTGAAGACGACGCGACGCATACCCTATTTGACTGATTGTTGTGACAAAGAAAGTTTACACGAGTGTCCCCCAATAGGGACGACGCTCAAGCTGAGACACGGCTGCAGACGGATGGCACCGTGCAGATGCCTCAAATATCGCTGACATACCGTGCGGAAGATGCGGCATCCATGCGGTATCCAGAGGGGATAACCCCGGCGGGCCACCGATCCAGTCATTATTTCCAGTTTGGGGGTACCACGCTTTGTCCTTTGGCGCGGTCTTCTCTATTCTCATCGTGCTTGCCGACCCTACCACCGGGCCTGCTCACCCGCCCCTCTCGTGTGTCCTTCTCTGTTCTATGCGCGTTGCCGTGCTCGTGCTGAACGCGCTCCTTCTGAGCGCGTGCGGCTATGCTGACTCCTCCTCCACGTCCGTTACCATCGCGGCTGTCACCGTCGAGACGATTCCAGAAGCTCGTGCCAACGGCACGCCGTGGGATCCGACCAGCGCGCCAGACCTCTACATCGAGATGCAAGATGCGCTCGGCAAGGTATACCTGAGCACGTCTATTGCCGACGCGGCAAGCTTTCCGCTAGCTGCGTCTAGCCCTCCCATCGAAGTCTCGAATATTGAGCGGGACTATTTCTTCTTTGCCGTCGAGCAAGACGACGACCGTCCGGCGCGCGAGTGGGACTGGATCGGAGCAACGGGCTCGTTCTCCTTCGCCGACCTCGTCGAGGAGCGCCCCACTTCGCTCCGCCTCACCAACGAGGACGAGGCGTTTTGCCTGGAACTGGCCCTGGAGTGGGAATAGCGCCTCCAAGATTGCAGGTGTTTCTAGAACCTCGTCGTTCCTTGTTGAGACGGCGTCTGTGGCCTTCGATGTAGTACGTCGGCATGCGCCAATTACATTTCCGCTGGCTAACTTAGAAAGCTATCCATTCTGCTGGGCTAAAGAAGGGGGCACATTAACTGCCTAGGTGGCGCGCTGATACCTGTTGCAGCACCAAACCCTGCAACTTTTGCCCACAGGCCCATGCGTCCCCTCGCCACCCTTTTCCTATTCGCAAGCATAGCCTTGTCCGGCTGTGACTTTGTCTCATCCGGCTCCGACAACGACAGCGTCACCGTCACCGGCATCACCTTCGACCAGTTGCCCCTGGCTCGGGGCAACGGCAACACCTGGGACGAGGACAGTGCCCCCGACGTCTACCTGGAAATCCAAGACGCACTGGGACGGGTGTACGTAGACAGCACCGAGCCCGTCGAGATCGACCAGCTCGGCATCCGTGTTCCGGTGCAGGGCGACATCAGCAACTTGGACCGGGAGTACTTCATTTTCGTGGTGGACCAAGACGACGACGGGCGCGACGAGAACATGGGCAAGATCGCCCGCATCTCCTTCGCCGACGCCGTGAGCTCCCGGGCCTCGCGGGTCACCTTCGAGAACGAGACCGCTACGCTCAAGCTCACCCTCGACCTGCAGTACGACGACGCTCAGGACGCCGAGTAGACCCCCACACACATCGTAGCAGGGCCGCCCTTTTCGGAGAGGGCGGCCCCGTTGACTTTGGACGAGGCCGACGGTCGGCTTCCGTAAACGCTTCAGAGTCTCACTGCGACTGCGCGGCGTTGTCCTGGCCCGTCTGTGCCTCGTCCACGAGCGTGCCGAGCAGGCCGGGCCACGAGGTGAATTCCGTCTGATAGCTCAAGCCTGCCCCGTAGGCTCCGTAGGTAGTCCCGCCGATGCTCTCGCCCACGAGCAGTTCGTTCTCCCGGCGGTAGAACACCTCCAGCGACACGTCTGGAGTCAGCCTAACCTCCACGGCCACCTCGCCCTGGAAGTCTTCGTTCTGGAGCGCTTCGGAGTTATCGCGCTGGTAGACGCCCTCGCCGCGAATGATGAGCCGCTCGTCCAGGAAGCGAAGCGCGACGCCGTAGGTCACGTCGAGCGCCTCGAAGTCGTTGCCCTGCTGGACGCCGAGCAGCACCTCCACGTTGTCGGAGGCGAGCGCCTCATTGAGGAACTGGTTGAGGCGCGTCGAGACGAGCTGCGAGAGCGACGTGTAGATCAACTCATCGGCGGTGTCACCCACCGTGCTGATGTTGTCGGAGGGGGCGAGCAGAAACGAGTTGGTGAGCAGCACGCTGGTGGCATACTCCGCCTGCCGGTCGCCGCGGTTGAGTTCGGTGCGCAGCGCCTCGATCACGCCCGAGTCGAGCCGCTCGCCCGTGTCGAGGTCGAGGCGGAGGTCGACGAGCGGCGTGGTGACCGAACCCGAAAGGTCCATCTCAACGAGAAGGGGTACGCGCTGGCGGGCCGGGTCCTCCACGCCGGGGAGCCGCAGACCCGCAAGAGACGCCCGCGTCTCGTAGGCCGCCGCGAGGTCGAGCCGGGCATCGACGGGGTCGCCAGTCCAGCGGAGTGTGCCGCCGGGCTGCAGCACGAAGCCTCGCGTGAAGACGTCACCGGCGGTGAATAGGTAGTCGCCGCCCTCCACGTTGAACGTGCCGAAGGTGAGGAAGCGCCCCTCGTCGATTGTGAGCTCCATGCGCCCTCGCCCCACCGCGTCGATCACGTCGCCCGTGGCGGGGTCGAGGACGAGGTGGACCGTCGATCCCGACGGGGCCTCGACGTTGAGCTGCATCTCCAGGCCGTCGAGGAAGGCGCGCTCGGTGGAGGGGCGGCGGCTGACCAGATTGCGGCGGGTCTCCGTCTCCGGGATCGCTCCCGTCGAGTCGGCGAAGACAAGGAAGCCGGTCTCCTGGGCTGGGCCGCTCGCCACGATCGGGATGAAGAGTTCGCTGTTGGGCGTCGTGCGAGCGTTGGCACTGCGCAGGAAGACGTTGTTGACCGGCCCGGTGAACGTGAGAGCCCCGCTAGCGCGGATGTCGCCATAGAACGGCAGGGCGTCGGACTCGGCGACGTTGATGATCTGCATCTCGCGCAGCGCTCCTTCGAGGTCGAAGCTCCAGAAGCGGTAGTCGTTGAACAGGATGCTGCCCTGGGCGCGGCCGGTGCCCCCAGTCTGGTCGGTGAGCCGTACCTCGCGCAGGTGAATGCCCTCCTCGTCCACGTCTACTTCTCCGTCCAGGCCGATGGCGAGGTTGAAGCCGGGCACCCGGAAGCTGGCGTCACGCACGTCGAGATCGGCCTCAAAGAGCGGCCGCGTGAGCGCTCCGGTGATACGGCCCGTGCCCGTCCCCACGCCGGCGGCGCGGTCGAGGATACGTGGGAAGAGCCAGTCGAAG
This sequence comes from Bacteroidota bacterium, assembly GCA_039821555.1. NCBI lineage: Bacteria > Pseudomonadati > Bacteroidota > Bacteroidota bacterium. Next base: position 105,149 of record JBCBNX010000008.1, read on the forward strand.
AAGAAGAGGTCGAGCTTCCGAAAGGTGGCGTCGAGGTCGTAGGCTCCGCGGGTGCGCGTGCCGTCGTCGGCGCGGCCGGGCAGCCGGAGTGTCCCTGTGATGTCGAAGTCGTTGGTTGGGACCCGCCGCGCGTCGGTCGTGCCGTCTGGATTCGGCGCGAGCGTCAGGTCTACGGCCAGGTCGGTGGTTCCCGGGCGGAACCGGCTCCGGAGGTCGATCACGCCAGCCGGGCGGCCGTCGAACAAGAACGGCGCAATGCGGAGGTCCCCCGCGAGTTCGGGCTGACCGAGCGCGGAAGGGATGGCCACGTCGCCATCGACGCGCCCGCCGAATGGCCGCGAGAGCCCCACGAAGCGCAGCACCTCGGCCAGGTCGAGGCCGCTGGCCGTCACGTAGGCCGTGTCGGTGCGGGCCGGGGAAAAGGCCCCCGTGAGCGTAAGCCGCTGCGGCGTGTCGCGCAGGGCCTCGGGGTTCACGCGTGTGAGCGTGAGCCCCTCGGTCACGATGGCATCCGTGTATAGATCGACTGTGGGCATGCCCACCCCGATGGACGGCGCAAGCCGCCAGTGCAACAGTCCCGCGCGGAGGAAGGCCTCGTCGAACGTGACCCGGGTGGCCTCGGGCAGAACGTCGAACTCGAACGCAAGGGACGCCTCCCCCAGTGCAAGTGAGTCGGGCTGCCTACGGGCGGCCGCGTTGTAGAGCGGCCGGGCGTCGATGCGGAGCGAGCCTGCGCCGTCGCGGTAGGCAAGCGCCACAGCGGGCATCGCGAGCATCTGCTTGCCCAGCCGGACGCTGTCCGCTCGCGCGTTGAGCGTCAGGTGCGTCCGGTCGGTGAGCGTAGCGCCGTAGCGGCTGCGTACCTCAAGTCGGGTCGCGAGGGCCTCCGTGCGCAGCGGGCCTGCCGCCATCGCTTCGTTGCGCGCGGCGAGGTCGAGCGCGAGGCTGTCCGTGCCGATCACCCCTTCGACGGTGAGCGCCGTCCCTGCGGCGACCGTGGGCAAGCCCGGGACAAACGCCCGCAGGCTGTCGGGGCGGCGCAGCGTGGCCGTGAGCCGGACCGGGCGCAACGGTTGGGATACCACGTCGCCCAGGGTGTCTTCAGGCGCGGCGGTGGCGGGGTCGAACATGCGCGCCTTGCGCCGCTCAGCGTCCACCGTGCGGGTCAGCCCCTGCTGCCAGTGCTGGCCGAGGACCACGAGGTCGCTCAGGCCCACTTCACCGTTGAAGGTCACGTCGGCGAGGTCACTGCGGAGTGCGAGGCGTGGTGAAGCCGCCGCGCCGACATCTGGCGGGGCAATGGTGAGCGTGAGTCGCTCCGTGGCGATGCGCCGGAGGCTGTCTCCGAGTTGCACCGAGGCGTCGGCCAACGTCGCGTCGAGGTCGACGCGGAGCGTAGCCAGCGAGGTGCCCGCCCCGTCGAGGCGAAGCTGCCCGGTCACGCTCGTGCGCGGGGCATCCGCATAGAACGCCTGCACGTCGAGCGCCCGCACGTCGGCGTCCAACTGGTAGGCGAGCGCTGGGGTGCCGAGCCCTTCGACAGCCCCCGTGGCGTTCAGGATGCTCCCTGCCCGCTGCGCGAAGGCCCGCCCCTCAATGCGTCGTCCATCAACACGTTGCCCACCCAAACGTTGCCCTCCGATGCGGAGCGTGGTGGCTAGCGTGTCAGCGGCAATTGCCCCGGCCCGCACCTCGGCGAGCATTGCTGTGACGCCCAGCACCGCGTCCGTGGAGTCGGCGATCGAGCGCAGCGCGGCGCGTCCGGTGAGCCCACCCGCGAGGTCAGCGCGCTGCAACACACCGCCCACGTCCACCGCGACCAGGTCGAGATCGGCCTGCCAGACGGGTTGTGCGCCAGGCGCGAGCGTGAGCATCCCTACCACGGTCGCCGTGCCCATCTGGTCGGTGGCAACGTTGACGTCGGCCTCTACGTCGATCCGGGTGCCGCCTGCGCCACGCGTCAAAGCGAGGTCGGCGTCGCCGCGCAGCCGGACGGGCCCAATGTGAGTGTAGTCGGGCAGGACGAGGTCGGGCAGCAGCGCTTCTGCGTCGGCCTGCCGGACGACCACGCGACTCAGCCGCAGCGAGGCGTTCCGGACGGCGTCCGTGAGCGCCAGGCGGCCGTCCGCCTCGATGCGGGTCGCCCCGCGCTGGACGCGCAGCGTACGGAGGGCGAGATCGCCGAACGTCCCCTCCGCGTCCAGGTCGAGGGCGAGCGTCTCGGCGAGCGGGCTCGCTGGCACGACGCGGCGCACCTCGTCTAGGTCGATCTGCTCCGCAGCCAACCGGACATCCACGAGGTGGTCAGCACGGGGCACGGCGGCAAGCGCGCGGTCGTCGGGGGACTCGATTACGGCAAAGCCGGTCAGGCGCGTGCCCTCGGCGCGAGTCTCGCCCGTGATCAGCCGGAGGTCGTCGAGTGCCCTCCGCGACGAGTCCAGCCGCACGGTGCCTTCGAGATCCACGATGCGTAGGGGCAGCGTGGGCATTCGTGCGGCGAGACGCTTCACTTCGATCTGTTGGCTCTCGGGCGTCCAGGCAAGCGCACCCCGCAGGTCGAGGTCGCGGATTTCGGTCTGGGTGACATCGAACAGCGTGCCGTTGGCAACGATGGCGGGGGGCTCCCCGTCGCGCGTGGTCACGAGTGCGCCACCGAGCACCTCGATGTCGGCAGAGCGAATGGTCACCGGCGGCGGGGGCTCCGACGAGGGCACCTTCGGTGCTAGCGCAGCGAGCAGATTCCACGTCCCAGCGCTGTCCCGGTGCATGGTGGCACGCGGGTGGACGAGCAGCACCTCGTCAATCTCGATCTCGCCGCGGGTGAGCAACGGCCACCACTTGGGGCGCACCACAACGGAGTCGATGGACGCAACGGTGACTCCGTCCGCGTCATAGAGCGCGAGGTCGGTCGCGTAGAGGTCGAAGAGCAAGTTGCCAGTCAGTTCGCCAATGGCGAGACGGCCTTGTAGCTCGCGCTCAACGAAGCGCTCCACTTGGTCGCGCAGACCATCGCGCCCGACCTGCGTCCGGGTCAGCGCCACGACGGCAAGGCCAAGCACCACGACCGCGACGGCGACAGCGCGCAGGAGCGCGCGGGGTACGGAGAGCAGTCGTGACAACGTGGGACGGGCCTCGGCGAGGAGAACGAGCGAGCGCAGGATGGTCAGAAGGGCAGCAATAAGCCGCCGCGTCAACCCGTGAGGTAGCACGACGGTTCGTGAGCGGTGTCAAATTCCTAGGCATCCCGCCCCCTTCGTGCACAGAGTGCCCTGTCTACCATGGTAGGCACGTGCCGATTGGTGCTGCTTGCACATTCACGCTCCGGCGGTGCAGAACGAGGTGGATTGAGTTCAGAATCACCAAGCGTACACCGAGGCTGCGGTCGCCGTCGCCTGCCTGCGACTTGCTGGAATCGGAAAGGCGTGGTCGCAATCCGACGGGGTGATTGGGCCTCTCTCGTGTAGCGTCAGAGGACTAGCCCCGCCGTGAATGCCACGGAATGTCACTTGCCCTGTAGCGGATCTACTACACCTCACCCCACGCCCCTTCTCTCCCACCCTGACGCATGGGCCAGCAGCAACTTCTTCTCCTCGTCCTCAGCATCGTCATCGTCGGCTTGGCGGTTGTGTCCGGCATCGAGACCTTCGACGATGGGTTTCGCAAATCTCGCAAAGACAACGCCATCGTAGCAGCGATGGAGTATATGTCACCGATCCAAGCGTGGGTCGATAAACCCACGGCCCTGGGAGGAGGAGGCGGGACGCTCGGGACGTTCAACATCGAGAGGTTGGGCCTCCGCGCCGATGGGACGTGTGTGCTGAGCGGCCGTCAGTATGTGCGACTTTCCGACGGATCGCAGCTGTCGATTGGCTCGGAGGGCACGCCCTTCATCGTGTGGTTCCCGAATGGCGACTGCGAGTCGAACTGGAACGGCGCCTGGGAATTTCACCTGATGGTGACCGCCGGCAGCCAGATCGACTTTGTGCAGTGCGAGACGACTACGAGCTACAGCTGGTCGACGAATAGCTGCCCTGCCTGGTAGGATCTCCCCATCTCACGCGTTGGCGCTAGTTTGGAGTGGTCTACCCGCTACCTCATGCGCCTGCTCCCCCTCGCCTTGCTCGCTCTGCTTCTCGCACCCAGCGGTGCGGCACAGCGGGCTGTGGCGGTAGTCTATGACGACTCCGGCTCGATGCTGCATCGCGACGAGGGCGAGAACGGCGGGCCGTGGGCCTACGCCAACTACGCGCTGCAGACGCTCGCGGCCCTCCTCCGCGACTCAGACGCACTGCACGTGGTGACGATGCACGCGCCGGACACGCCGCTGCGCTTCCCGCTCGGCGGCGGCTCAGCGGGGCGCCAGGCCCTCGTGGACTCGCTCAACGGCCAGCCTGTGTACAATTTCGCAGGCAACACGCCCTACCAGTCACTCGCGACGGCGCAGGACGTGCTCGCCCAGGCGCCACAGCCGGAGAAGTGGCTTGTGGTCCTCACCGACGGCGCCTTCGAAGACACGCCCGAGGCCGCATCGATGCAAGCGCAGGCGGAGTCGTTCGTGCGTGCCACAGGAGCCCGCGTCGTGTTCCTGCTCATCGGCGAGGACGCCAAGGAGGTGGACGCCCTGGCACAGCAGCCCGCCGTTGCCGTCTGGACCGATGTCCAGGGGCAGGTCTACCGCGCCCTCTCGTCGGCCGACGTGGCTGACCGGATGAACGAGATCGCTGCACTCATCACCGCCCGCACACTCGGCGGCCAGCCCGACGTCCGCCTCGCTGGCGACCAGCTCGTGTTCGACTCGGAGTTTCCGCTGCGCCGCCTCACGCTCGTCCAACAGGACGCGAGCCGCGCGGCGCTCGCCGCACTGCGCCGCGCCACCCACGACCGGGGCGCACTGCCGTTCGACTCGACCCTCACCACGCGCGTCCCGCGCCTCGCCCCCTATGCGCTCTTTGGCAACGTCACGCAGGTGCGGCCCACCAACGCGGGGGGGCTGATCGAACCGGGCGAGATCCAACTCGCCTTCGACCGTGCCGTACAACCCGGCGAGGTGCTCTTGCTCCCTGAGGCTGCCGTTGACCTCGCCGTGGAGGTCGTTAGCGCGAAGGGCTACCCCGTCGAGACGGACGGCGCGGTGCTCCGGCCGTGCGTCGGCGACACCATGCGGGTGCGCGCGACGCTCCTCGGCCCTCCCGACGGACAGGGCCTCCGCGACACGCTCGTCGCCAACATCCGACGGCCCGACCGCATCGCCATGCAGGCGCGCTTCGGTAGTGCCGCTGAGGCGATGCGCGTCAACCCCCAGCGCACCGCCTTCCGCTTCGACTTCGCCGCGCCCGACACCGCCCTCGCCATCTCGGTGGCTGCGACCTACCCGGGCTACTTCGACCTTCGCTCGCCGGTCTATACGGTCGAGGCGGCCCCGTGCATCCCGCGCACGCTCGCGCTCGGCGACGACGGCCCATGGCGCACGCCCGTGACCGACTTTGACGACCGCGCGCCGCTCACCGTCTGGCCCATCGCTGACGGCGCCCGCGTGGACGCGTTCGAGTTCGACGAGTGGACGCTCCGCCTCGTGGACGACGACGACCTCACGGTCGACCTCGCAAAAGGCGACCAGGGATGGACGCTCCGTCCGCGACCGCGCTACGGGCTGGCCGCGTTCACGCCGCAGCGCACCTACGAGGTGGTGGTGGAGGCACAGTCGCCGGGCCGCGGCGAGGCGGCGTTCCGCACAACGCTCCGCTTCGAGGTGGAGCCCGTGCCGTGGTGGACGCTCTGGGGCCCATACGTGATCGTACTCGGCGTGCTGCTCTTCCTGCTGTGGTACCTGTGGGGGATCATCAAGAAGCCGCGGTTCTGCCGAGGCGCGCGCATCGTCTTCCAGGAGCGTAGCGCTCTCGTGACAGGCAAAGAGCGAACCTACAGCTTACCAACAGGGTGGGCCAACCGCTGGCTCGTTCCCTACCGTGCTGAACGCAAGACGATACGGGGTGTGCTCTTTCAGGCGGGCAGCCGCTGCAACCACCTCGTGCTGCCCGAGGACGCACAGAGCGACGCGATGGTGATCGAGGGCGCGCGCGTAGATGACCCCGGGCGCCGACCGCTTCGTCTCGTGGACGGGACGGTGCTCGAAGTCGACCGCGGAAGCCGCCGCCAGCGCTACACCTACGTGGCAGGCTGACGCACGCGGTGTCTCGGACATCGCGCAGAGTGCCGCGATGCCGTGGCGGTAGAAGGGTACGCCCATGCGCCCATGCGGTGGGTTGGCCAAGGCCCCGTGCGTTCCTGCACCTCATGCGGGCTCGTCCTAGTTCGAGAACCTTGTTCTATACCTGAGACTCGTGTCGAGACGGCGTTCCAAACCGCCCGTCCGTTGAGGACCTATCGGGCTAGGCAAGGTGTTGGTGGCCACGAACGGACCCAACCCTACCCGCCGGAATCCATGGCCCAGTCTCTCTTTGTCGTCGTTGCGCTTTCGCTGGCCGGGCTGCTCACGGTGCGCCAGGGCTACACCGAGCGCCAGAACCAGAAGCGCGTCCTCCACGAGGAGATGCAGCTCATCGCCTCGGGGGCGGCGCTCAAAGTGATCGAGTATGCCGCCGCGCGCTCCTTCGACGAGCGCACGTCACCGGAAATGGTCCAAAGCCTGGGGCTGCCAGGCGACGCCAGCCAGTTCACCATGGCTGACTCGTTCGGTCAGACGACGGGCGACCCTGACGCCCCAGAGGAACCTCGCGACGATGACGAATGGGACGATGATGACTGGAATGACGACGACCGCGATGATGACGAATGGGACGATGACGAACGCGAGGGCGGTGACGAACGCGAGGGCGGTGAGCAGACCTCTACGCCATCGCCCGCGTCGCAAGGAAATCCCTGCCTGTTCGATGCCCCCACCTACTGGGACGGCTTCTGCGACGACCTCGACGACCTCGCCCTCGACGCCGACGAGTGGAAACCCGTCACGTCTACCCTCGCCAACGGCGATGTCATCGACCTCGAGGTGAACACCACAGTCGAATATGTGAGACGCTACGATGGCAACACCGCACTCTCGACCAGCCAGCGCAGCGAGCAGAAGCGCCTCACCGTCCGCGTGCGCGCACCGGAGCTCAGCGGGATGCAAGACGTGATCCTCGTGGAGATGTCCCGCGTGTTGTCCTACCGCGAGGAGCGTGCTCGCCGCATGGCCGGCATGTAGTTCCGACCGCACCGTCCCTCGGATTATCCTCTTTCAGTTCCCCCTACATGCACGTACTTCTCGATCACGCGGCCGCCATCATCGCTGGGTCCATCGCGGCCCTGCTCTTGCTCGGCACGATGGCGCGCTCCTCGCAGGAGGACCAGCGCATGACCGCGCTGGCCGTCGCCAAGGATCAGGCGTTCGCGTTTTCAACGTGGCTGGAGGAAGATTTCAGCGCCGTAGGCATGGGCCTCCCCGAGGGTGAGGTGCGGCTGACGCCACCGACCATGGACACGTGCAACGGCGCCACCTGCACGCGCCAGTTCGCGTTCGTGCGTCGCAGCTACGACACCACCACCTCGCCTGCCGCACCGCAAACCCACGAGTACCGCCTCACGCTGAGCCCAACCACGACCGTCACCAACGAGGACGGCTCGTCGTTGCAACTCTACGAAGTGCAGCGCTCAGAGCGCATCAGCGGTGGAGCGTGGGTCCCGGCAGGCGCTAGCCCTGCTTCGCTCTCTCACTTTAGAGTCAGCCTCCAAGACAACTCAGGCGCGCCCACCGCATCGGAGTCTGACGCGGCGTTCGTGGAGGTTGCCTTCGCCCTCGTCCCGCCGCTTCTGCACGACGACCTTGTGCTCTCCGAGCTGAACTGGAGCGCCGTGTTCCGCCTCCACCCCGTCTAGCTCCCCAGTCTCCACCACACGGGCTGCCGTCCCCGCGTTGCCGCCTACCCCCCTATGACCTTCTCATGCATCCTCTATCTAGCCCATGGGACGCGGCCTTCTCATTGCTGCTCTTGCCAGTTCACTCTTTATTGCCTTCGGCTCCTCTAGCACGATCCGGACGATCCTGTCCGTCAGCGGCGAGCAGGCCGCGTTTGGCAACGACGTGACCGCCCGCGAAATCGCCCGCTCAGGCTACGATGTCGCCTACCGCACAGCCGAGCTCAGCGACGGGACGCTCGATGGTATTGTCAGTGCCGTGAACGGAATCCGAGCGGACCGCCCTTTCCAAGGGGGCGTGTGGAATGCCGAGGCCTTTCGCATTGATGCAGAAACGGCGCTCATCCGCGTGAGCGGCACCGTCGGTGACGAGACACACACGACCGAAGGTCTGTTCGACCTCACCTCCGTGTTCGGCCCGTCCTCGCCACCCATGCCTGTTCCCGAGGCTCTGCCTCGCACGTGGGAGTTCGAATGCGCCGACAACCGCTTCGTCGATCTCTACACGGTAGGGATCGGCACCTACGGCCGGACCAACAACGACGCAACCATCGATATCCCGGACGCCAGCAGCGTGCTGGGGCTCACGGCACAAGCAACCGTGAAAGGCGCTCACCACGGGCGCTTCGAGCACTTCGTTCTCACTACCGACGCAGGCGAACGCGTCGTCATCGCAGACCCGACGTCCGACGACGACAGCGGCGATTTCTACACCGCCGCGCTGGACCCAGCTGGCTCGGTGACCATCGAGCCGATCGTCAAGCAGACGGGGTGGAGCGGTCATGCCCGGTCGTTTGCGGTCTACGCCCTGCGGTTCAAGGAGGGCTACGCGCAGAGTGGGGGCATCGTGGAGCGCGACGTGTGGGCTGGGCGCACCAAGGAGGTGACCGTGGACCTCTCGATTCCTGCTGGCACTGCCCCACGAAACGTCACGGTCACCTTCTCCCTCGGCGACACCACCAACGACGGGCGCACCCTCAACATGGAAGCCCGAGCGGGCGATGTCTTCGCGTCCCTGAGCACCCCCGACGCCAACCGCGGCGCGCAGGCGGCGCTCTTCGAACTGGTCTTGGAGGACGTGCCCGGCACCGTGACCACGGTGGAAGCGACGGTCTACTCGCACAACGGCGCGCACGACTCCATCTTCTACAATGGCGTGACGGCGACGGTCCCATGCTCGTAGGCTGAGCGGATTTGTCCACGGCCCAGGGAGTAGTGACGTTCAGCAGGTCAGACGCGCACGTCGTAGCGATTTCGTGTCCGCAAGGCGGATGAGGAGTGCGATCCTGAAGAGTGCGATCCTACAGGATAGGGCGACGAGTCGAACGCAGCGGGGGCGGAATCAACGCCGGGAGCGGCCAGCGGCTTGACCGTCGCTATGACCTGGTTCTCTCCCGCACCTTTCAAGACACCCCCGCGTAGCTGCTGCGGAGCGCTATACTTCGGCGTTGCCCCAGCCTCCCCGCGCCAATGCGTCTGTCTTCCAGGCAGCTACCGCTGCTCGCCACGCTGCCCGTCGGCACTGCCCGTAGCCTCGATGCGGCTGCGCAGCTCGGCGGGGCTGCCAAGGATGCACCGCCGAGCGTTGCCGGTGAGCCGTTCGGTACGACGAAGCCAAAAGGCTCCATCTCGGATCTCGGGCTGACGATGAGGTATGAGATCGTAACGCGGGGCCACGGCGGCACGCTCACCGCCGAGGATGCCCCTCGTCGGCGACGCGGTTTTCGTCCTGCGGCTGCCTGCGCCCGCTCTGCCTGCAAATCCATAAGTGCGTGGCCATGAGTGCACAGCCATGAGTGCCCTGCTCCTGACACCAGAAGGCTTCTTCAACCTGGTCCTCGTGGCCATGGCGCTGCCGCTGCTCGGTTACCTGCTCGCCACCCCAAAGAAAGACGCGGCGACCTGGTGGCTCGCGCTCTTCATGGGCAGCATCGTCGTCAGCAATGCCTGCTCGGTCGGGCTGTCGTCGGTGTTCTGGCCGGACGTGGCGAGCCGGACCGGGTGGTCGTCGGCGCTCATGCTCCTCGACTGGCTGAGTGCGTTCCTGTTCAGCTTCAGCTTCGCCCTGTTCGCGTACACCTTGCTCGGTGAGCCTTCGCGTCGCGAGACGCGCTTCGTGGCCTACGGCCTCGGCACAACCGGCACCGTCGTCTTCGGTGTCCTCGCGGCGAGCCTTCGCGCACCCCGCTGGGAGCCGCTGGCCTCGCAGCTGTTGGGCATCTATGTCGGGGTGGCGGTACTCCTCGCGCTCATCGTGCTCGTGCGCAAGTGGCACCGGGCACGGCGGTCCACCGACGAGAACCGCTACCGAGCGGCAGCAGCCTACCTGACCTACCTCTCCCTGGTTGGGGTCTTGCTGGTCGGTTTTCTCCTGACTGGGCTGCTCCTGCTCTTCGACGTGCCCGTTCTGCGCCCCCTCCAACTCCTCGGGCGGCTGGCGGTCCTGTCGTTTGTCTTCGGGATGGTCCTCGCCTACGTCAACTATTCGCCGCAGCCCACGTCGTTTCGGGCCAAGCTGGTTGGGATGATGCTCGCCGCGCTCGTGACGGCGATCGCGCTGGTCGTGTTCGTCAGCTTTCCGGCGGAATTGAGCCAAGTCGGACCGGTAATTCCGACGCTGGACGTGCGCCCTGCTGACCTGGACACGCTACGCGCGGCACGCGAGGCAATGCACGCTGAACTAGTAGGACCGGCCTGGCTCCTCCTCCTATCCGTGCTGGCGACACTCCTCGTCTATCCCCATGCATTTCGTGGCAGCTTGGAGGCTCCGCTCGACCGGCTCTTGCGTGGCCTTCGGCGGGTCGACGCGGGCGACCTCGACCAGGCCGTTCCCGTCGTCGTGCGCGACGAGTTTGGGCACCTCGCTGAGCACTTTAACGCCATGACCGCGTCGCTGCGTAGCTACCGCGACGGGATGGAAGGGCTCGTGGAGTCGCGCACGGCGGCGCTCAACCAGTCGCTCCTCGACCTCCAGGCAACGCAGCAACAGCTTATCCATCAGGAGAAGATGGCGAGCCTCGGGCAACTCACAGCAGGTATCGCGCATGAGATCAAGAACCCGCTCAACTTCGTCACCAACTTCGCCGAGGTCGCTCAGGAACTCACGGAGGAGTTGCGCGAGGCTATCGCACGGGGAGACGACCCTGCGCCGCTGCTGGACGAACTGACGCAGAACACGGCGGTCATCGCGCAGCATGGGCACCGCGCCGACGCCATCGTGAAAGGCATGATGGCCCATGCGCAAGCGACGAGCAGCGAGCGCCGCGCCGTGGACCTGAACGCCCTGGTCGCTGAGCACGTCACGCTCGCCTACCACAGCACTCGGGCGCGCCAGCGCACCTCCGACGTGGAGATCGTGCACGACTTCGACGCGACGCTGGCTCAGGTCGTCGTGGCTCCTCAGGAACTCGGCCGGGTCATCGTCAACCTCGTCATCAACGCCTTCGACGCCGTTGCCGAGCACGCCCGCATCGCCCCGGCAACGGACGAGGCCCTCAAAGCGCGCGTCACCGTCTCCACCGAGCGCGCGGACAACGCTGTGGTCATCCGAGTCGTCGACAACGGCCCCGGCATCCCGGACGAGATCCGCGCGCGCATCTTCGAGCCGTTCTTCACGACCAAGCCGACGGGCTCAGGCACGGGCCTGGGGCTGTCGCTGAGCTACGACGTCGTGACGCAGGGCCATGGCGGCACGCTCACCGCCGAGGACGCACCAGGCGGCGGCGCAGCGTTCGTCGTCACGCTCCCCCTCGAAACTCCCGCCTGAGATGCCCGAATCTGAACCGCTTCGTGGCGTCCTCGCGCCGCCCTTCACCCCCTTCGAGGCTGACGGGCGCGTTGCCGAGGAACTCTGGATCACTCATGCACGGCACCTCCTTGATGTGGGCTGTGCCGGGCTGGTCCCCTTCGGTACCACCAGCGAGGCTGCGTCTCTCGGGTTGGAGGAGCGCGTGCACCTGCTCGACCAGCTCTTCGGCGCGGGCGTGCCGCCTGAGCGCATGATCGTGGGCGTCGGAACGACGAACCTGCCAGACACGGTGCGCCTTGCCGCCCAGGCGTCGCGACATGGCTGCGCGGGCGTGCTGCTGCTACCTCCGTTCTACTACCCCAACGTCACGGACGACGGGCTGTTTGCCTGGGCTGAGCACTTCATTGCGCACGTTAACACACAGACCGAGAGACTGCAGGTCTACCTCTACCACATCCCCCAGGTCGCAGGCGTAGGCTGGTCGGTGAACCTCGTACGGCGTATCCGAGCCGCGTTTCCCGAGCACGTCGTCGGCATCAAGGACTCGACGGGCGACTGGGCAAACACACAGGCGCTGCTCGGGATCGACGGGCTTACGGTCTACCCTGGCACGGAGCTGTTGCTGCCCGAAGCGCTTTCGCACGGGGCGCCGGGTTGCATCTCGGCCACGGCCAACCTCAACGCCGCTGCCATCGCCGAGGCCATTCTGACGTTTGCGAGCGACCGCACGACCTTCGACGCCCGCTTTGCCGCCGTCGCTCAGTTCCGCCGGACCGTGCAGCCCTACGGAGCCATTCCGGCGCAGAAAGCCCTCCTTGCCCGCCGGACTGGCGACGTCCGTTGGCGAAACGTCCGCCCTCCGCTGCGCCCGCTCTCTGAACCTGACACCGCGAGGCTGGCGTACGCGCTAGAAGGCACCTCCTAGCTCGCCAACTTTCGGTTGCGTCGGAAAACTCTAGACCTCCGACGTCGCCCGTTTCCACCGGTGCAGCGCGTCCAACTTTTCGTTCACCAGACCGTATCCTGTGGGCTTCACGCACCATCCACTCCATCCGCCCGAACCATGCAGGTGCTAGTCGTTGACGACGAGCGCGACGTTGAGCTGCTCTTCCGTCAGAAGTTTCGCAAGGAGATCCGACGCGGCGAGATCGCGCTCACGTTCGCATTCTCGGGCGAGGAAGCCTTGGCCTATCTCAGTGAGCACCCGGCCGACGTCGTGCTTGTGCTCTCCGACATCAACATGCCGGGCATGAGCGGGCTCGATCTGCTCAAGCGCATCAAGACGGCGCAGCCGACGCTGCCGGTGTGCATGATGACGGCCTACGCGAACGAGGCCTACGTGGAGGAAGCGCGTGCCTACGGCAGCGACGGCTACCTCACGAAGCCCGTCGACTTCGACGCGCTCAAGGCGCAGATCCGGGAGCTGGCTGGCTAGGTCGCAGGTCTGTTCCTATTTATGGCATTGTTTTCATTTGCGTTATTCTAATTATCGAACATCACTCCCCACATTGCACGCATGCCCGAGCCCATACCTGCGCCGATCCATGTCCTCGTCGTCGATGACGAGCCGGACCTGGAGTTGCTGATCCGGCACAAGTTTCGGCGGCAGGTGCGCGAGGGGCGGCTCGCGCTCACCTTCGCGGGCGACGGCGTCGAGGCGCTCGCGGCGGTCGAGGCCGACCCGCAGATCGAGCTCGTGCTCTCGGACATCAACATGCCGCGCATGGATGGGCTGACGCTCCTCGGCAAGCTGCGCGAACTGGACCGCGCACTCAAGGTGGTGATCGTGTCAGCCTACGGCGACATGGCCAACATCCGCACGGCGATGAACCGCGGCGCGTTCGACTTCGTCACGAAGCCCATCAACTTCGAGGACCTCGCGCTCATCGTCAACAAGGCCCACGAAGAGCTTGACAAGCTGCGCCAGGCCGACTTGCTGCGGCGCCAGCTAAACGTCATCCAGCGCGAGTTGGAGATCGCAAGCCGCATCCAACTCTCGATGCTCCCCGCGGCGACGCCCGCCTTCCCTGAACGCGAGGACTTCGACCTCCACGCGACGATGCTGCCTGCCCAGGAGGTCGGCGGCGATTTCTACGACTGCTTTCTGATCGACTCCGATCCAGGTAACGAAGCCGGCGGTGCGCCGCCGCGCCTCGGCTTCGTCGTGGGCGACGTGTCGGGCAAGGGCGTTGGCGCGGCGCTTTTCATGGCGATCACCCGGACGATGCTCCGCGCCACAGCGCTGCAAGGACTCCCCCCACACGAGGTCGTGCGCCACGCCAACCGCGTACTCCATCCGGAGAGCATGACGCACATGTTCGTCACGCTCGTCTACGGCGTGCTCGACCTGACGACGGGCGAGGTGGCGTTCACCAACGCCGGGCACCACCACCCCGTGGTGCTGCGCCACGACGGCTCGCGGGCAACGTGCCCGTGCGCCCGCGGTCTCGGGCTCTGCCTCACGAGCGACTTCGCCTACGCCTCCAACAGCGTCACCCTGGCTCCGGGCGATACGCTGCTGCTCTACACCGATGGCCTCACCGAAGCCGTAGATGTGAGCGGCACCCAGTTCGAGGAGACGCGCCTCGCCGAGAGCCTCGGCACGCTCCCCGACTGCTCCCCCGCTGAGGTCATCCGCCACTTGCTCAGCGCGGTGGAGTCGTTCTCCGACGACGCCCCACAGGCTGACGACCTGACGCTGCTCGCCGTGCAGTATCACGCACCTCTCGCCTGAGCAGACAGCCGAACGCTGTCCTACTCCAAACGGCTGACCGCGCGCGCCTTGTCGCCAGGCAATCCGGCCGTATACTGTCTGCTACTCACCCACTCGTTGCCACCGCGGCTTTTCCACTCCGCCACCCTCCGCGATGACATCCGAGTTAACGGACGTTCTCCCGCTCCTCGCCCCCGAGCTTCTCTACGCCACCTGCGCCCCGGACGGTAGTCGCCTCCACTGCAACACCGCATGGGGATCGATTCTCGGCAAGGATGAGCTGTGGGCGGCCATGAACGAAGAAGACGCACGCTTTGCTAAGGAATACCTGAGCGAGGCGGCGTCTGGCGGCCTCGTCACCAACCAGGTCTTTCTCGTTGACCGGCACAAGCGTGACCTCCCGGTCCCGGTGCTGCTCAACTTCTTGCCGATCTACCTCCCCGATCAACAAGCGGGTAACCTCTCCGTCATGGTCACGGGCGAGGTCCTTCAGGAGCCCGTGAGTTGGGCAACGGAGCAGACGCGCCGCCGACGGATGGAGATGCTCGGTCAGATGGCGATGGGCATCGCGCACGACTTCAACAACCTGCTCACGTCTATCCTCGGGCACACAGAGCTGCTGCGCGGCGACCTCACGAACCTCTTCGGCGGTCATGGCTCGCTCGCCACCGACGCCGTGGGCCAACTCAAGATGATCGAGCGCGCCGCAATGGACGGGGCCGTGCTCGTCAGGAAAATCCAGCAATACATCCGTCACGAGAAACAAGAACGCTTCGAGCACATCGACCTTTCGGAGTTGATCGAGGAAGTCCTCGCGCTGACGCGGCCCTACTGGTACAACGAGCCACGCCGTCAGGGCATTCTGATCCGCACGCGCAAGCAGCTCGCCGAGCTGCCCGATGTTGCAGGGTCAGGCACGGAGCTGCGTGAGGTGTTTGCCAACCTCGTCCTCAACGCCGTTCAGGCGATGCCCCAAGGCGGCACCATCACCGTGCGGACCTACGTCGACGAGGCGCGCGGGGTCGTTGCCGAAGTGCGCGACAACGGGAAAGGCATGCCGGAGGACGTACGCTCGCGCATCTTCGAGCCGCTGTTCACCACCAAAGGCGAGAAAGGCACTGGCATGGGCCTGACCGTGTCCTACGGCATAGTCCAGGAGCACGAAGGCACCATCGAGGTGGCCAGTGAGGCAGGCGAAGGCACCAAGTTTACACTCACGTTCCCCGTGGCGACGGACCGTGCGGTGCAGATCGCGACCGATCCACCCGAGCCCTCGTTCCACCCGGCCGAAGCCAAGGCGGGCCGCCTGCTCGTCGTGGACGACGAGGAGATGGTCCGCTCGGTGACGGGCCGTCTGCTTCGCCTGAAAGGCCACGAGGTCGACGAGGCCGAAGGGGGCGAGAAGGCGCTCGCGCTCATCGCCGATCAACCGTACGACCTCGTGCTCACGGACCTCTCCATGCCGGAGATGAGCGGCCGCGAACTAGCCTTCCGCATCCGGCAGCATCACCCGCGCCAGCCGATCATCCTCCTCACGGGCGACACCGATGCTAAGGACGGCACCGAGCACGTCGATGTGGTCGTCAAGAAGCCGTTCAAGCTCGACGATCTCGAAGCCGTCGTGCAGCGCCTCCTCAACGGATAAGGACGCCCTGCCATGTTCGGCGACCTCGGTATGCGAGCAGTCTTCGCCGCGAACGTCCTCGTCGCAGGCATCGTAGGCTTCTCGTCCCTCTTCACGCCCGAGCGGGCCACCCAGACCGTCTTCGAAGGCACCGCGTCGCCCGGCGCGGCGATGGGCGTGACGGGTGCGTTCTGGGTTACCGTCGCGCTGCTCTCCATCGCCGGGCTCGTGTGGCCGACACGCATGGCGCCGGTCCTCCTGGTGCAGCTGTGCTACAAGGCGCTCTGGCTCGCGTTCTTTGCCGCGCCAGCGTGGCAGGCCGGACGCCCGGTGCCAAGCGGCATTGCCTCGTTCTTTGCCGTCTGGGTCGTCGTGCTCCCGTTCGTGATCCCGTGGCGCGCGCTCTTCGGCGCAGCACACTGACGGCGGCGGCGCAGACGGTCGTGCTGCGCTTCGGGAAGAAGATCCTCGTGGTCTTCCCCGCCGACCCGGACGCGTTTGAGGCAGGCCTGACCGCATTGGAATCGGTGTAGAAGCCTTCCCTCATCCGTTGTCACACCAACTCGACTAGACGGTGGTGCACACTCACTCCAGAGTCATTCCCGCGAAAGCGGGAGCCCATTCGGGACCGCCTATGGATCCCGGATCAAGTTCGGGGTGACCAAGATGTGGTTCGGGGACGTTGCACCACGATCTCAAAGAACTGGTAGCATGTCTAACGCGGTTCAGCACCGCATCGATGCTACAGAACCGTCGAGTCGGTAGAGATCTTGAGACAAGCTCAGGATGACGTGGAGAGGTCGCTCAGGATGCTCTACCTAAACCCCGTAGCGGTCGGCGAAGTCGAGGAAGCGGCGGCTGAGCGCCTGCGCGAGCTTGGGCGAGTTGCCCCACGCGCGGTTGTTGGCGATGGTGAACAGCGTGACGCCCTGTTCGATGGCCTTGTAGGCGAGCGCCGTGGCCTCGTTGATCATCGTGCGCGCCTGCGCGGTCTGCGATAGATCAGGCACGGCGTCGGTGAACGGGTAGGCGTGGGCGAACGCGGCAGCGTACTTCATCTCGCGCGGGTTCAGGAGCCGCAGGATTGCCTCGCCATCGCCGGAGGAAAAGCGCTTACCGACGAGCTTCCACTGGGCCTGAAGCGACGGGAGCCACGTCCAGTGGCTGAACACGAAGCCGAGCCCGTTGGCCGCGAGCCAGTCCGTGTAGAGCGGCGAGAGTAGGTGCGGCGACCGTACTTCGAGGTGGTAGGGCAGCGGCGGCACCTCCGCGAAGAAGCGGTCGAGTTCGGCCACGAACGCCTCGGGCTCCGGCGACTCGCGCACGCGGGCATACTCCTGCTCGAAGATGACGCCCGCGAGCCGCTCGCCGAGGAGGTCGAACGCAGGCTCGGCGAACTGCTGCTCAAAGCCCGTGGGATCGAGATACGTCTCGTTCTCGACGAAGCCACCCTTGCGCCGGAGCACGCGCGCCGCGAACTGCTGCGGGGCCTTCAGGAGAAAGAGCGCGTCGTCCGGGGCGTGCTCGGCGTACTGCCGGAGGACGTGGTAGTTGGGCGACGGCTCGCCGTCGGGGTTGACGAGCGGACGGTAGAACGTGAAGTCGAGTTCGAGGACGCCGAAGTGCTGGAAGTAGTCCACCACGGACGTGATCGGCAACAGGCGCTCTTCGAAGGACTCGCCGCCGAGCTTTTTCGCACGCGTCGTCACCTCGGCCTCCCACGACTCGGGGTAGACCTGCCCGATCCACGCAGCGTAGCGGTCTGACGCCGTCCCGTAGGCCAGGCGCGGGTGCAGCGCGCGGAAGTCGAAGCGCTCGACGGCGGCCAGACGGTCTGCGATGGAAGGCGGAGCGAGGTTAGACATGGCAGGGTAAGATGGTGCCCTCAAACCTACGCCGAGCCTACCGTGCGAGTACGAGTCGTCGTGTGTCCATCCGGTCGCCGTGCACCAACTGGGCAACGTAGATCCCGCTCGGCAGCGCACGCCCGTCGAAGCGCACCGAGTGCGCGCCTGCACCGTACCGGCTGTCCGCCAGCACAGCGACCTCGCGGCCGAGGGCATCGTACACGACCAGCCGCACCGCCCCGGCGGCGGGCACGTCGAAGGTCAGCGTGGTCGTTTCGGCGAAGGGATTCGGGTAGGCAGCGTTCAGGTTCAGATCAACGACTGGCGCGGCGACCTCCTCGGCCACCGTGCGGACGCTTCCGAAGACATACGCGCCACCGAACGAGCCGACGATCACCTCGTCTGCCCCGTCGCCGTTGAGATCGCCTGCCGAAGCAATGCCTGCTCCGAATGCCGGGCCCGCGTCCTCCGGCGCAGCAAGTATGGCGAGCAAGGCCCCGTCGCTCCCACAGAACACATAGCCCTCGCCCACGCCCTCCCCTCCGTTCATCGCGCTGGCCGCCAGATCCGGCTGTCCATCCCCATCCGCGTCGGCGAGCGGTGCGAGCGCAAACCCGAATCCTACCACGTTCTCGGTATCATTCGGCGGCGCGATGGTGTAGAGGCGCGTTCCGGTCAGACCGCTGAACACGTGGACGGTCCCGACGGCCTCCTTGCGATTCGTCGCCTGAACGAACGGCGTGCCGATGGCGATGTCCTCGTGCCCGTCGCCGTTGATGTCGCCGAGGCCCTCCACGGTCATGACCATGGACCATGCATCGGGCCACACCAGAGCGAACTGGCGCAGGAGCGAACAATCCCGCCCGTCGAACGCATACGCCATACCCGTAGCACTCTCCGTCAAGGCCCCGCGAGTCTGGCTGTCTCCGACGATGAGGTCTGGCGTGCCATCCGCGTTCACATCGGCGGTCGAGATCGACGAGGCAAAGCTTGCGGTCAACGTCGGCGACTGGGCTGTGCAAATCGTACGTCCGTCTTCGCCGCGCAGCACGTGGACGCGCCCCGTACTGAACTGCGGCTCTCGGTTCACCTCAAACCGCGCACTGACGGCGATGTCCGACACACCTCCACCGTCGAGGTCGCCCAGCGGAGTGATCGCCTCGCCGAAACGTCCGCCTTCCTGAGCAGCGGGCGACACGAAACGCCGCAACACCTCGCCGGTCGCGCTGCTAAACGCGACAGCGGTGCCGATCTCTGTGTCGTCTTGCTGAAACGTAGGGTCGCCCAGGATCACATCGGGCAGGCCGTCCCCGTCGAGGTCGCTTACGGGAGCGAGTCCTTGCCCAGGCTGCCCGTAGTAGGAGCGGCGATCAAAGCCGGCTGGATCGGGCTTTAGAGTGTGGAGCACCTGGCCGTCCGCACCACTGACGACGTACGACAGCAGCGCGAGCCGCTCATCGACGACGGCTTCTGCAGTCGCGTAGGCCGCCCCTACCAGCAGATCGGGCCGCCCGTCTCCATCGATATCGCCAAGGCTCTGCACTGGAAAGCCGACGTAGCGCTGCACGTCCTCAGTGAACGGCATGCCTTCGGTGGGTGCGACGGAGAACAGCATGGGGAGTTGCTGCACGTCGGGTTGGGCAACGGCGAGCGGAGCCGCAACAGCAACGAAGAGCAGCACGAATGGGCGGGTCAGCATGGCGAGAAGCGACAGCGTGAGGTGGGGTCAAAACACCGCCTATAGCCTTCGAGACGACTGAAACAGGGCGCGATCCAGGCTGCGAGACTGTGCGCTACCTAGACGCTCAAGAAGTGTGCCGACCGCAATTCCCTGTGTTCGAGCTACGCCTCCACCGCCTCAGGCACATCGTCCACCGGCTGGCCGACCAGGCGCAGGATGACGACGAGCAGCACCGCGCTGATGGGGAGCATCACCCACCACGGCACGCCGAAGCCGACGGGCAGCGCGCACAGCAGCCACGCCACGCCGCCGACCAGCAGCGCATACGGCAACTGTGTCCGGACGTGGTCCACGAGGTCGCACTGGGTGGCGAGGCTCGACAGAATCGTGGTGTCTGAGATCGGCGAGCAGTGGTCGCCCCAGACGGCTCCGGCCAGGACGGCCGCTACGGCCGCGTAGAGGATCGAGAGGTCGTCCGTGGTCCCCCCGGCGACCATCACCCCCCAGGCCAGCGGCACCACCAGCGGCATCAGGATACCCATCGTGCCCCAGCTGGAGCCCGTCGCGAACGCGGTAAACGCCGCCAGCAGGGCGATCAGGAACGGTAGCAGGCCCGGCGCGACGTTGCCCGTCAGCAGATCCGTCAGGAACGCCGCCGTGCCAAGCGCAGCGTTCACCTCCGAGAGCGCCCACGCGAGCACGAGGATCACGGCGGCGAGCAGGATCGAGCGCGCGCCGTGGTACCACGCGTCCAGCGCCTGCTCCAGCGTCAGGATGCGCTGGCCCACCGAGAGCCCCACCGCCACGATCACGCCGAGCAACGACGCCCAGAGGAGCGCCGTGTACGAGTTCGCCTCGCCGATGATGTTCTGCAGCGTGAGCGCGCCGCCGCCTTCGAGCACGGCGGCGCGGCCCGTCCACCACAGCCCGACGAGCACGCCGCCCACGAGGACGAGGATCGGCAGCGCCGCATTGACGATGCGCGCTGGAGCATCGGCGGGCGGTTCGAGGAGGTGTTGGTCGCCCGCGTCCGTCTCGATGGCGGAGCCGTGGCGGTAGAGTTGGCCGGTCTGCCGGGCGCGGCGTTCGGCGGCCAGCATCGGCCCGAAGTCTCGGCGCGTAAGAGCGACGGCGTAGACAAAAAACAGCGCCAGGATCGGGTAGTAGAGGTGCGGAATCGAGTTCAGGAAGACGCCGTACGCCGAGAGGTTGAGGCTGTCGATCTGCGCGCCCTCAATTTGGTTGAGGGCCTCGCCGATGAGGCCGACCTCGTAGCCGATCCACGTCGTCACGAACGCGAGGCACGCGATGGGCGCGGCGGTCGAGTCGACGAGGTAGGCGAGCTTCTCGCGGCTGATGCGCAGCTTGTCCGTGATGGGCCGCATCGTACCGCCGACGATGAGCGAGTTGGCGTAGTCGTCGAAGAACACCAGGCAGCCGAGCACGGCTGTGGTGAGTTGCCCGCGTTGCGCCGTGTTCGCCCACGACACGACCGCGTTGACAATGCCGCGCGTGCCGCCGTTCTTCTGGATCACACCCACGAGCCCGCCAATCATGAGCGAGAACACGATGATCGACACCCGGTCTGGGTCCGTGAGCGCCGCGATGATGTAGGTGTCGATGGTGGTGAGGAGACCGGTGAACCACCCCAGCGCGCCGTCGCCCGTCACGATCCACGCGCCGACCCACACGCCCGCGAAGAGCGCCGCCACGACCTGCCGGAACACCAGCGCTGCCCCAATCGCGACGAGCGCCGGGAGGATGCTGAGCGCGCTCGCGCCCGGATCGGTCGGGACGTCCTGAGCTAAGGCCACCGCTGGAAGCAAGGCGAGCGCGAATACGCTGAGCCAACGCTGCGCTCGAAGGCAGAAGGGTGAAGGATGACGGATGAAAGGCATAGGCCGCTGTTGCTGGTCACCCTTGGGGGATCCTTTTCTCTTTCTGCGCTCTGCGTTCTGCATTCAGCCTTCCCTTCAGGTTCCAAAAATCCGGTCGCCGGCGTCGCCGAGGCCGGGGCGGATGTAGGCGTGGCCGTCGAGTTCGCGGTCGAGGACGGCAGCCGTGATGGGCACGTCGGGGTGCTCGGCCTCGATGTGGGCGACGCCCTCCGGCGCAGCGACGAGGACGACGAGGCGCACGTCGGTCGCGCCCTGCTTCTTGAGGTGGCCGATCGCTCCGGCCGCGCTGCCGCCCGTGGCCAGCATCGGGTCGACAACAAAGACCACCGCGTTGGTGACGGCGGCGGGGATGTTGGCGTAGTAGTCGACCGGCTCGTGCGTGGCCTCGTCGCGGTACATCCCCAGGTGCCCGATCCGCGCCTCCGGGACGAAGCGCACGAAGCCGTCAGCCATGCCGAGGCCGGCGCGCAGCACGGGCACCACGACAACCTCCTTGGCGAGCACGTGCCCGACCGTCGTCTCCAACGGCGTCTCGATGTCCACCTCAGCAAGCGGCACACCGCGCAGCGCCTCGTAGGCGAGGATCGACGCCGCGTCGGCGAGCGTCACGCGGAACAGCCCGTGCGGGGTGGCCTTGTCGCGCAGGATCGCGATGTCGCGCTTGAGAATGGGGTGGTCTACGAGCGTGAGCATGAAGTTGGAAGTAGAACGTTGGGCGTGAGAAGTGGACGACTCTTGGGAGGCGCGGCCTGGCTTGATGCCACAGCAACCTCCACCACTTCTAACGTCTCCCTTCTGGCTTCTTACCTCGCTTCTCGGCGACGACACGCTTGTGGATTTCGGCGTTTTCGACCCAGGGCTTGCGCTCGAAGTAGCCGTTGGTCAGCTTCACGAGCAGACCGGAGAGCGCAATCAGGGCAATCACGTTCGGGATCGTCACGAGCGAGAGCGCCACGTCGCCGAGGTCCCAGACGGTCGTAACCGCGATCACAGCCCCGAGGAAGTGCATGATCACGAAGACGAACTTGAACGGCAGGATGGCCTTCGTGCCGAAGAGGTAGTTCGCGCAGCGGTCGCCGTAGTAGCTCCATGAGATGCTCGTCGAGATGGCGAAGAGGAAGACCGAGATGAGCACGATCCAGCGGCCGAAGCCGCCGAGGCCGATGGGCTCCAACCCCTGCTCGAAGCCGAGCGTGGTGAGCGGCGCGGAGTTCACGAACACGTCCGCATAGACGGTGCCCAGTTCCTCGCCGCCCCTCGTCACGATGCGGTCGTCGCCGGGGAAGAGTGTGCCGGTGAACGGCATCGTACGCGCTTCGTCGACGAAGACGCTGTCCGCGCCGACGCCGACGTAGCCCATCCGCGCGCCGTCGCTCACGACCGGCAGGCCCTGCTCGTAGGCAATCGGCTCAGCGTAGTCGACGAGGGGCGAGTAGCCCACAGCGTCCGTGCCCTCGACGATGGAGACATTGGCGTTGGCGAACGAGACGGCTTCCAGCGTGCGCGTCTGGTAGACGTCCGTCGTGATGAGGACGAGGCCTGTGAGCGTGCAGATGATGAGCGTGTCGATGAGCGGCTCCAGAAGCGCCACGACGCCTTCCGAGACGGGCTCGTCGGTCTTGGCGGCCGAGTGCGCGATAGGCGCCGAGCCTTGCCCGGCCTCGTTCGAGAAGAGGCCGCGCTGCACGCCGAAGGTGAGCGTGAGGATGAAGAGGCCCGCGCCGGTGCCTGCGACGCCGCTCGTCGGGTTGAACGCCTCGGTGAAGATCAGCCCAAACGCCGCCGGGACCTCGGCGATGTTGAGCCCAAGAATGATGAGTGCGCCGAGCACGTAGAGCGCCGCCATCGCCGGGGCGACGATGCTCGTCACGCGGCCGATGCGCTGGATGCCGCCGATGATGACGATGCCCACGATGGTGGCCGTGATCAAGCCCGTGATCGTCGGCGAGATGCCGAAGTTGCTCTGGACCTGCGTGGCGATGGTGTTGGCCTGGACGGCGTTGCCAGTCAGGAAGCTCGTCACCATGAGCGCCCCCGCAAAGAAGACGGCGACAGGCTTCCACCCGAGGCCCTTCTCGATGTAGTACATCGGCCCGCCCGCCACGGAGCCTTCCCATGCCTTCGAGTCGCGGTCGGGCGCGACGATCACGCGGAAGTGCTGCGCAAGCGTCACCTCGCTGTACTTTGTGCACATACCGAGGATCGCGGTGATCCACATCCAGAAGAGCGCGCCCGGTCCGCCGATGTGAATCGCCATGGCCACGCCCGCGATGTTGCCGACGCCGACGGTCGCCGAGAGCGCTGTCGTGAGCGCCTGGAAGTGCGACACGTCGCCTGGCTCGTCGGGGTTGTCGTAGCGCCCGGTCGCGACCGCAAAGCCGTGGCCGAGGCGGCGGAACTGCACGAAGCCCAGGCGGAGCGTAAGGAAGAGGCCCGCCCCAAGCAGGCCAACCAACAGCGGCCACTTGAGGATGTTGTTGACCGTGTCGACGAACAGGGAGATGAGCTCCATGAGAAAGGCAGAGTGGGTGGGCGGCGCGGTGGGGGACGCGGCCAGAACGTTAAGGCTGCGTAAAGCCGGGCGAATATACCGAGGAGGCTGCACTCGTCCGGTGGGAAATCTGCAGCCCAATCGTGGCCTATTCCTCAAATTCGGCGCCTGCCCTCACCCGCGTGCATTTGTGGAATGATCCGCTTTAGCGCGTTGTCGCGCGTGTCGATAGCAACCCGTAATTTCGGAAGCGCTTCCGATGCTCAGCCACTCTGCGTGGCGCGGCCGTGCTTCCCATGGCTGCTTCCCTCCCACGATGAGGCCGACCCCGGCTCGCTATCTTATGTCACTCCCCCCCATCGCGCCCGTCTCCCGGATCACCATGCCCTTCAAACGCGACGTCCGCAAACGCGCCGTCTACCAGGAACCGACGCCCCACCTCGACAAGAACAACCCGTTCCAGTCGATGATGGAGCGCTTCGACTACGCGGCCGAGGTCCTCGAACTCGACACCGGCCTCTACGAGTACCTCAGCTCGTCCTCCCGCATCCACATCACGTCGGTCCCGGTGATGATGGACGACGGACAGATCCAGGTGTTCGAGGGCTACCGCGTCATTCACAACGAGGTGCTCGGGCCCTCCAAGGGCGGCATCCGCTTTGCCACGGACGTCCACCTCGACGAGGTGAAGGCGCTCGCGGCCTGGATGACCTGGAAGTGTGCCGTCGTCGGCGTGCCGTTCGGCGGCGCGAAGGGCGCCGTCAAGTGCGACCCGCGCTCGATGAGCCCCGGCGAACTGGAGCGCCTCACGCGGCGCTACACCGCCAACCTGATGGACGTCTTCGGCCCGGACAAGGACATCCCCGCGCCGGACATGAACACCAACGAGCAGATCATGGCCTGGCTGCTCGACACCTACTCGATGCACGTGCGCCGCACGGAGCCGGCCGTGGTGACGGGCAAGCCGATCCTGCTGGGCGGCAGCCAGGGCCGCCGCGAGGCGACCGGTCGCGGCGTGATGACGTGTACGCTCGCCGCGATGGACAAGCTCGGCCTGCGCCCCGGCCAATGCCGTGTGGCGGTGCAAGGCTTCGGCAACGTCGGCTCCGTGGCCGCGCTGCTGCTCCACGAGCAGGGCTGCCAGGTCGTCGCCATCTCGGACATCTCGGGCGGCTACTACAACGCCAGCGGCATCGACATCCCCGCCGCGATCGCCTACGCCGCCGAGCACGGCCGCTCCCTCGCCGGCTTTGGCGGGGCCGACTCGATCACCAACGACGAGCTGCTCACGCTCGACGTGGAGGTGCTCGCGCCCTGCGCCAAGGAAAACCAGATCACCGAGGAGAACGCCGCCGACATCCAGGCGCAGATCATCTCAGAAGGCGCCAACGGCCCAACCACGGCCGAGGCCGACGACATCCTCAACGAGAAGGGCGTGCTCGTCGTGCCCGACATCCTCGCCAACGCGGGCGGCGTTACGGTGTCCTATTTCGAGTGGGTGCAGGACCGCCAGGGCTACTTCTGGAGCCTGGAGCGCGTCAACCGCCGCCTCGACCGCATGATGCGCCAGGCGTTCAACACCGTCTACGACGCGCACGAGAAGTACGACATCCCGATGCGCATCGGCGCGTACGTGATCGCCATCGACAAGGTGGCCAGCGCCCTCCGCACCCGCGGGATCTATGCGTGACCGCGGCGGGGTGCTACGTGGACGCTCACGAAGCATCCCGCAACGCTGAGTGCGCCACGCTGCAGGGAGGTTGTTGCTACTCTCCTATCTCGAAGTCATCCTGAGCGAAATCCGCGCGGCGGATGTAGACGAAGGATCTCTGTCTACCTGGCAGCTCATGCCAGAGCTTGAACGCTGACCCGCAGATCCTTCGACTCGCTATGCTCGCTCAGGATGACTTCGATGGGGTGTTCGCGTTCGTTCTTCCGATGGCAGCCTGTTCGGGACGCGCGTCTGCCCTTGGACTCGTAAAACGCATTGCCCGCTCGCTAGCATTCTGGTTCTCACCTGTCCTGCTCCTCGCTGGGTGCGCCACTCCCGTGGCGCCGAGCGGAGGCCCGCCGGACCGGACGCCGCCGCGCCTCGTGGCCTCGCTGCCCGAGGCAGGCGCGCTCCACGTCGAGACCGACGAACTCCGCCTCGCCTTCTCGGAGGACGTCAACGCGGGCTCGGTCGTCCGCGCGCTCACCATCGTGCCGAGCTTCTCCGAGCCGCTCGACATCGACGTGAACCGCGAGGAGGTACGCATCCGCTTCCCCGATGCCCTGCGCGACTCGACGACCTACGTGGTCACGCTGGGGACTGACCTCCAGGACCTCCGTAGCGTCAAACTATCGGCGCCCATCACGCTGGCCTTCTCGACGGGCGACCAACTCGATGAGGGCCGCCTTACGGGCACGCTGCGCGATCCGCTCCGCGGCCAGGGCGTCGCCGACGTGAACGTGTTCGCCTACGCCCTTCCGACGAACCTCGCCGCTACCGACTCGCTGCCAGACCCCCGCGAAGTCGAACCGAGCTACCAGACGCAGACCGGCGCCGACGGGCGCTTCGCGTTCGAGTACCTCCGCCCTGGCCCGTTCTTCGTAGCGGCGGTACAGGATGTCAACCGCTCGCGCACGGCTGACCCAGGCGAGGCGTTCGCCGTGCCGACGGCGGTCCCTGTCGTGGCGTCTGACTCCGCTGACGTGCCTGACCTCGCTCTCTACCTCGCTCGCCGCGACACAGTCGGCCCGGTACTGCGCAGCGTGCGCTCCGCCTCAAACCGCCGCTTCGCCGTGCGTTTCGACGAGTCTGTGCTGCTCGCTAGCCGCGCTACGACCGCATGGAGTGTCACAGACACAACCACGGGCTCGCCTGCGACCGTGGAATCGGTCTACCAGACGCCCGACGTGCCCCAGCAAGTGTGGCTCGTCACCGACACCCGTGCTGCCCGAGGCCACCGCGTCGCGCTCGTCGACCCGGCAGCCGTCACGGACTCGACCGGCAACGTTGCCCGCGGCGACGCCGTGTTCACGCCGAGCGTCGCGCCTGACACCGTGCAGACGCGCGTCGCCGCGCTCGTGCCGACGGTGGCGGAGAGCGATACGGTCAAGGCGTTGCGCCCCGGCGAGCGCCCGGGCGTCCGCTTCACCCGCGCGCCTGACTCGGCCGCGCTCGCGCTCGTCCAGATCGCTCCAGCCGACCTTACCCTCGACGACACTGTCGCCGACGGCGTCACCCTGCGGATCACCGACCTCGGCAATGCCGAGCGTGTCGCCCTCACGGTCCCACGCGCGGACTCGACGCGGACGGTCGTCTTCACCGCGCCCACGGCTGACGACCTAGGCGAACTCGTGGGCGTCGTCGCACGCGACTCGCTCGTGGCCGACGCGCCCATCATGGTGGAGTTGCGACTGGCGGACGAACTGCTTCAGGTCGCGAGGGCTGACGCTGCTGGCACCTTCCGCTTTGAGGGGCTGCCCGAGGGCGAGTACCAGCTTCGCCTCATCGCCGACCGCGACACGAGCGGTACGTGGACGGGCGGCACGCTCGCGCCTTACACCCCGCCCGAGGCACTGCTCCTGGTCCCGACGCCCGAGCGCGTGCGCCCCCGCTGGGAGACGGTCATTGACACGCTACGGTTTGGCACACCGCCTCGACCGGTACTGCCCACTACACCGGCTGCTGACGCTGCGCCCCCGGAGACTGGCGACGGCTGAGTGCGCCTAGGCCGTGAACCCGGCGGCCTTGTGCGAGCCGTCGCAGAACGGCTTGTTGCTGGAGTGCCCGCAACGGCAGAGCGCAGCCTTGCCCGTGACGAGGTTTGTGGCACCGTCGGCGCTCGTGAGGGTCATCGGGCCGGTGGCAACGATGGGACCGTCTGGGAGCGGCGTGACGGTGAGCCCGCCAGTCAGATCGCCGGCTGCGGTCGCGTTGTGCTCGCCGATAGCCCCAGCGTCCTGAAACGCCGCCGTGTCGTCGCTCTCGTGGTGGGAGCCGTCGCAGAGCGGCTTGTTCGACGAGCGCCCGCAGCGGCAGAGCGCCACGCGCACATCGTCAAGCAGTATGTCGCCGTCGGGCATGGCGATGGACACTTGGCCGTGCGCGTAGAGCGGCCCGTCAGCTTTCACCCGGATCTCGCTCCCCTCGGGCGTGGGCTCGACGAGCGACCCGTCTTTCATCGTAAAGTGCAGCGCGCCCGTCGGACACTGCATCACCACGGCGGCGATGGCTTCAGGCTCGCCCTGCTCAGGCTCCACCCAAGGACGGCGCTTCGGGTCGAACACGTCCGGCAGCCCACGCACGCACGCGGCGAAGTGAATGCAGCGCTTCGAGTCGTAGGCGACCTCGATGCGGTCATCGGCGTAGGTGTGGAGCTTCGACTTCATGCGATTGGCGATTGGCGATTGGCGATTGGCGATTGGCGATTGGCGATTGGCGATGAAGCAAACTGCCCGCCGGCGACCATGTCAAACGATTTCGTTCAACCTGGGCCTGGGCCACTTCCAACTTCTCCCTTCTCCCTTCCCACTTGCACATCGACGCGTCCCGACAACGCTTCGGTGAACGAGGCGACGAGCAGCTCGACCTCGGAGCGCCGAACGCGGAGGTGGAGCGCGGTGCCGTCAGCCGTGTACGCGGTGTCCGCAATCTGAGCGTCGAAGCGCCCGACGGTGTGCATCGCGGGCGACGTGTCGGGGTAGGCGAAGTGGACCGTGACCGGCACGCGCTGGATATGCTCAACGGGCGTGCAGGCGTCGAGCACCGCCGAGGCGGCATCGCCGTAGGCCCGGACGAGGCCGCCCACGCCGAGCTTCGTCCCGCCGTAGTAACGCGTCACAGTGACGAGCACGTTGGTGAGCCCGCGCCCCTCGATCTGCCGGAGGATGGGCTGCCCCGCCGACCCGTTCGGCTCACCGTCATCGTTTGCACGCCACACGTTGCCCCCCTTTCCGCTGACACCAGCGCCGATGCGGTAGGCCGAGCAGACGTGCGTGGCGGTGTACTCCCGCTTCTTGATGCGAGCGACATGCGCCTCGGCCTCCTCCACACTCTCGACGGGGAACGCCTCGCCGATGAACCGCGAGCCTTTCACCTTCGGCGGCTCGACGCTCTCAGGTACGGCGATGGAGGTATAGGAGTCCGAGGTCACAGGTCTAAGGTCGCAGGTCCATGCTCGCTGACTTCGACATCACAACGTGATGCAAAGACGTAGTTCATCACCCGGGCTTTGCCTTGCAGGACGAACAGCTTTGTGCCCAATGTCAGGACCCGCGACGGCTGAAGCGCGAGGCGGTCGAGGAGTTCATCTCGCTGCTCGTCATCGGCCTCGTAGATCGTAGCCGATGCAATTGTAGTCGCCGCCGCTATGTAGGTCACGCCCGCAAAGCGTACGGTGTGGGTACGCTCACCGCCTCCCTCCAGCGTTTCCCACGCCCGAAAGGCAATCTGGCTATGCGATGCGTTTCGCTCCCAAAGCACGAGGCGTCCTGGAACTCGACCGACTAGCGTATCCGGTTTGCCCATGGTGACCTCCGACGTGCGACCCATGACCCGCGACCCACCTACGGAAACTTCTTCCGGTCGCGCGAGGGTGGCGTCGGGCCGGGCGTGACGGTAAGCGTCTGCGAGGCGGAGGCGCCGTTCTGGCGGAGCGTCAGTGTGTAGGTGCCCGGCGTGAGGTAGAAGCGCTCGTCGTCGGCCGCTTCGTGGTCTTCGGCGAGGGCAAAGTCAGCGGTCAGGTCGTAGGTGAACACGTTGAGCCCGAGCACGGAGTCGAGATCGACGGTGCGAACCGTCTCGACTGTGCCCGTCGAGTCTTCGCGGGTGACTTCGAGTGTCGCAATGCCTTCGGCTTGCAGCCAGGCGACGAGGTCGAGGTCAGGCGTGGTGACATCGTTCCAGCGCCAGCCGCGGCGGCCCCACGCACCGGAATGTCGGATGTCGTCGGCTGCGAACAGGTGCACCGGCTTCGAGCGAACGTCGGCGGTAAGCTGCTGAAGGTGAGCGACGCTGGCGCGGTAGATCGAGCGGCCATGCGTGCCAACGACCAGGTCGTGCGCGGCGTGGTGGTAGGCGAGGTCGTGGACCGGCGCGTTCGGCATCGCGGCGTCGGTGCCGGTCGCCATGAGCGCCATGAACGACTGGCCGCGGTCGAGGCTGACGTAGAGCCCGTGGTCGGTGCCGACGTAGAGTAGGTCGGCGTTCTCACGGTCCTCCATCACCACGTTGACCGGCTCGTTGGGCAACCCACCCTCCGTGCCCATCGCACCCAGTTGCGTCCACGACTGGCCGTAGTCCTCCGTCACGAAGACCAGCGGCGTGAAGTTGTCGAAGCGGTAGCCGTTGAGCGACACGTAGGCGCGGCCCGCCTCGTGGTGGCTCGCCTCGACGCGGCTCACCCAGAAATCGCGCGTCGCCGCGGGGAGGTTCGCGCCGGCATTCGTCCACGAGGTGCCGCCGTCGCGGGTGACGTGGAGGCTACCGTCGTCGGCGCCGGCCCAGAGCAGCCCGAACTGCAGCGGCGACTCGTCGAGGCTGGTGAGCGTGCCGTAGGGCACATCGCCGGGGAGGCCGCCTTTTGTGAGGTCGTCCGAGAGCGCGGTCCACGTCTCGCCGCGGTCCATCGAGCGGTGCAGCTTATTGGAGCCGAAGTAGAGGATGTCGTTGTTGAAGCGCGAGAGGTGAATCGGCGTCTGCCAGTTGAAGCGCAGCGGGCGCTCGCCGAGGTCGTGGCGCGGCGTGATGCGCGTGCGGCTGAAGGAGCCGTCGTCGCGGCGCTCGATGCGGTAGTAGTTGCCAAACTGGAAGCCCGTGTAGATGCGCTCGTTGGTACGCGGATCGACCTGGATCTGCATCCCGTCGCCGCCCATGATCCGCTCGTAGGGGTACTGCCCCTCGGCCCGCCACCCCGGCGACTCTTCGTAGGTGTGCGGCCCGCGCCAGACGCCGTTGTCCTGGAGCCCGCCGTAGACGCGGTACGTGTCCGCGCTGTCCACCGCGACGGTGTAGAACTGCCCGACCGGCGGGATGTTGAGCTTGAACCAACTCTGGGCGTCGTCATAGCTGATGTTCAGCCCGCCGTCGTTGCCGTTGATGAGGTGGCCGGGCCGGTCGGGGTTGACCCACAGTGCGTGGTGGTCGACGTGGACGTGATCGGCGTCGTTGCTTGTCCACGTCTGGCCGCCGTCGGTCGAGCCGATGAGCGGGACGCCGAGGAGGTAGAGCCGGTCCTCGTCGTGCGGGCTGACGCGGATTTCGCCGAAGTAGTAGCCGTAGCTAAACACGAAGTCGTCAATGAAGCCGTCGTGGGCCTTGCGCCACGACTGGCCGCCGTCGTCGGAGCGGTAGACTTCGCCACCGATGACGGGCGTGTCGAAGAGCTCGCGGTTGGCGTCTTCGAGGTAGGCGACGAGGTCGGCTGGGTCGAGCGTGTTGTCCTCCACCATCGCCTGGACAGACGCGGCGGAGTAGTTCAGCGGGAAGCCGTTGTTGTCGAGGAACGCGTTGACGGCCTTCTCGGAGAGCGCGAGGAAGGCGTCGCGGCCCATCGTGCGGAGGGCGTCGCGCGTCGGCTGCGCGGCCGGGTCGTCGTCACCCATGTCTTCCTCCTCCTCCGGGCGGCGGTCCTGGTTGTCGAGGAAGGCGTAGATCGTCTGCCCGGCGCCAAAGCCCGCGTCGCCGGGGAAGAGGGCGAGGCCGATGCGCCCGACGCCTGCGCCGGTCGGAAAGCCTGAGTCTTCGGTCGAGATCTGCTCCCACGAGTCGCCGCCGTCGGCTGACTTGTAGATCGCCGAGCCGGGGCCGCCCTCGACGAAGTTCCAGGCGACGCGGCTGCGGTCCCACGAGGTAGCGTAGAGCACGTCGGCGTCGGTTGGGTCGATCACGAGGTCGATGACGCCCGTCGAGTCGTTCACAAACAGCGACTTCGTCCACGACTGGCCACCGTCGGTGGTCTTGAAGACGCCGCGCTCGTCGTTGGGCGAGTAGAGGTGCCCGATGGCCGCGACCCACGCGGTTTCGGCGTCGTCAGGGTGGAGCACGATGCGGCCGATGTGGTGCGTCTCGCCGAGGCCGAGGTGCGTCCAGTTTTCGCCGCCGTCCATCGACTTGTAGACGCCGGTCCCCGCGTAGGACGAGCGGCTGGAGTTGTTCTCGCCCGTCCCCACCCACACGATGGGCGATACGTCGCTGTCCACCGACTCCGGCCAGCGCACGGCGATGTCGCCGATGGTCATGACCGGGAGGTCATCGAACTTGGGCGTGAACGCGCCGCCGTTGGAGGCCGTGTGCCAGAGGCCGCCTGAGGCGTAGGAGACGAAGAAGTGCGTCGGGTCGGCGGGCCACACGTCGAGGTCGGTCACGCGCCCGCTCATCACCGTCGGGCCGATGTTCTCGATGGGCAGCCCGCTCACCACGGATGCTTCCATGAGCCGCTGCCGCTGTGCAAACCCCGCGAGGCGCTCCTCCACGGGCATGAAGGCGACCTCAGGGGCCACAAGCCGCATCCCCGAGGCCGACCGCCCGGCTTGAGCCGGTGCAGACGGTGCTGAGGGCTGCGCGAAGGCACCCGGCGCGGCGAGAAGAGCGAAGAGGAGGAAGCGGACCATCGAAGCGGGAGTGTAGGTTCTACTCATGGGTGGACGAACATACCACGCCGCTCGCCCTCCTGTACCGCCGCGCCCCCCTGCCATGCCTTCGATTCGCACGCGCCTCCGCGATCGCTTTCGCCGCCCGAGCCCAACCGCTCCCGACCGCATGGCTGTCGAGCGGGAAGCGCCCCGGCTCGTTGCCTCCGTGCGCGACCAAGCCGAGGCTATCGCCCAGGACGAGTCGCGGCTGCGGGCGCTGCTGAGTCGCGCCGTGGGTAAGCTGCGCGCGCGGCGGGCCGATCTCGGCGGGCTGCGCGACGAGTTGCCAGTCCTGCTGCGCTTCCTGCGCGCGTGGGTGCAGGGCGACTACCGCCGCGTGCCGTGGCGGACGCTCACGCTCGTAGTGGCTGGCCTTGTCTATTTCGTGGCGCCCGTCGACCTGCTGCCCGACGTGCTCGTGGGCATCGGCTTCGTGGACGATGCGGCGGTGATCGCCTACGTGCTCAAGACCATCCGCGGCGACCTCGAACGCTTTGAGACGTGGGAGCGCAAGGAGAAGCGCCGCCTCGAACGCCGCCGCCGACGGTTGCTGCGGTAACGGGTTGAAGGTTGAAGGTTGAAGGTTGAAGGTTGAAGGTTGAAGGTTGAAGGTTGAAGGTTGAAGGTTGAAGGTTGAA
>JBCBNX010000008.1:138421-155237 GCA_039821555.1 Bacteroidota bacterium
TGAAGGTTGAAGGTTGAAGGTTGAAGGTTGAAGGTTGAAGGTTGAAGGTTGAAGGTTGAAGGTTGAAGGTTGAAGGTGTCCCGCTTCACCACAGCGGCGTTCTTGGCTGGGGTGCCACGCGCCACCGTTCCCTACTTCGAGCTTCTCACTTCACACCTCCCGCTTCGCCTCGGCATCGTCTTTGCGCTTCGCGCGCACTACTCCCTGCCGCTTTCGACTGCGCCGATGCTACCTGCTGCCCTCGCGGACTCGCGTGCCGCCTCCCTCACCGCCCTCGTGGACATCGTCGACGGCGACCTCGCCTTCGTCGAGGCTGGCGAGCGTGCCGCGCAAGCGCTGGACGTGCCTCAGGACAGGCTTATGGGACGCTCGGCACGCGCGCTGGGCATCCCATCTACGGCGCGGGCGCACTGGATGGAATCGCTTCTTGATGCGCAGCAGTCGGGCGGCTTCGCACAGGTTGAGTTGGCCCACGACACGGCGCGCGAGAGTCGACACCTGATCCTGACGGCCACGCCGCTCACCGACGCGCCAGACCGCTTCGCCTGCGTGATCGAAGATGCGACGCAGCCGTGGCAGGCCTACGATGCGCTCGCGAACGGCGGACCGGCCCTCGACACCCTGACGGCCCTCGGCGGCGGTGCTGCGCTTACCTACGGACCCGACCTCGTGGTCGTTGCCTACGGAGGTGCCATGCCAAGCGGGCTCGTCCCCAGAGAGGACGGTGTGGCGTTGTCCCTGGCTGGCCTGTCGCTCTACGACCTGTTCCCCAAGTCGACGGCCGACGCCCTAGCGTTGGCGCTCCTTGCCCCGAGCGACGCGCCGTCGTCTCCGATCGCGCTTCCAGATGGGGCCCACGAAGTCCGTGCCCGCGCCGTTCGGGACGCGCGCGGCTGGCCTGTTGCAGGCCTCGCCCTGATCCGTCCGATCGACGCCGCCCTCCCCGCCCCCGCTCCATCCGCCGAACAGGCTGAGCGGGACGCCGTCGTGGCGGCTGGCCATGCACGCCTCCGCACCGAGGTGCACGCGATGCTAGCTGCCCTCGACGACACGTTTTCCTCGGCGCCCTCTGCCGAGCCGCTCCGCGTGGCGGGCAAGGCGCTTCTCGACACGATGGCCACGGTGACCTTCGCGCGTGAGGTCTTGACTTCGCCGGCCGCCTCTGCGCCCATCCGGCTCGATGCCTTGCTGCAGGGGCTACGCCCTCAGTTGGAAGCGATGACCCAGGCGCGGGGCCTCGACCTCTTCCTCTTCGTTCCGGATCAGCCCGTGTGGGCGCTGGGACACCGCGCGCACTTTGGACAGGCTCTACTCGGTGCGGTGCGCTATGCCCTCTCGACGACGCAGCGAGGCGCGATCCGCCTAGCGCTTCGCGAGGAGGACGAACGGATCGCGGTGCAAGTGGCCGACACCGGAGCGGGGCTCTCGGCTACCGTCCAGCGCGGCATCTTCGCAGCCCGTTCGCTCGAGGGCTTGGGCGTCGACGCGCTCGACCTCTATGCGGCGCAGTTGCTCACCGAGGCCATGGGCGGTACGGTGACGGCCCGCAGTGAACCGCAGCGCGGCACGCTTCTCACGTTCGCCCTGCCTACGTGCGCACCACCGGAGAGTAGCTCCCTACACGACCGCCACACGGCCGTCCTCGTGGAAGCAGACCCAGACACCCGGGCGCTGCTTGACCTCTTCCTCCGCGACGCCTGGGAGACGGCCCCCGTAGAGTCGCTCGACGCAGCCTTCGAGCACGCCACGGAGTACCTCAGCGGAACCCATGTGGACGCGCTGCTCCTCGATCTCAGCGGCAGCCTCGGAGAGGCCGAGAGCGCGATCCGACGCCTTCGCAGCACGCCGATGTTCGACGCCACCTTCGTGGTAGCCCTCGTCGCATCGGCCATGCCGGAGGAGCGCGACCGCCACCTGAGGCTTGGCTACGACGCCGTGCTCGCGAAGCCGTTTGCTCGGCAGACGCTGCTCGAAGTGCTCGCCCCGATCAAGCGGTAGCGGGCTGCCCACAGGCCATCTCGCAAGGGTCAGGCGGTAGGCGCCGGACGTTTTGGACGATTTGATATGACCCCAGGCGTCGTATCTCCCTGGGAATTGGAGAGAAGATGCGTACATTGGGCGGTTTCGTGCCGCCTAGCGACGGCTTTTCTTCTACTTCCCCTATCCTCCATGTCCCGCCTTGCACACACGCGCCGTGCACTGCTCGACCGCGCCCTCCCTCCCCTCCTCGCAGCTTGCTGCCTGCTGTTCGGCACCCCCACCGCCGATGCGCAGATGGCACGCGCTCCTGAAGCCATCCTCACCTTTGAAGGCGACCACACACACGACGGACGGACGCGCTGCAACTCCCCCCACGTGGACGCCGAAACGATGGCCCGCGTCGAGGCCCAGATGAAGGCCTTCTCCGGGCCGCGCATCGAGAAAGCCGCCGGCATCGTGATCCCGACGGTGGTGCACATCATCACCAACACGTCGGGCCAGGGTGACGTGTCGCAGGCCACCGTCGACGCGCAGATGGACGTGCTCAACCAGGGCTTCGCCGGTACCGGCTTCTCGTTCACGCTCCAGGATGTCACCCGTACCGCGAACAACAACTGGTACAACAACACGGACCTCGGCAACAGCGCTGAGCGCTCCATGAAGCAGACGCTCGCCGTGGACCCGGCGCGGACGCTCAACCTCTACTTCGTCGGCAACATTGATGCCCTCGGCTGGTGCTACTTCCCGTTCTCCTATCCGGAGGACTCGTTCTTGCACGGCTGCGTCAACGCCACCGGCTCGATGCCGGGCGGCGACATCACCGCCTACAATGAGGGCGACACCGCAGTCCACGAGGTCGGGCACTACGTCGGCCTGTTCCACACCTTCCAGGGCGGCTGCTTCGGCGGCGACGAGGTCGCGGACACCCCAGCGGAGGCCACGCCGTTCTTCGGCAACAACTGCAACAGCACGCGCGACACCTGCTCGGGCGGCGGCACGGACCCCGTGCGCAACTTCATGAACTACAGCGACGACGTCTGCCTGGAGGAGTTCACGCCAGGCCAGGCCGCGCGCGCCATGGAGCAGGTCTCGCTCTTCAAGCCGACCCTCGCGATGGGCGGCGGTGGCGTCAACACCCCGCCGGATGCGGGCTTCACGTTCAGCTGCAACAACCTGACGTGTGACTTCACCGACACCAGCTCCGACTCCGACGGCGCCCTCGTCACGTGGGACTGGGACTTCGGCGACGGTGCCTCGTCGTCGCAGCAAAACCCGACGCGCATCTACGCTTCCGCGGGCACCTACTCGGTGACGCTGACGGTCACGGACAACGAAGGCGCAACCGATGATGTCACACGCACGGTGAGCGTCTCCGACAGCTCGGAGCCGGACACGGCCGCGCCCCAGCTAAGCGGCTCCATCCAGGGCGGTCGCTACGAAGGCACGGCCTCCGACAGCCGCGCCAACGACACGGGCATCGCCACGGTGACGCTGCGCGACGAGACCAACCTCGATATCGACGTGGACAGCTTCTCGGCGGGCGACGCGAGTGTGGACTTCACGCTGACGCTGCAGAACCGCGGCCAGCAGGGCAAGGGCTTCGTGGTCGCGACCGACGTGGCGGGCAACGAGAGCGACCTCTGGGTCTGCTCTGACGGCTGCGATCCGCCGAACACGGGCGGCGGCGACCCCGACACGACCCCGCCAAGCGTCACCGGCTCGATCCGCGGCAACCGCTTCGACGGCACCGCCTCCGACTCCGGGTCGGGCATCGCCTCGGTCGTGCTCGGCAGCGACGCCGTCAACCTCGTCCTCGACGTGGACAACTTCTCCGCAGGTGCTTCCAGTGTCGGCTTCGACGTGCGTCTTTCGAACCCGCGCGAGCCTGGCTCGGGCACGATCATCGCCACCGACGTGGACGGCAACGAGGGCACGCTCTTCATCGACAGCGAGAATGCCCGCAACCCGGGGATCGCGATGATGAGCCGCACAGGCGTCCCGTCGGAGGTCGCCCTCTTGGGCAACTACCCGAACCCGTTCGCCGCAACCACAACCGTCGAGTACGCGCTGCCACAGGCGACTGCCGTGCGCCTCACGGTGTACGACGTGACGGGTCGCGCCGTCGCGGAGTTGGTAGATGGGACGATGGAGGCCGGCTACCACAGCGCCGCCTTCGACGCGAGCGCGCTGCCGAGCGGCATCTACCTCGCTCGCCTCGACGCCGAGGGCCGGACGTTCACAGAGCGCTTGCTCGTCGTTCGCTAGCCCGACCGCGAAGCCGTTTCCTGCTTTTTCACACGGTTTCTTGAGGCCGATGCTCCTTTTGTGGCGCATCGGCCTCATCTTTGCCACGCGATCGCCCCGTGTCCGGCTTGCTCCTACAGCCCTGTCGGATGTCGCGCTATGTGTACACCGCGTCTTGTCATAGCGTCGATTCTCCCTCCTTTTTCCCCTCCAACGCTTAGCTACATGCTCCATCGACTCTCTCGTGTGCTGCTCGCGCTTACGCTCGTTGCCACGGCCTCCATCGCTCACGCGCAAGCTCCGCGCGTCAGCGCTGCCCAGCTCCAACAAGTAGCACCTGAGTTTGACCGCCTCGCTGCCGTCGCCCAGGAACGCGGCGTCGTCCCGGTGATCGTGCGGCTCGACGTAGCCTTCCTGCCGGAGGGTCGCCTGTTCACCGCCGACATCCAGCGCCAGCGTGCCCGCCTCGCCGAGCGCCGCGACCAAGTGCTTCGCACGCTCGCCGCCAACGGCGTGACCTTGCAGCGCGTGAAGCGCTTCGAGACCGTCCCGGTGGTCGCGCTGAGTGTTACCGCTGAGGGCCTGCGCTTTCTCGCAGCGAGCCCCCTCGTTCGCTTCATCGAAGAAGACGAAATCGTCCGCCCGACTCTGGCCACGAGTACCGCGCTCGTCGGCGCGACGGACGCGTGGTCGTCCGGTTACCGAGGCGCTGGCCAGGCCGTTGCCGTGCTCGACACGGGCGTCGATGGCAGCCACCCGTTTCTCCAGGGCAAAGTCGTCGCCGAGGCATGCTACTCCGGCACGGGCGGCGGCACGTCGGTGTGCCCCAACGGCCAGACGCAGCAGACCGGTCCGGGTGCGGGCCAGAACTGCCCCCGCGGCACCTCCGGCTGCGACCACGGTACGCACGTCGCGGGCATCGTGGCAGGCAGCGGCCCCAGCTTCTCGGGCGTGGCCCCCGATGCCGACATCATCGCCGTGCAGGTCTTCACGCAGTTCAGCGGCTTCTTCGACTGCTTCCCGAGCCCCTCGCCGTGTGTCGGCGCGTTCACCTCGGACATCATCAGCGGCCTTGAGTTCGTCTACGCGCAGCGCACGGAGCGCAACGTCGCCGCGGCGAACATGAGCCTCGGCGGTGGATCGAGCACCACGCCCTGCGACAGCGACCCGACCAAGCCGATCATCGACAACCTGCGCAGCGCGGGCATCGCCACCGTCGTGGCCTCGGGCAACGCGGGCGACAGCAACGGCATCGCCGCACCGGGCTGCATATCGACGGCCGTCAGCGTCGGCTCGACCGACGACGGCTCGCTGGGTACGCGCACCGACGCGGTCTCCAGCTTCTCGAACAGCGACACCTTCCTCGACCTACTCGCCCCGGGTCAGTGGATCGAGTCGTCGGTCCCCGGTGGCGGCTTCGAGAACTACGCGGGCACGTCGATGGCGGCCCCGCACGTGGCGGGCGCCTGGGCACTCCTGAAGGGCAAGAAACCCACTGCCACGGTGGACGAAGTCCTGGACGCGCTCGCCAGCACCGGCGTGCCGATCCGTGACGGCCGCAACGGCGTCACGACGCCGCGTATCCAGGTCGACGCCGCACTCGACGCCCTCGGCGGCGGGATGCCGCGTGACAACGCTGGGCCAGTTATCACCGGCTCGACGACCGGCACAACCTTCAGCGGCACGGCGGCTGACAACGGCCTTAACGACACGGGCGTGGCCTCCGTATCGCTCGAGCCGGGCGCTTTCAACGTGACGCTCACCGTCGACCCGTTCACGTCTGGCGACGCCACCGTCGGCTTCGAGCTCACGCTCGTCGACCCGACGCTCGACGGCAACGGTACCGTCGCCGCGGTTGACTTGGCGGGCAACGAATCGGAGCGGGCCATCACCCTCATCGGCACCGGCGGCGGAGGTGGCGACGACACCACGCCACCTGCGCTCTCCGGCTCGATCCGCGGCGTCGAGTACGAGGGCACGGCCTCTGACGCGGGCTCCGGCATTGCCGCCATCGAGCTCACCGAGGCGACCAACCTCAACCTCGACGTGGACGGCTTTGCCTCGGGCGCGGGCAGCGTCGACTTCACGATCACGCTCGAAGCGCGCGGGGACCAGGGCAAAGGCTTCGTCGTCGCGACCGATCTGGCAGGCAACACGTCCGAGCTGTGGGTCTGCTCCGACGGCTGCGACCCGCCGAGCACAGGCGGTGGTGACGACACCACGCCGCCGAACGTCACCGGCTCGATCCGCGGCAACCGCTTCGACGGCACGGCCTCCGACTCCGGCTCCGGCATCGCCTCGGTCGTGCTCGGCAGCGACGCCGTCAACCTTGTGCTCGACGTGGACAACTTCTCGTCCGGCGCCTCCTCGGTCGGCTTCGACGTGCGCCTCGACAATCGTAGTGAGCGTGGCTCGGGCACCGTCGTCGTTACGGACGTGGCGGGTAACGAAGGCACACTCTTCATCGACTCAGAGACGAGTGCGCGTGCTGGCCTCGCCGCCTCGCAAGCGGAGCCCAGCACCTTCGCCCTCGGAGACAGCTACCCGAACCCGTTCACCTCTTCGACCCGCATCGACTTCTCGCTCGCCGAGGACCGCGCAGTCACGCTGTCGGTGTTCGACCTTATGGGCCGCGAGGTCGCTCGCCTCGTGGACGGCTACCGCACAGCAGGGACCCACTCGGTAACGTGGGACGCCCTCGACGCGCAGGGTCGCTCGGTCGCAGCCGGCGTGTACGTCTACCAGCTCCGGGCTGGCGACTACACCGAGTCGAAGCGCCTCGTGGTGCTTAGTGTCGACTAATCGGAACGGAATCGTCGCGCATCGCGCACGGATCTTCAGCCGGGCTCGCCACTATGGCGAGTCCGGCTTTTCTGTTGCGGCCTGGGTAGTCACCCGTCTGCAGTCTCCGTCACCTACCGCTGTGCCCGCCATGGAACCCTGTGTCGTGCTTGTCTCCGCTGAAGCCCTTCGCCCGCTGCGCCACCTCGTGCTGCGCGCCGGACAGCCCTTCGAAACGACGCGCTACGTGGAGGATGACGCACCCGGAGTTGCACACGTCGCTGTGTACGTGGACGAGGCCTCCATGCCAGGCGGCATCGCCAGTATCGCATCAGGCTTTCCCGAGCGAGTGCGCGCCCTACCTGATGGCACGGTCCCCACTGCCATTCCCGAGGCCGATCGCGCTTCGGCCTACCGCTTGCGCGGCATGGCGACGCACCCCGACTTTCGAGGCCACGGCTTAGGCCGCCTCGCCTTCGAGGCCATCCTCCAGCACGCCGCCGAGGCAGGCGCTGCCGTCCTTTGGTTCAACGCCCGCACCGGCGCGCAGGCTTTCTACGAGCGCCTCGGCTGCCACGTCGCGAGCCCGGTCTTCGACATCGAAGGCATTGGCCCGCACGTGGTGATGTGGTGCGACACGAGAGGTATGGATGTGTGAACGTGGCAGCCGGCCTACCCTCGTTCACCTGCCCATACGTTCACACCTTCACACCTTCACACCCAAAGGCTACGCTTCTTCCAGCTCGCCGCGCTCGGCCATAAGGGTGTCCTGCACATGGCGTGGCATCGCCTCATAGTGGCTCGGGCGGGCGACGTGGAGGCCGCGGCCCTGCGTCATCGAGCGGAGCGAGGTCGAGTAGCGGTAGAGCTCGGCCTGAGGCACCTGTGCCTTAATGACCTGGAACGGCCCGTTGGCCTCCATACCCTGGATGCGGCCGCGTCGCGTGTTGAGGTCGCTCATCACATCGCCGAGGTACTCCTCCGGGATCTTCACTTCGAGGTCTAGGATCGGCTCCAGGATAGCAGGCTGCGC
This sequence comes from Bacteroidota bacterium, assembly GCA_039821555.1. NCBI lineage: Bacteria > Pseudomonadati > Bacteroidota > Bacteroidota bacterium. Next base: position 146,460 of record JBCBNX010000008.1, read on the forward strand.
CTCGCGGAAGCCGATGCGGAAGGCCTGCTTGGCCGCCGTCTTGAAGGCGTTCTCGTTCGAGTCGACCGAGTGCATGCCGCCGTCGAAGACGACCACGCGGACATCGCCCACCGGGTAGCCTGCGATCGGGCCTTCCTTGAGCGCGTCGGCGACGCCCTTTTGGATCGCACCGAAGAACCGCTGCATGTCGATCACGCCGCCGACGATGGCGTCGACGAAGTGGATCTTCGCGCCCCAGTCCGTCTCCATCATGTGCTCGCCGCGCTGCTTCATGTCTTCGGGCACGTCGAACGTGTCGGTGAGCGGCTCGACCAGGATCGAGATATCGGCGAACTGCCCCGCGCCGCCTGACTGCTTCTTGTGGCGGTACGACGAGCGCGAGCGCCCCTGCACTGTTTCGCGGTAGGAGACCTTCGGCTGGTCGTACTCGACGTGGACGCCAGCGCGGTGGTCGAGGATGTACTGCGCCACCTTGAGGTGCATCTCACCCTGTCCGGCGAGCGTGATCTGGCTCAGGTGCGGGTCGTGATCCACGTGCAGCGACGGGTCCTCCTTGACGAGTTGGTGGAGGCCCTGCGCCAGCTTGTCCTCCTCGCCCGACGTGGACGCGCGGACGGCGACGCGGTAGCGCGGCTCGGGGAACTCGATCGGCGTTACGACCGCGTCAGAGCCTTTGAGATGCAGGGTGTCGTTCGTGCCTGTGTCCTTGAGCTTGACCGTCGCGCCGATGTCGCCTGCGACCAGTTGCTTCACGCCGTCACGGTCTTTGCCGTTGATCGCGTAAAGCGCGCCGAGGCGTTCGGTGCCGTCGTTGTGCGCGTTTTCGAGGTCCTGGCCCTGCTCCAGCGTGCCCTGGTACACGCGGAAGTAGCTGTACTCCCCGACGTGCGCCTGCGCCTCGGTCTTGTAGACGAACGCGACGGGATCGCCGCCCGGGTCGGCAGCCACCGTGCCACTGTCCATCTGCGGCGCGGGCATCATCTTCGGGCTTGGCACGACGTTGTCGATGAAGCTCATCAGCCGCGTCACGCCAATATTCTCCGTGGCGACGGTGAGGAAGATCGGGAAGAGGCTACGGTCGATCATCGCAGCGCGGAGGCCCTGGCGCATTTCATCTTCCGAGAGGGTCCCCTTCTCGAAGTAGAGGTCCATCAGCCCCTCGTCGTTCTCGGCGATGTTCTCCACGAGTTCGTTGTGGAGTTCGTCAGCGCGGTCGCGGAAGGCGCCGTCGATCTCTTCAAAGTGCGCCTGGCCCTTCTCGTCGAAGCGGATCTGCTTCATCAGGAGCACGTCGATGATGGTGCGGGTGCCTTTGCCGCCGGGGAGTTGGACAGGCGTCGCAGCGCGGCCGTAGCGCTCCTGCACCTGCGCGAGCGCCGTCTCGAAGTCCGAGCCCTCCTCGTCGAGCTTGTTGAGGACGAACATCGCGGGCGTCTCGGTCATCTCGCAGTACGTCCACCCGAGTTCGGTGCCAACCTGCACGCCTTCGGTCGCGTCGAGCACGAAGAGCGCCGTGTCGGCCACCTTGAGCGACGCCACGACCTCGCCTGCGAAGTCGAGGTAGCCGGGCGTGTCAAGGATGTTAATCTTGTAGCCTTTCCACTCCGCGTGCAGCAGGGCCGAGAAGATCGACATGCCGCGCTCGTGCTCTGAGTCGTGGAAGTCGCTCACGGTCGAGCCCTCCTCGACGGTGCCCATGCGTTTGATGGCACCGGCGCTGTAGAGCATCGCCTCGGAGAGCGTCGTCTTGCCGCTCCCTTGGTGCCCCACCAGGGCGATATTGCGGACGTGGTCGGCGTCATAGACATTCATACGGGTACCTCGATCAAGCAGGGGCTGGGGCCGCCCCTCCGCAGGCAGCCATTCGACAAAATGCAAGCACGGCGCCGCCCCGTTCTTGGGCCCGGAACCGCTTTCGGAGAAGGGAAGATGAAGGTCGATCCTGGTTAAGGAAATGTCAAGGAGCTAGCCGTGCCCTCGCGCGTAGATCTGCTTCTGTCGCTCACCTCCACTCTCCCATGCTCACGCTCGGTATCGAAACCGCTACGGATGTCTGCAGCGTCGCCCTGTTGGAGGACGATGCGGTGCTTGCCGAGGCGTCGCTCCGGCTGCCGCGCCAGCACGCGGCGCGTCTGGTGCCGCTCGTCCGCGACGTACTTGCCCACACCGGCCGTGCGACGACCGACCTTGACCTCGTGTCCGTTTCGGAGGGCCCGGGCTCGTACACTGGCTTGCGTATCGGCGTGAGCACGGCGAAGGGCCTGTGCCTAGCGACCGGCGCAGCCCTGGTGGGCGTCGGTTCACTGGAAGCGCTCGCCCAAACCGCCGATGGCGTCGCGGAGCCCGGAGACTACGTTCTCGCGGCGTTTCCATCCCGTCGCGGCGAGGTCTACGCGGCTGGATTCCAGCGTCACCCGCACGAGTCCGTACTGCAGATGCTACGTGGCGCGGAACCCACCGCTGTGACACTCGACGACGCTCGGTCTTGGTGGCCCGCCCCCGACGCCGAGCGAATCTGGCTCCTCGGCCCCGCTGCCTACCAACTTGACGGTCTTCTTCCTGGCCGCCACAGCATCCTTGCTGGTGAGACGTTCTGCGTATCGGCGGCCACGGTAGCACGGATGGGCAGGCGCTCGGCGTACGACGTGGCCACGGATCACTTGCACAGCGAGGATGTGGCATCTTTTGAGCCGTCGTACCTTAAAGAGTTCGTCGCTGGGAAACCGCGGCCGCTCTTTTAGCGGTTTACCCGTGTTCCCCATCGAGGCCACCCCGCCCTCTGGCCGCCCTGTCTCCTCATCCACGCTCCTCGCAGCCTCATGGCCTGGTTCAAGCGCAAGACCGCGGGCATCCAGACGGCCCCCGCCGACAAAAACGAGACGCCAGAAGGCTACTGGCGCAAGTGCCCCATCACGGACGAGTTGATCTCGCTTCGCGAGCTGAAGGAGAATCATATGGTGACGCCCGCCGGTCACCATTTCGCGATGAGCGGCCTCGGCTACTGCGAGATGTTCTTCGACGACGGCGAGTTCACGCGGCACGACGACAACCTCTTTGCCATAGACCCGCTGAAGTTTGTGGACAGGAAGGCCTACATCGACCGGCTGCGCTCCGCGCGCAAGAAAACCGGCCTCAACGACGCGGCCGTCTCCGCGACCGGCACTGTGGGTAGCCACCCGTTCTCGATGGCCGCGATGGATTTCTCGTTCATCGGCGGCTCGATGAACTCGGTCGTCGGCGAGATCGTCAGCCGGACGATCCAGCGCGGCATCAACGAGGACCGCGCCGTGATGGTGATTTCCCAGAGTGGCGGCGCGCGCATGATGGAGGCGGCCTACAGCCTGATGCAGATGGCCAAGACCTCGATCCACCTCACCCGCCTCGACGACAAGGGCCTCCCCTTCTTCTCGCTGATGACCAACCCGACGACGGGCGGCGTCACGGCGTCCTACGCCATGCTCGGCGATATCCACATCGCGGAACCTGGGGCCCTGATCGGATTCGCCGGTCCACGTGTGATCCGCGAGACGATCCGCCGCGACCTCCCGAAGGACTTCCAGACGTCGGAGTTTCTCCAGGAGCACGGCTTCGTGGACCTCGTCGTCCCCCGCCCGAAGCTGCGCCAGACGCTCATCGGGCTGCTAGACCTGCTCTTCGAAGACCATGCCGAGCGCGACACCGACCTCGCACACGCAGAGTTGAATGGGCAGGCGGGCTGACGTTTGCGAGCCGCTAGTTTTCTGCGGCTCGCGGCCAATTGCTGACGCCCCTATCCCTGAATCTCGGTCACCAGTTGGATCTCCCGCAGCACGCCTTGCACGCGGAAGCAGTCCTCGAACTCGCCCTCGAAGACCGTGTCCTTGCCGCGCGTGTGCACCGTCCACGCATGGCCCTCGGCCTGCGACTCGGAGCACCCCGTCGCCTTGATAAGTTGCACGATCACCTCGTCGAAGGTGTGGATCTCGTCGTTGAAGAGGATCACGCGCCACGGGCTGTCCAGGCGCTCCTCGACCACCTCCTCTTCAACGGTGAGCGTCTCGGTGTCGGGCTGAGACGGGGCAAGCGGGCTTCCCCATGGCCAGGCGAGGTCAGCGCGGTACGCTGGCGCGGCGAGGGCAACAGAGCGAGTTCGCATCGATGAACGAGGGGATGCGAGAGAACGAAGACCGCCCAGGCGCGCTGGGCAACGAACGAAAGTCACGCGGGCTCGGCAGCGGTAACCGAGACAGTGAAGTCTTCCATCACGGGGTTTGCGAGCAACTTTTCCGCCGCCTCTGTTGCGCGGGCGTGCGCAGCTTCCGCATCGGCCGCGTCGATTTCTAGCGTGACGATCTTGCCAACGCGGGCACTGTGTATGGCGTCGTAGCCGAGGTCGTGAAGCGCGTTGGCGATGGCCTTGCCCTGCGGGTCGAGGATGGACGGGCGGAGCGTGACGCGGACGGTGGCGGTGAACATGCGGGCGAGGAACTACGGAGGCGTCCAGATGGAACGAGCGTCGTCAGGGAGTGGGCGGCGAAGGTGCCGTGCTAGGCTCTTCGTCGTCCTCCAGCGCGGCGCGAACGGCCCAGCGGAGGTTAAGCACGAACCCCACGATAAGATACACCGTGCCGCTAAAGAGTAGCCCCACCTCGCGGAAGAGCGCAGCGAGCACGAGACCCAGCGTGAAGGCCAAGAATCGCCAGCGGTAGCGGCGCAGGTTCGCTCGGTTCGGCGTCGGCAGCGAGGGGAAGCGGACCGGCAATACCATGAGCGCGCTCAGCGCCACGGTCATGGTCACGAGGATCTTGGAGACGGTCTCGTCCGGCAGCTCGTAGAACCAGGCGTTGTCCTGAAACGTGAGGATGAATGTCACGATCAGCCCCGCCTGAGCAGGAATGGGCAGGCCTGAGAAGTAGTCCTTCTTGTCCTCGCCTGCGGTCGCGGTGGCGTCGAGGACGTTATAGCGCGCGAGGCGCACGGCCCCGCAGAGGACGGGCAGCGCCGCCAGCACGGGCCCGAGCAGGGCGACCTCGCCGAGGCCAAACTGGTAGAGCAGAAACGACGGCGCGAGGCCGAACGACACGACATCGGAGAGCGAGTCGAGTTCGAGGCCGAAGGTGGACTGCGCGTTGGCCAGCCGCGCCATCATGCCATCGAGGAGGTCGAAGAACGCCGCGAGGACGATCAGCCAGGCCGCCGTGGCGAAGCGGCCGTCGCTCGACATCACGACGGAGAAGAACCCGCTGAGCAGGTTCATGAGCGTGAAGAACGACGGGACGGCCACCGGCGGAATGCCCCGCACGACGCGGCGGCGCGGACGCGCAGCACGACGGCGACTCAGACTACGACGCCCGTCGCCTGCCGCCTTAGGACGCTCCGAGTGCGGGGACCTCGATGACGCTTCCATCAACCGCTGGCCTCTGCTACCATAGGTTCCAGCATGGTCCCCACTGGCTCAGACGTAGTCGCGAGCGGCTCTGATGCAGGCGCTTGCCCTCCGGACAAGCGTCCGATCACCGTCTCCCCCGCCGTGACACGGTCGCCGATGGCTACATCGAACGTGACGTGAGGCGGGACGATGACATCCATGCGCGAACCGAACTTCACGATGCCGTAGCGGTCGCCTGCCCGGTAGGTGTCGCCCGGCTTCGCGTGGAACACGATGCGGCGCGCGACGGCACCCGCAATCTGCTTGAAGAGCACCTTCGTACCGCTCGGGTGGACGAGGCCGACCGACGAGCGCTCGTTTTTCTCGCTCGCCTTCGGATGCCAAGCGACGAGGTATTCGCCCGGGAAGTACTCCGCGTACTCGATGGTACCGTCCGCCGGGATGCGGTTGACGTGGACGTTGAGCGGCGAGAGGAAGATCGAGAGGCGCCGGCCGGGGCCGTCGAGGTAGAGCGGTTCGTCCTCCTCGACGATTTCGAGGACCTTGCCGTCGGCCGGCGACAGCATGAGTGAAGCCGTGTCGGTTGGGGGGGTGCGCACGGGGTCGCGGAAGAACCAGACGGTGAAGCCGAGCACGAGCACGCCGAGGACGGCGAACGCCCAGCCGAATCCACCGAGGAACGCCCCGAGGACGGTGAGCAGGAGCGCAACGAGCGAGGCACCACCAATGAGGGCGTAGCCTTCAGGAGCAAGCACGAGTGACGAGGGCCGATGAGAGGAACGAGCGGTATGCCCGAGGGCCTACACAGAGAGTATGAACGCAGCAGTGCTACCCCCGCGTTCCATCGCTGCGGTGTTCACTCTCCAGTGTATCTCGATGGACCATGTCGTTGTTCGACACGAAGAAGCCCCGCTTTCGCTTGAAAGCGGGGCTTGGCTGGGCCGAGGCGAGCGGGGCGTCCTACGGATGCTGCGCCCTACGACGTGTCACGTCGGGCACCGACCCACGACTAGCGCGTCACCGTCACGCGCTGCGTGTCGCGGAACCCTTCGCCGGTGACGACGAGGACATAGGTCCCGCTCGCGAGGTTGTGCCCGGCGACGCGTGCTCGAATGGGCGTGCTGGCGGCAGGCGTGCCCTCAAACACCGTCTGCACGGGGCAGCCGAGCACGTCGTAGAGCACGGCGAAGACCAGGGTGCCGCGGGCGACCGCAAACTCGACCGTCGCGTCGAGCGCGCCCACTGCTGAGCCGAACGGGTTGGGGTAGGCTTCGGCGACCCAGTGCGTACCCGGGACGGCGACGGTCACCTCGACCTCCGGGAGCATCTCGAAACCTCCGGGAGCATCTCGAAACCTCCGTCGAAGTCGAGTTGGCGCAGGCGGAAGGTGTAGGCCCCCGGCTCCAGGTCAGGCACTCGGGAGGCGTAGGCCCGCGCCTCCGTGGTGGTGCCGAAGCCCGGTACGAAGTCGAGCACCTCGAAGCGCTCCGCACGCGGCCGACGCGCCTGCACCTCGGGACCGCTGTTGTTTGGCTCCGAGGCGGTGCGCTACACGAGCACGGCGGCCAGCACCGCGTAGTCGCCGCAGCGAAGCCCAGGAGCTCGGCCGGGATGATCTGGGAGCCGCCGAAGCCAATTTGGCCGAGTGCGAACGTGAACTCGGTCGTGTTAGGGTCCCCGTCGCCAGCGAGGCCGACGATGGACCCAACAAAGCTGACCACCTGCGTAAAGTCGGGCGGGCTCGCCCCACTCCGCAACAGCGCGGCGAGCGGAATGCTGAACGGGGCCCAGTTGCCGCTCGTATCAGAAACCTGGATGCGCTGCCGACCTTCGTTGTTGCCGTTCCCCGCGACCGTCTAGAGGTTGAACTCGAGGGCGGCCGGGCCGTTGGCACGGACGAAGAAGTTGACCGTCTCGCTACCGGTCACGTCGAGCGGGGCGCCGACGAGCGTGCGGCCGAATCTGGCGAAGCCGCCGAAGTCGTCGCCGACCAGTGATCCGCTGAACCCGTTGGCGGAGCCGTCGGGCGTGTCGGCCGTCGTCGTTGCGACGATGCCCTCTCCGCCCGCGAAGAAGAAGAAGAAGAAGAAGTCCGTGTAGTCGCCGCTGTTGAAGTCGACGACCTCGTCTTGCATGTCGAGGAATAGGCCGTCGACGATGCGGATGTTGTTGAGTTCGATGCTCGTGTCGTAGGTCGTCGCGTTGCCATCTCCAACGAGATCGGTGCCGCCCGCGATGGTGAAGACGTACTGGACGACATCGTCGAACTCGAACGAAGCGGCGTTCGTGTTGAAGAAGGTCGAGAGGGAGAGCTGGTAAGTAGTGAAGTCTGTCTCCTAGCTCCCTGCACCAAGCTGGAACTGGAGGTTGTTACGGATCTCGCCGTTGCCGCCACCGCAGGCGTTCTGGAAGCTGATCTCGAGTTGGAAGGTGCCTCCAGCCTTGGCATCGAACACGAAAACGGGACAGGTGAGCCCGGTGAGATCAAGGGGACCGCCTGGGAAGGGCGAGCCGAAGCCAGCAAAGCCGCCCGTCCCATCGGCACCGACTTCGAAGCGCGCCGAAAAGTCGCCGCCGCCGAGGTCGACGAAGCTTAAGAGCGAGGTGCCGCCTCTTTGGAAGATGGATTCACCTGGGCGAATGCCGTCGTCGAAGTCCTCAACGACGATCTGTGCCTGGGGCGCGGCCGCAAAGCACAGGTGGCAACGAAGGCGAGCACCAAACGCGAAAGCTTAGTGGGGAGTAGCTGTGGGAGCATGGGTGTGGTGGAAATGGACGGGGAGGTAACCGGGAAAAAAGCAGGCATTGAAAACAGTTTCAAGTTGGCCGGTGCCATTTCGTGAGCGCTACCATCGCGCAGAGCCCGTTGCCCTCCCGATGGCTGGATCCTGAAGCGCTGCCTTCTCAGCCGTACCCTTCGACGGCACCGTGACCCACGCCGATGCTCGATCGATGCGCTCCTGCTCAAGCGGTGGCTGCTTTCCAAAAGAACAGCGGCGCTCCCGAACAAGAAGCGCCGCTGCTATCGTTACCGATGTGCCCAAGAGAGGACTCGAACCTCCACGACCATACGGTCACTACACCCTGAATGTAGCGCGTCTACCAATTCCGCCACTTGGGCAACAGGGCCTTCAAGGTAAAGCGGTCCGGCGAGTGCATGCAATACGCGCAGGCCTCCACCGGGCGCTGGGCCAGTCTCTTGGCGGTGTCTTCATGGCTCTCCTTCAACGCCTCTGCGCGGTGCGGCGTGCCGTAGCGCCGATGCTATACGTATGCTTCACCCGCTCGCTCGGCCCTCTCGACTACCACCGCGCCCCATGACGCTCGCCCGATTGACGCTCGCCCGATTGACGCTCGCCCGATTGACGCTCGCCCGATTGACGCTCGCCCGATTGACGCTCGCCCGATTG
>JBCBNX010000008.1:155336-161887 GCA_039821555.1 Bacteroidota bacterium
GACGCTCGCCCTTCTTGCTGTCCTCATCGCCGCAGGGCCTGCTGTGGCGCAAGATCGTCCACGTCCCTATCCCGTTCTGCAGCCCCCGCAGTTTGAACGGGCCATTGCGCAAGGCACCCGCACAGCCTACGGCGCACCCGGTCCCAACTATTGGCAGAACCGCGCGACCTATGACATTGACGTGACGATCGATCCGGCCACGCGGTCGCTCTCCGCCGTGCAGCGGGCTACCTACTTCAACAACAGCCCGGACTCGCTCGCGTATCTCGTGATGAAGGTGCGTCAGAACCTCCACGCGCCCGGCGTCCCGCGCAACCGCACCGTCGAAGTCACGGGCGGCACCACCATCGAGGCGCTCAGCGTGGACGGCACAGCCTATTCGGCGACGGCTGGGCGGCTGCAAGCGCCTGCGTATGACGTCAGCGGTACGCTCCTCACCATCGCCCTAGAGCGGCCGATCGCGCCCGGCGGACGCGCGGTTGTGGAGACGACCTACTCGTTCCCCGTGCCCAGCGCGGGCGGCGCGCCGCGCATGGGCCAGGACGGCGAGGTCTACTTCTTGAGCTACTTCTACCCGCAGTTCGCGGTCTTCGACGACGTCTACGGCTGGCACACGGACCCCTACCTCGGCATGGGCGAGCACTACATGCCTTTTGCCGACTACGACGTGTCCGTCACGCTTCCCGAAGGCTGGCTCGTCTCCGCCACGGGCACGCTCACGAACGCCAGCGAGGTGCTCGCCCCGCGCGTCCGCGAACGACTAGCTACCGCCGCCACCTCGGACGAGGTCGTACGCATCGTTGAGGAGGCCCAGCGGCTCCCTGGCGAATCGACGGTGATGACGGGAGGGACGCTCACCTGGGAGTACCGCGCCCAGGACGTGCGCGACTTCGCGTTCGGGGCATCGGCGGCCTACGTCTGGGACGCGACGCGGGCCAACGTCGGCGACACCGATGCCGATGGCGAGGACGACTACGCGCTCATCCACGCGCTCTACCGCCCCGACGAGCAGGCGTGGCGCGACCGTGCCGCTGAGTTCCTTCGCTTCTCCGTGGAGCACCTCTCCGACGTGTTCTTCCCCTACCCCTACCCGCACATGTCGATGGTCGAGGGCATCATCGGCGGCGGGATGGAGTATCCCATGATCACACTCATCGGCAGCGACCGCAACGAGCGCTCGCTCTTCGGCGTCACCTACCATGAGACATCGCACATGTGGTTTCCGATGGTCGTCGGCAGCGACGAAAAGCGCTACACGTGGATGGAGGAAGGCTTGACGAGCTACAACACCCAACTCGGCGAGGAGGCGTTCGTCGCGCGGGGCGGCTTCGGCGAGCAGAACATCGACCCGTGGGCGCGGCGACGGCAGTACCACTACTACCTCGCGGGCACGGGCTACGCCGTCGAGCCGATGCGCCACGCCGACCAGACGCGCATCGGCGGGGCTGCGCGCGCCGTCGACCCGCTCGGCAGCGCCGCCCGCACTGTCGCGGCCTATTCTACGCCGGTCGTCATCCTGCGTACGCTCGAAGGCACCTACGGGCGGGAGCGCTTCCTCAACGCCTACCGCTCCTACGCCCGCGACTGGGCCTTCAAGCACCCCTACCCGTGGGATCTCTTCAACAGCTTCGAGCGCTACCTCGGCGAAGACCTCGACTGGCTCTGGACGCCGATGCTCTTCGAGACGTGGGTTGTGGACTTGGCCCTGGGCGAGGTCGAGACAACCGCAGCAGGAGTGACTGTGACCGTGCGCGACCTCGGCCTGGCCCCCGTGCCCGTGCCCGTAGAAGTGACCTATGCCGATGGGCGCACGCACACGGAAGTCATTCCGGTGCAGACGTGGCTCGATGGTGCTTGGGAGACACAAGTGACGTTCCCTGCGGGGAGCGTGGCAAGCGTCGTGCTCGACCCGGGCGGCTACCTCCCTGACGTGGCCCCCGGCAACAACGCCCGTCGGCTTGATCTGGAGGTCGAGGCTGGCACGAACGGTCCGTGAAGATGACGCGCGAGCGGGCGCAGTAATTGCGGAGTGCGCGGGACCTCCCTATCTTGGATACCTTGCCATTCCTCGGTAGCTCAATGGTAGAGCATGCGGCTGTTAACCGCAGGGTTGTAGGTTCGAGTCCTACCCGGGGAGCCCTCAGCGGCCTCTGCATTACGCGCAGAGGCCGTTTTTCTTTTGAGGAGGAACGGGTCACAGCCCTCTCGATCCTTCGGTCGCCCTCGATGGGTGCATACGCGCGCTGCTACTGCCCGCCAAGGAGTCTACGAAGGCCAGCACGATCAGGAGGATGCGCAGGTTCGCTGCGCTGCAGGGCCGTACTAGATGCTCCTGCACGGAAGCTAGTCGGTTGAACTAGGGGCAGCGGGCGGCGTGTACGCCGTCTGAAGGTACTGGTCGAGCCAGCCGTAGAACTCGCGGTGCCAGGCCAGGCTGTTCTGCGGCGTGTTGATCCAGTGCCCCTCGTCGGGGAACGTGACCAGCCGACCGTCGAGCCCCTGCATGCGGAGCGCCGTGTAGGCCTGGAGGCTCTGCTCCAGCGGCACCCGGAAGTCGAGGTCGCCGTGCGTGATAAGCATCGGGGCGGTCCAGCGATCCACGAAGAGGTGCGGCGAGAACCGGTCGTAGCTATCTGGACGCGGGTCTGCCCAGAACGGCCCGCCGAGGTCCCAGTTTACGAAGAAGAGCTCCTCGGTCGAGCCGTACATGCTCTCTAGGTGGAACAGGCCCGCGTGGGCGACAAGCGTCTTGAAGCGGCCCTCGTGGTGGCCGGCGAGCCAGAAGGCCGAGTAGCCGCCGAACGAGGCGCCGACCGCGCCCACACGCCCATTGTCCACATACGGCTCGGCAGACACAGCGTCGATGGCCGTCAGGAGGTCGGTCATTGCCTGGCCGCCCCAGTCCTGCGAGATCTGCTCGTTCCAGGCTACGCCGTGGCCTGGCATCCCGCGCCGGTTGGGCGCGACGACGACGTAGCCCTGCGCCGCGAGCGCGTGGAAATTCCAGCGGTACGAGAAGAACTGCGTCAGCGCGCTCTGCGGGCCCCCCTGCATGTAGAGAATCGCTGGGTACTGGAGGTCCGGGTCAAAGCCAGGCGGGCGGATCTCCCAGACGAGCATCGACTGGCCGTCCGTCGTCGGCACGTCGCGGCGGTGGACGGTTGGCACGTCCAGACCCTCGATGCTCTCAATCCCCGCCGCCGTAAGCCGTGTCAGGGCACCCGAGGCCAGGTCGACCCGGTGGAGGTCCGTCGGCTCGATCATCGACTGGCGGCCGACGACTACGACGGGCGCGGCGGCCGTCCCGCTGATGGCCACTGCGGTGATGTTGTGGACGCCCTCGGTGACGGGCGAGCGGGTGCCGTCGGCCACAGCGACGCGGTACAGCTGCGTCGTGCCTTCGGTCGATGTCGTGAAGAGCATCGTCTCGCCGTCGGGTAGCCATGCCGGGTGGTAGGCGTTGCCGTCGAAGCCCTCGGTGAGTTCGCGGCGGTCGCCCGTGGCGAGGTCCATCACGAAGATCCGGTTACGGTCGGACTCGTAGCCGTCGCGCGCCATCGACGACCACGCGATCTGGCTCCCGTCGGGCGAGAACGCGGGCTCGATGTCGTAGCCGGGGTTGAAGTCGGTCAGGTTGGTCGTCTCGCCCGAGCGCACATCGTAGAGAAACACGTCCGCGTTGGTGCTGGTCGCCGCCTGCAGGCCGTCGAACGGACGCGCGGTGTAGGCGATGCGGCGGCCATCTGCGTGCCACGTGATCTGCTCCGCACCGCCGAACGGGCGCAGCGGCGTGTGGATCTGCTGGCCCGGCATGGCGTCGGTGGCCTCTCCGACTGTTAGCGTAGCCGGGTCGAGCGGGGCCACGAAGAGGTGCGAGTAGGTGCCGTCGGTCCACTGTGTCCAGTGCCGCACGAGGAGGTCGTCGTGGATGCGCACGGTGGTCTCCGGGAGGTCGGGGTACTCGTCCGTCGGCGCTGGGACGAGGCGGACGTTGCGGGTGAACGACACGTAGTCGCCCGTGGGCGCAATCTCGACGTTGGCGGCGTCCTCTGGCAGGCCAGTAATCGTCGCGGGGCCGTCGCCTGCGACCATGCGCTGCCCGTCAGGTGCGACGTGGACGAGGCGGCCCGAGGGCAACCACATCGGCCCGCTGCCATCGGCGTGGCGTGACGGCGTGGCACCCGGAGCCGTGCTGACCGTCCAGACCGCCGTCGTCATCGTATTCGCGCTCACGTCGGGCGTCGAGACCGTGTAGGCGAGCTGCGTGCCGTCTGGCGAGAGCATCGCCCCACCGACGCGGTCGATGGCCCAGAGACGCTCGGGGGTCATCCGCTCTGTGAGCGAAGACGTCTGGGCGGTCGCCACAGGCACCGCGGCTGGCATCGAGACTACGGTGAGCAGAAAGACAACGATGGTCCAGAGGCGGGGCGTCAGAAGGGTCGGCATGGGGACCTCAAGAAGCAGGACGACGAGATGCGGAGGAGAGAACTTAGTCGAGGAGGCGGACGCGGAGGCGCGACGGGTGCTCCGGCGAGACGAAGACGCGGTGCGTAGCCTTCTGGTAGTCGCTGGACGTCGCGTCGGTGATCGCCATGAACTGCTGCGGGTTGCGGTCGACCATCGGGAACCACGTGCTCTGCACCTGGACCATGATTCGGTGCCCGCGCTTGAACGTGTGCGCCACGTCCTGCATGTCGAACGTGACCTCAGTGACTGCGCCCGGCACGAATGGCGCGGGGTTCGAGAAGCTATCGCGGAACTTGCCGCGCATGATCTCGCCGCGGACGAGTTGCTGGAAGCCACCCATCGGGACCGAGCATGTCGCGTCAGGCAACTGGCACGCGTAGTCGCCGGGGTAGACATCGATGAGCTTGACGACGAAGTCGGCGTCGGTCCCCGTCGTCGTCACGAAGAGCGAGGCCAAGAGTTCGCCGGCCAGCGTCACGTCCTCGTCGAGCACGGGCGACTCGAAGACGAGCACGTCGGGGCGTGTGCTCGCGAACCGCTGGTCTTGCACAACGAACGCGTCGTCGCGGCGGATCACGATCTGGTCGGTGTGCGGCACCGGCCTGGCCGGGTCCGAGACGTATTCCTCGAAGGCCCCGGCCTCGGTGGGGGCGTCGAACCCGAGACCCCCGCCCGGCTGGAGGTAGAGGCTCGCCGCGCGGGCCGCCCGCGGCGGCCATGCCTCGAAAAAGCGCCAGCGGTTCGCGCCGGTCACGAACACGGACGCCTTCGCGAGGTCGGGCTCGCCGTTGCCCTTGAGGTACGCGTCGAAGAACGGAGCCTGGACGTTCTCGCGGTACCACACGGCCGTCTGCTGGCCGAAGTACAGGTCGCCGTAGCGCTCGCCGTCGGAGCGGGCCCACGCGCCGTGCCACCACGGACCCATCGCGAGGTACGACGGCGTCGCGTTGTGGTCCGCGACGGTCGCATAGGTCTTGAGCGGGCCGTAGAGGTCCTGGGCGTCGAACCAGCCGCCGGTCACGAGGACGGCCGGCTGCACGTCGCGGAGGTGGGGCAGCGGCGTCCGCGCCTGCCAGTAGGCGTTGTACGTGTCGTTCTCGACGATCTCCTGCCAGAGGTCGTTCTGGCCGTTGAAGAAACGCTCGTTGACCGTCGCGAGCGGGCCGAGGTCGAGGTACCAGTCGTAGCCGTCGGGCGTGCCGTAGTCGCGGAAGCTGGACGCCTGCTCGCTCGTCGGCGCTGGGCGGGGCGTGCCATAGTACGAGAGGAAGCTGAACGTAGCCTGGAGCTGAAACGCCCCGTTGTGGCGGCGGTCGTCGCCGATCCACCAGTCGGTCACGGGCGCCTGCGGCGAGACGGCCACGACGGCCGGGTGCGCGTCGATGAGGGCGTGCGTGGCGTAGAACCCCGGGGCCGAGATGCCCCACACGCCGACGCGGCCGTTGGTCGGGACGTTCGCGAGCAGCCACGCGACCGTGTCGTAGGTGTCCGTGCTCTCGTCGACGTCGCCCGGCTCTTTATTGGCGATGTGCGGACGCACGGCCACGAACGCGCCCTCGGACATCAGCCGGCCCCGGACGTCCTGGTAGACGAACACGTAGCCGTCACGCATGAGCGACTCCGATGGGCCGAGCGACGGCTTGACCTCCTCGCCATAGGGCCCGACGCCGTAGGGCGTCCGCTGGAGGAGAACGGGATAGGTCCGAGAGCTATCCTTAGGAGCGTAGACGGCCGTGAACAGCTGCGTGCCGTCGCGCATGGGCACCAGGTGCTCCGACTTCGTGTAGTGCTGGCGGACCCAGTCAGCCTGGGCGTCGGCGGAAGGGGCCACGAGAATGAGGGCGAGGAGGATGAAGACGAGCGAGCGCAATGGGACAGCAGGGTAGCAACGGTACGGGACATGTTTGGGGCACGGCGAGAATATCGGGATTCCACCGTTCGCCGTGTCGGGCCCTTGCTGCACCAGCCACTGCGCTGAGCATGCTGCACCAGCCACTGCGCTGAGCATGCTGCACCAGCCACTGCGCTGAGCATGCTGCACCAGCCACTGCGCTGAGCATGCTGCACCGGCCACTGCGCTGAGC
>JBCBNX010000009.1 GCA_039821555.1 Bacteroidota bacterium
AGGGCGTGTCGCTTGGGTGGCATCGGCGTGGCTTGGAAAAGCGCCGAAGTTACCTCACATTTTCCAGACAGAGCCTAGCGAGACTGCTAAGAACGCAGGATGGCTTCTCAAAGCTGTGGTCGCGAAAGACCGCAGGCGGTTTGATACGAAAAAAGAGGCGCAGACTCGCCAGTATCGATGGACAGAGGACTTAGGAACGGACTGATGTTCGTCACGCCTCCACGTTCACGTTGCGCATCGCGGCGAGGGCGGCGAGGCCGTGGGCGCGCAGGAGGTCCTTGATCGTGTCCATCGGCACGCGGCCTTCGGCGGAGACGAGAAAGCGGCCCGCGACGATGACCTGCAGCTCGGCATAGTCGCCGCGCACCTCCTCATAGGCCCGGTGCCCCTCGAACTCGGTCGTCCGCTCGTAGCCCTCGCTCGACTCCCGGTCGATGGTGACGCCCATCCAGCCCACGCCGAACATCGTCAGTTGCGGGAACGTGCCGAGGTCCACGATATCGACCTCCACGTCGGTGCCCGCGTCGTCCTCAAACGTGGACGCAACGCGCGATACGGACATGCCCATCGCGCCTTCGGTGGCGCCTTCGATCTCAGTGCGTGTCAACCCCGCAGCTTCTTCAGGGACGAGCGCGCGGAGATCGCGGAAGTTGACGGGGGCAGAGGCGCGCCGCCCGTCTTCGCCGAACGCATCCTGGATCTGGTCCATGGCGTCGGCAATCGCGTCCTGCGGCGACTGCGGCGTGTCAGGGTCCGTTGCCTCGGTCGCAGTCGGACCGGCACCCGGCGCGTCGGCGGGGTCTCCACACCCGCCGCACACGGCGAAGGTCAACAGCATGGCGAGACAGAGAACGGATGCAGTACTACGACACATGGTATTGCAAACGGATGAGTTAGACCGAGTCGCTATTCCAACGTACGACGCCTTGCTCGAACAACCCTCACCCCAGGATGTGATATCCGCTACAGTCCCAGCCGCTTGAAGACGCGCTCGGGCAGATTCCGCAGCACGCCCATGATGGGCCGCCACCACGACGGCGTGTGGACGATGTCGCGGCCGCGCGTCATCGCGGCGTAGATGCGATCCGCCACATCCTCCGGCTCGGCGAAGAGGACGCCCTGCTCCAAGTGCGCCGTCATAGGCGTCTTGACGGGGCCCGGCTTTACGGTCAGCACGGTCACGCCCGCCGGAGCGAGTCGCACGCGTAGCCCTTCGAGGAACCGCGTCACAGCCGCCTTGGCCGCGCCGTAGACGTAGTTCTCGCGCCGCCCGCGGTCGCCCGCCACCGACGAAAGCACGGCGATCAGCCCGCGCCGCTCGGCTTCGAAGTAGGCGGCCACGGGCGTCAGCAGCGCCAGCACGCTCGTCGCGTTGACCTCGAAGGCGTACCGCATTGCCTCGACAGAACGCTCAGCCTTGGCTTGGTCGGGCAGCAGGCCGTGCGCCACCAGCACCGCGTCGATGCGGCCGAGGTGCGCCACGGCGGCGTCGAGGAGCGCTGGGTGGCGGTCGTAGTCAGTCGCGTCGAGGAGGAACGGCTCGGCGAGTGCCGCTCCATGGGCGAGGAGGTCGGCCGCAACGGCATCGAGCTTGGCCGGGTCGCGCGCAGCGAGCACGAACGACGCGCCCTCGGCGGCGAAGCGACGACACGTCTCGTGCGCGATGCGGGACGTGGCTCCCACGACGAGCAGACGACGGACGGTGAGACGAGGCATCCTGTGGGGTGTGGATGTGTGCGGGTGTGGACGTACTATGACTCCGATGCCGTGACGCGACGCCAGAAGGAGGACGAGAACTTCGGATCGACGTGCGCGCCGAAGGCCTCCCAGTCTGGGTACGACGCGCGAAACTGCGCAGGCGACATGACCGCGTCCTTCGCCGGATAGAGCGCGCCCCCCGCCTCGATGGCGATGGCGTTGAGGCGGCGCACGAGCGCGAGCGTCTCAGGGCCCCGATGCGGGAGGTCGAGCGCGAGCGTGATGCCGGGGCGCGGGAACGAGAGCAACCCCGGCGAGGGCACGTCGCCGAACGTCTTAAGCACGGCCAGAAACGATGCGGCCCCCGCTGCGCTGATCGCGGCGAGGAGCGCCTCCGTCACCGCCACGCCGTCCGCGAACGGAACCACGCACTGGTACTGTAAGAACCCGCGCCGCCCGTAGATCCGGTTCCAGTTGCCGACGGCGTCGAGCGGGTAGAAGAACGGCTCGTAGTGCGTCTGGGAGCGAGCGACGTCGCGACGCTGGGCGTGGTAGTACACCGCGTTGAAGGCGCGCACCGTGAGCGCGTTGAGCGTGCCTGAGGGTACGTCGAACGGAGCGGCGAGCTTCTGTCTAAAGCGCGACGGCGCGGGCAAGCCGCCCGGCGCGTGGTGTCCCTGCATGAAGAGCCCTCGCCCCGCCGGCGAGAGCGCGTCGATCCAGGCGACGGTGTAGGGCTGGTCGGCCGCAGCCCCGGCGAGCGCCAGGAACTCCGGGAGCGAGCGGAAGCGCGTCCGCGTCACCGCGATCTGGTCGCTCGGGATCGGGATCGCCTGGAACTCGGCCCACGTGATGAGCCCCGTCAGCCCTAGCCCGCCGATGGTGGCTCGGAAGAGATCGTCGTGCTCCCCGCTGGGCGTGAGGAGGAGGCGCTGCCCGTCGGACCGCACCAGTTCCATCGCCGTGACGAAGCGGCCGAACGTGCCCGCAATGTGGTGGTTCTTGCCATGCACGTCGTTGGCGATGGCCCCGCCGAGCGAGACGAACTTCGTCCCTGGAGTGACGGGCAGAAACCACCCGGCCGGGACGAGCACGTCGAGCAGCTTGGCAAGCGTCACGCCGGCCTCGGCCCGCACACGCCCCGTCACCCGGTCAAAGGCGATGAGCCGGTCGAGGCCGTCGGTGTCGAGCAGCACGCCGCCGCTGTTGAGACAGGCATCGCCGTAGGAGCGGCCTTGCCCGTAGGCCAGCACGGGCCGTTCGGACGCGCCGAGGTCGGGCAAGGCATCGCGCCACGCCAGCCGCTCCACAGCAGCCGGGCAGGCAACCGGGTAGCGGCCCCACGAGGCATAGTTCTTCGAGAGCAAGTCTGCCGGTGCCATGAACTAGATGCGTACGACGGCAGCGATGGCGACGAGCGCGGCGACCGCACCGAAGACGAGGTAGCTCGCCGGGTCCTTGACCGTGAACAGGATCGGGTCATCGTCCATGTCGCCGCGGTGGGCGAGCAGCCAGATCCGCATCTGCCAGTAGATCAGCAGCGGGCTCAGCAGCCACAGCAGCGCAGGCGACCGGTAGAGCATCATCACCTCGGGGCTGGTGAGGTAGAGCGCGAGGACGAGCACGGCGAGGTAGGCGCTCGTGGTGCCGAAGTTACGCAGCATGCCGAGGTCTTCCACCTGGTAGCCGCGGTTGTTGGCCCGCGCCTCGACGTTGGTTTCGAGGATGCGAAGCTCGGCGTAGCGCTTCACGAGGGCGAGCGCGAGGAAGAAGAAGAGCGAGAAGCTCAGCAGCCACTGCGAGATGGGGATGCCCGTGGCCGCGCCGCCCGCGAACACGCGCAGCGCGTAGAGCCCCGCGAGCACCAGCACGTCCACGATGGGCAGCCGTTTGAGCGCATACGAATACGCGACCGTCGTCAGTAGATAGAGCCCGAGCACCGCCGCGAACGTGGCTGGGAGCTGCCACACGGCGAGCGCAAACCCGGCGGCCACGAGCGCCGGCGCGAGCACGTAGCCAACCTCCGGAGCAAGCGCACCCGATGCGAACGGGCGATGCCGCTTCGTAGGGTGCAGCCGGTCGGCCTCGCGGTCGACAAGGTCATTGAGCACGTAGGTGCCACTGGCGCACAGGCTCAGCGCGAAGAAGGCGAGGCTGGCATCGAGCCACACGCTGACATCCATGAGCCGGTGGCCCATCAGCATCGGCAGGAAGACGAGGCCGTTCTTCACCCACTGGTGCAGCCGTACCGCGCGCACCGCTGCCCAGCTCGGTGAAGGGGCTGTAGCTGCTGCGAGAGGCGACGAGTTCGAGGCCATGTCAGTGTGGTGATCCAGCGCCGTCGAGTGGTGCGGTCGCAACCTACTCCGGCTTGCTGCTAGGCGACAACCGAATCGGCGTTCTCAGTAGGGTCGTAGTCTGCACGCTGCTCGACGCGCACGGCGGCCCGGCGAAACGCCCCGCTGCTGCCGAGCGCCATCGCGAGCGCGAGGACGACCAGAATCGAAAACGATCCGCGCAGGCTTGTCGCCTCGGCCACGAAGCCGAGCAGCGGCGGGCCGAGCATGAAGCCCATGTAGCCCACACTCGTCACCGCCGCGATGCCGACACCGCCCGCGAGCCCCGGCACGCGCCCGGCCGCGCGGAAGAGCGACGGCACCACGCCCGCAAAGCCAAGCCCCACCAGCCCAAATCCGACGACGGCCAGCGGAAGCACCGGTGCCACGAGGCACAGCACGAGGCCGACCGCGCCGAGGAGCGTACCGCCGCGCACGAGCCGCCGGTCGCCGAAGCGCGCCGTGAGCGCGTCCGCCGCGAAGCGCGCCGTCGCCATGCACCCCATGAACACGCCGAAGCCGAGCGCGGCCAGGCTCGCACTCGCGCCGTGCACGTCCTGGAGAAACAGCGCGCTCCAGTCGCCCATCGCACCCTCGACGATCAGTCCGCAAAACGACAGCGCCGCGAGGCCCACGACTGGCCCACGTGGCAGCGTGAACGTAGGCTCGTCCGAGCCGATAGATGCCTGCGTCGCCGTGTCCGGCTCGTGCTGTCGCACGGCCCACCCCTGCGCAATCGCCATGCCTGCGAACACGACGCCCGCGGCTGTGAAGTGGACGAATAGAGAGACGTCGAGCGCGGCCATCGCCGCGCCAAGGCCTGCACCGAGCATGCCGCCGAGGCTGAACACGCCGTGGCACGCGCCGAGGATAGGCCGCCCGCCGCGCGTCTCGACCCCCACCGCCCAGGCGTTCATCGACACGTCCACGAGGCCGCTCGCGAGGCCGATGAGCACGAACGCCCCCGTGAGCGGCCACAGGCTCTCGGCGAGCCCCGGCCCGGCCTGCGACAGCCCCATCACCGCGAGGCCGAGCAGCGCGATGCGGTGCGCGCCATGCCTCGCCACGAGGCTGCCCGTCGCCGACGCTGAGATCACGAGCCCGAGCGCCAAGCCGAGTAGGGCTGCGCCGAGTTGCGCCTCGTTCAGTCCCGTCTGCGCCTGGATCTCGGGGATGCGCGCCGCCCAGCTTCCATAGAGCACGCCGACCGCCCCAAACGGGAGCACGGCCGAGCGCAGCAGCGGCGTCGAGAGGAAGTAGGGGACCATAGACAGCGAACGTTTCAGAACGTGCAAGATCCGACACGGACGCACCGCGCGCAGGCTTCGCTCAGCCCCTCGGCATCCCCTCGCTTCCTACAAGCGCGTCGAGGCCGTCGCAGAGCGCGTCGACGGCAGCCACCCGCTCGGCGGACGATGCCAAGAGGAGGGTTCGAACCTGCGCGTCGAAGCCGTCGGGGACGAGCGGGAGGCGCGAAGCGTGCCAGAGGAGCCGCTTTTCGCCGGGGTGCGGGGCGCGGTTGAGCGCGAAGAGCACGTCGAAAAAGCTCGCCAGCAGCGCAGTTGTGCGGTGGTTGACGCTCACCGCGTCGTCCCGGTCGACGGCGCGGGCGAGTTGGTAGCGAAACGAGGCCGTCGTCGTGCGGAGCAGCGGGTGGTTTTTCGCCACGATAGCCTGGCGCAGCGGCTCGGGGTAGGGTTGCTGCGCCCGCGCGCGCAGCGCCGCGTACCACCCGTCGCGGTCGAAGAGCACCGCCGAGGTGCGGACGTTGTGCCAGAGACAGGTCGAGGTGCCCACCGACGCCTCGTGGCGCACCAGCACCCGGTCGAGTTGGTCCTCGATCCACGACGGCGCGCGAAACATCGCGTCGAAGCGGCGGCCTGCGGTGTCGGTCCACTCGTCGCCCGGCTCGAAGAACGTGTTGCCGACTTCGGCGTGCTGCGCATCAGCCGGAACGACAGATCGGCGTTCGTTGAGCGAGAGGGGCGGGTCGGCGTAGACGTAGAGGTCGGCGTCGGCGTCCGGTCCGCCTGCGCCGGTGGCGAGCGAGCCGCCCAGCGCCACGGCACGGACGCTCGGAAACGCGGCGTAGCGGTCGGCGACGGCCTGGATGGCATCGGGCTGCATGGACCTCCTCAGGCGACGAGTGAGGATTCCTCGTGTTCGCCCTCTAGACCTTGGTCGTTCTTGGCTACTGCACCAAGCGCTAGGTCTTCATCAGGCACCAGGTCACGCTCCGGCGCGCGCTCGCCCGACCACCAGCCGTGGACGCCACACAGCGGCCCGAGCAGCGCATAGATGAAGCCTGGCGCGCCGATCGTGAGCCCCCACCCCAGCACCGCTAGCGCAATCGACAGCAGCCCGACGAGCACAAACAGCCCGTAGTGCCGCGCAAGCATCGCGGCCTCGTGACGCTCGTAGACGCTCAGCCCGAGCGCGTCGCGTCGACGATAGGCATGCCCATACAGCAGCATCACGCACGCGAAGATGGCGACGAAGCCCACGCTGTAGAGC
Source organism: Bacteroidota bacterium (assembly GCA_039821555.1). Taxonomy (NCBI): domain Bacteria; kingdom Pseudomonadati; phylum Bacteroidota; species Bacteroidota bacterium. Next base: position 6,549 of record JBCBNX010000009.1, read on the forward strand.
ACGAACAGCAGTTGCAGATCGCCCTCCGACTGTAGGCCGAACTGCGCGCCGCCCGTGCCCATCACGAGCGCCGCCTGCATCTCGGCCATGAACTTGAGGGGGTAGACGTAGAACAGCACCACGAAGAGCAGCGCCGTGTTGAGGACCACCGTGAGGCCGTCGTCGAGGCCGTAGCGTCGGAAGAAGGCGTTGTGGACGCTCCAGATCAGCACGAGCGCGAGGAAGCTCACCCCGAACGCACCGAAGCCGCGCAGGTCGGCGACGAGTTCGGGGAACGTCTGCGGCACCTCCAGCGACACGACCAGCAGCGTCGCCGAGAAGCCAAACACGGCGTCGCTGAAGCCTTCGAGGCGGCTCACGGGGCGGGTGCGCTTCCAGGGCAGCATGGCACGGCGGCGGGGGGATCGGAACAGCGAAGGATAGCACGCCGCGCGCCATTAAGCTTCTTCGCGGAGTGACTTTGGCGGGAACGCCCGTGTGCGGCTTGCGTGAGACGCGCCCGGTTTCGCCCCTCTCCGCGCGCCGCTGACCCGCTGTTGGCACCCATCGCGCCTTAGGTTGGACGGCTCCCGCGAGCCCATCCGCACACGCTCATCCTCGCCCCTCTATGAAGCGCCTCGTCGTCGTCGAATCGCCGACCAAAGCCCGCACCATCCGCAAGTTTCTCCCGGCCGACGCCTACCAGATCGAGGCGTGCATGGGGCACGTGCGCGATCTCCCCTCGTCGGCGGCGGAGATCCCGGAGTCGGTCAAAAAGGAGAAGTGGAGCCGCCTTGGCGTGAACGTCAACGACGGCTTCACCCCGCTCTACATCGTCCCGCCGGAGAAGAAAAAGGTTGTCCGCGAGCTCAAGAAAGCGCTCAAGGACGCCGATGAGCTCTACGTCGCGACGGACGAGGATCGCGAGGGCGAGTCGATCGGCTGGCACCTGCTGCAGGTCCTGGAGCCGAAGGTACCCGTGCGCCGCATGGTCTTCCACGAGATCACCCGCGAAGCCATCGAGCGCGCCGTGGAGGAAACGCGCGAGATCGACCACCGGCTGGTGGACGCGCAGGAGACGCGCCGCATCCTCGACCGCCTCGTCGGCTACACGATCTCGCCGCTGCTCTGGAAGAAGATCCGTCCGAAGCTCTCGGCAGGCCGCGTGCAATCGGTCGCCGTGCGCATGCTGGTCGGGCGCGAGCAGGAGCGCCTCGACTTCATCCCGGCGGGCTACTGGGACCTGAAGGCGACGCTGGCGCAAGCCAACAAGAATGGTGATAGCCAGGCCTTCGAGGCGAAGATGACGCACCTCGGCGAGGAGCGCCTTGCCACCAGCCGCGACTTCGACGAGAACACCGGCAAGCTTAAGGACGGCACCGACGGCGTCCTCGTCCTCAAGGAGGCCGATGCCCGTCGCCTCGCCCAGACGCTGCCCGGTGCCGACTGGCGCGTCGCCGAGGTCGAGACGAAGGAGCGCACGCGCAAGCCCGCTGCACCGTTCATCACCTCGACGCTCCAGCAGGAGGCCAACCGCAAGCTCGGCCTCAGCGCCCGCCGCACGATGCAGATCGCGCAGGCGCTCTACGAGCAGGGCCACATCACCTACATGCGTACCGACAGCCCGACGCTCTCCGGCGAGGCCATCGGTGCGGCGCGCTCAGCCGTCGAGAAGCGCTACGGCAAGAACTACCTCAGTCCGAGCCCGCGGCAGTACGGCGGCAAGGTGCGCAACGCGCAGGAGGCGCACGAGGCGATCCGTCCTGCTGGCACGGCCATGAAGACACAGCGCGAGCTCGGCCTCACAGGCCTCGACGGCAAGCTCTACGACCTCATCTGGAAGCGCACCGTCGCCAGCCAGATGGCCAACGCGAAGCTACTCGCCACCCGCGCCACCATTACAGCTGAAATGGGCACGGCCACCGCGGGCGACGAGGTCGCGACATTCCGCGCCAACGGCCAGACGGTGTCGTTCCCCGGCTTCTTCCGCGCCTACGTGGAGGGCTCCGACGACCCCAACGCGGCGCTCGACGACCGCGACAACCCGCTGCCTGAACTCAGCCAGGGCGACACGCCCGCGTGCCAGGAGGTCGAGCCGCTCGGCCACGAGACGCGCCCGCCCGCCCGCTTCACGGACGCGACCATCGTCCGCGCGCTCGAATCGGAGGGCATCGGCCGCCCGTCGACGTACGCCTCGATCATCGACACGATTATCAACCGCGGCTACGTCCGCCGCCAGGGCAACCAACTCCTCCCGACGTTCACGGCGTTCGCCACGAACAACCTGCTGGAGCAGCACTTCAGCCGCCTCGTGGACAGCGAGTTCACCGCGCGCCTCGAAAACGCCCTCGACGACATCGCCGACGGCGATGCCAAGGCGCGGCCCTACCTCGACGACTTCTACCACGGCGACGACGGCCTCGAAGCCCGCGTCACGGACGGCCTCGACAAGGTCGACGCGCGCGGCGTCTCGACACTGGAGCACTTCAAGTGGACGCCGTTCCTCGTGCGCGTCGGCAAGTACGGCCCCTATGCCGAGGGCGAGATCGACGGCGAGACGCAGACAGCGTCGCTCCCCAACGACGTGGCCCCTGCCGACGTGACGCGCGAGGCGCTCGAAACGCTCGTCCGCGAGTCGAACAGCGAGCAGATGCTCGGCATCCACCCGGACGCCGACCAGCCCGTCTTCCTCAAGTCCGGCCCCTACGGCCCCTACGTCCAGCTCGGCGACGACGAGCAGGAGGGCAAGCCGAAGCGCACCTCGCTCCCGAAGGGCCTGGAGCGCCGCGACGTGACGTTCGAGATCGCACAGAGCCTGCTGGAGCTTCCCAAGACGCTCGGTACGCACCCGACGGACGGCGCCGACATCAAGGCCAACATCGGGCGCTACGGCCCCTACGTGCAGCACCACCGCACCTTTGCCTCGCTCAAGAAGGAGGACGACATCCTCAACATCGAGTTGCCGCGTGCGCTGGAACTGCTCGCCGAGAAGACGAAGAAGAACGAGCCGCTGCGCACCCTCGGCGCACACCCGGAGTCGGGCGAGCCGATTGGCGTCTACGAGGGCCGCTACGGCCCCTACGTGAAGCACAAGCGTATCAACGCCACGCTTCCCAAAGGCACCGCCATCGACGAGGTGACGCTGGAGCAGGCTGTCGTGCTCATCAACGAGAAGGCCGCGAAGAAGGGCAAGAAGAAAGGCGGGCGCAAGAAGAAGGCGAAGGCATCGTAAGGTGTGGACGTGTGAACGCGTGCAGGTGTGAACGTGGAGCGCTTCGCAACACACTCGCACCTCGCGTCATCCTGAACTTGATTCAAGATCCTCTCGCATGGACCCACGCGCCTCTGCCACGCTCAAACAGCTCCTGCTTAGGATCCCTGCCATCGGCGGAGCCATCGGCACGGGCCACCGAGACGGACTGTGGTGGGTCAAATTTCGAATCGACCTTCAACACCCGCTGGCCTGGCGCGTCGTCCAGGAACTTGCGTGGGTGCTGAACTATCTCTCGCTTCGGGAGCGACTCCCAACGGTGTTCACGCCCGTGTCGCCCGCGCCGTACCTCAACGGTGGACCCGATGACTACCTGTCGTGGATTGTTGAGGCCAAGGACGCGTCCTTCCGACCTGGTACCTGCGCGAAGTGGCTCGAAGGACGCCTTCCTCAGCCCGTTGAGGACGAGGCAGCATGGCAGAGCGAGCAGGATTGATCTGCCTCTGATTCCTACGAGGCGAGCGCGGCCTGCGCTGAGGCAAGCCGAGCGATGGGGATACGGAACGGGGAGCACGAGACGTAGTCGAGGCCGACCGCGTGGCAGAACGCCACCGAGGCGGGGTCGCCACCGTGCTCGCCACAGAGGCCCACCTTGAGGCCTGGCTTCGTTGCGCGGCCCGATGTGGTCGCCATCGAGACGAGTTGGCCGACGCCCTCGCGGTCGAGCGTCTGGAACGGGTCGGCGGGCAGCACCTTGCGGTCGAGGTAGGCGGGGATGAACGTGCCTGCGTCGTCGCGGCTGTAGCCGTAGGTCATCTGCGTGAGGTCGTTGGTGCCGAACGAGAAGAAGTCGGCCTCGGCGGCGATGGCCCCCGCCGTGAGCGCCGCGCGTGGGATCTCGATCATCGTCCCGACGAGGTAGGCGACCTCGGCCCCGCGCTCGGCGAAGACCTCCGCTGCCACGCGCTCCACGACGGCGCGCTGGTCGGCGAGCTCGGCGACTGTCCCGACGAGCGGCACCATCACCTCGGGCTGCACATCGACGCCCTCGGCCTGCACCTCCACGGCGGCCTCGAAGAGGGCGCGGGCCTGCATCGCCGTAATGCCCGGGTTCGTGATCCCAAGGCGGCAGCCGCGGTGACCGAGCATCGGGTTGACCTCGGCGAGCCGTGCCACGGCGGCCTGCACCTGCTCGATGGGCACGCCGAGGCGGTTGGCGGTCTCCTGCTGGCTCTCGGGCGTGTGCGGGACGAACTCGTGCAGCGGCGGGTCGAGAAGGCGGATGGTGACGGGGAAGCCGTCCATGGCGCGGAAGATGTCCGCGAAGTCGGCACGTTGGAACGGGAGCAGGCGGTCGAGCGCGGCAGCGCGGGCGGCGTCGGTGTCGGCGAGGATCATCTCGCGCATGGCCCCGATCCGGTCGTCACCGAAGAACATGTGTTCGGTGCGACACAGGCCGATCCCGGCGGCCCCGAACGCGCGGGCCTGGGCGGCGTCGGCAGGCGTGTCGGCGTTGGCGCGGACGCCGAGCGTGCGGGCGGCGTCCACCCAACCCATGAACGTCTCGAAGTCGCCCGTCAGCTCGGGCTCGACGAGCGCTTCCTGACCGAGGATGACCTCGCCGGTGGAGCCGTTGATCGAGAGCCAGTCGCCCGCCTCCACGACCGTGTCACCCACGGTAAAGCGGCCCGCCACCTCGTCGACGACGAGCGCGCCGCAGCCGGAGACGCAGGGCGTCCCCCAGCCTCGCGCCACCACGGCGGCATGACTCGTCATCCCGCCGCGCGCTGTCAGGATGCCCTGGGCGGCGTCCATCCCACCCACGTCCTCCGGGCTCGTCTCAACGCGCACGAGGAGCACGCGCTCGCCCGCGTCACGCTGTCGCTCGGCCTCGTCCGCCGTGAACACGACGCGCCCGACGGCCGCCCCTGGCGAGGCCGGCAAGCCCGTGGCGATCACGCGGCCGGCATAGCGATCAGCGTCAGCGAACTGTGGGTGCAGGAGTTGGTCGATGTGGTGCGGCTGCACGAGCGAGCGCACGGCGGTCGGCGGGTCGGCGAGACCCTCCCGCACGAAGTCGACGGCGATCTTGAGCGCGGCGGGGCCGGTGCGCTTGCCGTTGCGCGTCTGGAGGAGGAAGAGGTGTCCGTCCTGGACCGTGAACTCGACGTCCTGCATGTCGGCGTTGTGCGCTTCGAGACGGCGCGCGGCGTCCACGAGTTGAGCGTACACGCCGGGGAATGCTTCTTCCATCTCGGCGATGGCGCGCGGCGTGCGGAGGCCGCCGACCACGTCCTCGCCCTGGGCGTTGGCGAGGAACTCGCCGAAGAGGGCGGCCTCACCCGTGGCTGGGTTGCGCGTGAAGAGGACGCCCGTGCCGCTCGTCGGGCCGGTGTTGCCAAAGACCATCGCCTGGACGGTCACGGCGGTGCCGACGAGGTCTTGCATCCGGTTGATGCGGCGGAATTTGACGGCGCGGTCGTTATTCCACGAGGCGAAGACCGCGTTGATGGCGAGGCGCAGCTGGACGCGCGGGTCGGTCGGGAACGGTGCACCCGCGTGGGTTTCGTAGACGGCCTTGTAGCGCGCGACGAGGGTGCGGAGGTCGGCGGCGGTGAGGTCGAGGTCGGACGTGACGCCGCGCTCGGCCTTGAGCGCCGCGAGCGCCGCCTCGAAGTGGTGGTGCGGGACGCCTGTGACCACATCGCCAAACATGTCGATGAAGCGACGGTAGGCGTCGTAGGCGAACCGCTCGTTGCCCGTAGTCCGGGCGAGCCGCTCGGTGACGGCGTCGTTCAAGCCGAGGTTGAGCACCGTGTCCATCATGCCGGGCATCGACTGCGCGGCCCCGCTGCGTACGGAGAGCAGGAGCGGAGCCTCTGTGTTGGTGGCCGCCGTCGCGGGTGCTCCATCGCCGCCGACCTCAGTCGCGTCTTCAGCCTCGCCGAACTGTGCGCCCAGGATCGCCTCAATGTGACGCAAGCCTGCGTCCACCTCCTCGGCGAGCCCGTCGGGCCACGCGCCCTCGTGGTCGATGGTGTATTGGCAACAGACGGTGCTGATCGTGAAACCGGGGGGCACCGGCAGGCCGATGCGACTCATCTCGGCGAGGCTCGCGCCCTTGCCGCCGAGGAGCGGCTTGAGGCTCAGGTCGCCGTCGGCCTCGCCCGCGCCGAAGCGGTAGACGAGGCGGCCAGAGAGGTTGGCGACGGGTGCGCTCGTGTCGGAAGCAGAAACAGCGGGAGGGGCACCGTTCGAGGAACGGCGGTCGGGCGCGGCAGACATGCGGCTGGAGGGGCTGGGAGGGACGGGCAGATCAGCGCAGGAAGCGCTTCCGAGAGAGGCACCGTGGCTACGGGGCACACCGACGCGGGATCCGAGTCCTCAAACCTTCACCCTTCCTCCGAAACGTTCATCTACCACAGGCGATGCTACCGTCCCCGGTCCTCGCCACTGCGGAGCGATGCGAGGATGTTGAGGTAGCTGCCGTAGCGCTCCAGCGTGACGGTGCCCTCATCCACAGCCGCCGTGACCGCGCAGCCAGGCTCGTGGTCGTGCGTGCAGTTGGGGAAGCGGCAGTCCTGGATGAGCGGGCGCATCTCCACAAAGTAGCCGCCGAGTTCAGGGGGCGTCATGTCCCAGAGGCCGAACTCGCGGATGCCGGGCGTGTCGACAACGTAGCCCCCGGCCGCGAGCGGGTAGAGCGTGTAGAATGTCGTCGTGTGCTTGCCCTTCTGCGTCTTCTGGCTCACCTCGCCCGTCCGCAGGTCAAGCGCGGGGTCCACGGCATTGAGCAGCGACGACTTGCCGACGCCGGACGGCCCTGCGACCACGCTCGTTCGGTCGGTGAGCGCGTCGCGAAACTCGTCGACGCCGATGCCGAGTTCGGCGCTCGTGAGGAGGACCGGGTAGCCGAGGCTCTCATAGAGCGATATCCAGAACCCGATGGCCTCTTCGGCCTTCTTGTGGCCCACCATCAGGTCGGCCTTGTTGATGACGACGCCCGCCTCCACGCCGTACGCCTCGGCCATGACGAGCACGCGGTCGACGAAGCCGCTGTTGAACTTCGGCGCGAACACCGACTGCACGCACCACGCCGCATCGACGTTGGCGACGAGGACGTGCTCGCGGCTGTGGCGACGGCCGGCAGCGCGGCGCGAGAGCTTCGTCGTGCGTGGGCGAATGTCGGTGATGAGCGCCGTGCCGTCGTCTTCGAGCCGGATCTCCACGTGGTCGCCGACGGCCACCGGGTTGGTCTCGTCGATCTCCTCGGCGATGAGCCGGAACTTGCCCCGCGCCCGCGCCTGGATGCGCTCGCCGTCGGGCAGCAGCACATCGTACCAGCTCCCCGTCGAGCGCGCGACGACGCCCTCCGCGGTGGACGGTGCCTCGGGGGCAGCCTCGGGGGCGGGGTCAGCTTCGGGACTGAGATCGGACATGGAGGAGTGTGGGGCGGTGTTACCGTGTTGCGGTGGGCCTACGAATGCACCGCCCCACCGCGTAACTGCTGCACCGCCGCACTCTCTGAAACACAGGGGGCCTCTGAAACACAGCGGGGCAGTCTTCTCGTACAGGCAGCGGTCCGGTTTCGATCCATGCCCTCCCACTTGAACCTCAGCGACCATGCCTTCCGATAAGTCTGGCAGCACCGACTCGCCCTTCGCCGACGTCCGCGCCGCCTTCGACAAGCTCGCCACCGCCGACAAGACCGCGTTCATCGTCGAGGCCACCGTCGGCACGATCTCCAGCGCCATCGAGGAGACGAGCCAGCGCGTCACCGACTGGTTCGACGCGATGGACCCGGAGAAGCCGGCTGGCGCTGACAAGGGCACGAAGAACACCGACGACACGAAGTAGCCGCCGTGTCCGAGCCGAATTGGGTCGAGCGCTTCGAGCGCGCCGGACCCGTGGGGCGTGTCAAGCTCCTCGGCGGGGGTGCCGTGCGTCTGCTCGCCCTCGGTATCGAGCGCGTCCTCGACCGCACCGCCGAGACGATCGCGCTCGCAGAGCAGAACGTCCGCAAGGAACTCGACCCGAACATCTCCGACGCCACGATTCTGGAGGAGCAGGACGAGTCGGAGCGGAGAGACAGCGACGAGGCGAAGGGGTGAAAGAGGTGTGGACGTGTGCAGGTATGAAGGTGAGCCAGCCGGTTTGACTCCCCCCGCTTGACGCGCCTGAACGGCGGTCAAGCTGTCCCCCTCACGCGTGAGGGGGACAGTTCGAGGAGCGTAGTTCGTCAGAACGGAGGCGACGAGAACGGGGGGAGGCGCTTCGGCTAGAGGCTGTTCGCAGCGCGCCCTTGAAATTGAGGACAGTCTCCTACTTCATCCTTCGTCCTTCTGCCTTCCCCTCACGCCTCGCTTTCCTGTTCCAGCAGGCCGCGGACCACGCGGGCGGCGCCGGGCGGGAGCGCGGTGAAGCGGACCGTGATGAGGTCGCCCTCGCGGTCGATGACCTTGCCGTAGACCGTTTGGAGGCTCACAACCTCCGCGTCGTCGGGCGGCGGAAGGTAGAGTTGGAGGTTTTCGAGCAGCGTGAGCGCGTCCGGGTCGGCGGTGCGGAAGACGGCGGCGAGGCGTGAGAGCGCGACCAGTTCGGCGTCGGTGCGGTCGCCGGTGAGCATCACGCCGTCGATGCGGGCATACCCGAACGGCAGCGGCGCAGCAAGCGTGACGGGGTCGTCCTCGTCGGGGATGAGCGTGCAGTCGTAGGGGCCGCCCACGCCCACGGCGTCGCACACGGGGATCGGCTGCGGGAAGCCCTTCACCGAGACGCGCATCTCGCGGGCCACCTCGACCTCCGCTTCGGCCGCGTCGACCGTCGCTTGCGAGGCGAGCACCTGACCGCCGACCGTGTACGACTCGATGCGCGCGGCCAGGTTGACGTGGCTCCCGACGACGCCGTACTTCGCGCGGCGCTCGGAGCCGATGTTGCCGACGATCACCTCGCCCGTGTGCAGCCCGATGCCCATGCGCAGCGGCGCGATGCCGAACGAAGCCAGCCGTTCGTTGACGCCGCCCATCGCGTTCTGCATTCCAATGGCGCAGGCGAGCGCCCGCCCGGCGTCGTCGTCGCGCTGCATGGGCGCGCCGAAGAGCACGAAGATGCCGTCGCCGATGAACTCGTTGATGGTGCCGTTGTGCGCGGTGATGACATCGGCCATTGCGCCGAGGTAGACGTTCAGGATCTCGACGACGCGCTCCGGCTCCAGCGCCTCGGCGAGCGCCGAGAAGCCGCGGATGTCGCTCATGAGGATCGTCACCTCGCGCCGTTCACCGCCCAGCCGCAGCGCCTCCGGATCGGCGAGGAGCGTCTCGACTACTTCGGGTGAGAGGTAGCGCCCAAACGTGGAGCGCGCCAGCCGCCCGCGCGCCTCGCGCTCCGCCTCCTCAATGGCCTTGTCGAGCGTGATCTCGAGGTCGCTCAGGTCGATGGGCTTCGGGAGGAAGTCGAACGCGCCGCGGTTCATCGCCGCGCGGATGTTCTCCATGTCGCCGTAGGCCGTCACCACGACGGGCCGGAGCGTGCGCTGCTCGGCCTTCGTGCGGAGGTGTTCGAGCAGCGTGAGCCCGTCCATGCGCGGCATGTTGAGGTCCACGAGCGCCACCTGGATCTCGGGCGTCTCGGCCATCACTTCCAGCGCCTCGACGCCGTCCTGCGCGAAGTGGAATTCGTAGTCGCCCTGCCGGATGCGGCGGCGGAACTTCTGGCGCACGAGCAGCGCGAGGTCCGGCTCGTCGTCGACGACGAGGATGTGGGTGGGCGTGGGCACAGGGAGCGGGTCGGAGGTGAGAGGCGATGGAAGGTACCGCGCGCCTCTCTACGATGGTCCAGGCGGTGAGGTTTGGAAGGTCGAAGGTCGAAGGTCGAAGGTCGAAGGTCGAAGAAGCAAAGCGGCTTCAGAGGTGAGGCCAAACGAATTCGTCGCGTCCGGCCTCCCCCCTATTCGCCAATCGCTAGTCCCTAGTCGCCCTACTCTGCCATCCTGACAGGCCCCATGCGCTTGGCACGCCGTTCGTTCTAGCCCGAGCAGCAAACTCAACCACACCCGACTATGAACGTCCAGAAGTTTACCGTCAAGGCGCAGGAGGCCGTGCAGGCCGCGCTGGAATTGGCGCAGAGCCGCCAGCACCAGGGCCTCGAACCGGCGCACCTCCTGAAGGCCTTCCTCAACGACGAGGGCGGGCTTGCCCGCACGCTGCTCGGCAAGCTCGGCGCGAACCTCGACTACCTCGACGCCAAGACCGATGCCGCGCTCGACGCGCTGCCGAAGGTGAGCGGTGCCTCTGTCTCGGGGCAGTACCTCGGATCCGGCGCGAAAGCTCTGTTCGACATGGCGCTCGCCGAAGCCGAAGCGCTCAACGACGAGTACGTCGCCACGGAACACCTCCTCCTCGCGCTCGCGCAGGACCGTGGCCCCGTCGGCCAGGCGATGCAGCAGCAGGGCGCGGCGAAGGCGGCGCTCTTGACCGCGCTCCAGGAGACGCGCGGCAGCCAGCGCGTGCAGGACCCCTACGCTGAGAGCAAGTACGACGCGCTCAACCGCTACGCCCGCGACCTCAAAGTCCTCGCCGCCAAGGGCAAGATCGACCCCGTGATCGGGCGCGACGAGGAGATCCGCCGCGTGCTGCAGATCCTCTCGCGGCGCACCAAGAACAACCCCGTCCTTGTCGGCGAGCCGGGCGTCGGCAAGACGGCCATCGCCGAGGGCCTCGCCATCCGCATCGTGCAGGGCGACGTGCCCGAGGGCCTCAAGACGAAGCGCATCATGGCGCTCGACATGGGCGCGCTGATCGCGGGCGCGAAGTACCGCGGCGAGTTCGAGGACCGCCTCAAGGCCGTCGTTAAGGAAGTCGCGGAGTCGGAGGGTGAACTGATCCTCTTCATCGACGAGATCCACACGCTCGTGGGCGCTGGCGGCGGCGACGGCGCGATGGACGCGGCCAACATCCTCAAGCCCGCCCTCGCGCGCGGCGAGCTGCGGGCCATCGGCGCGACCACGCTCGACGAGTACCAGAAGTACTTCGAGAAGGACAAGGCGCTCGAACGGCGCTTCCAGATGGTGCTCGTCGCGGAGCCGTCCGTCGAGGACACCGTCGCTATCCTGCGCGGCATCAAGGACCGCTACGAGGTGCACCACGGCGTCCGCATCACCGACGGGGCCATCGTGGCCGCCTCCGAACTGTCGGACCGCTACGTCACGAACCGCTTCCTCCCCGACAAGGCCATCGACCTCGTCGACGAGGCCGCTGCCCGCCTGCGCATCGAGATCGACTCGATGCCAGAGGACCTGGACGCGCTCGAACGGCAGATCCGCCAGCAGGAGATCGCCCGCGAGGCGGTCAAGCGCGAGGGCGACACCGAGCAGGAGGCCGAGATCACGCGCATGCTCGCCGACCTCGAAGAGGAGCGCGACCGGCTGCGCGCGCGCTGGCAGCAGGAGAAGGCGCTCATCCAGACGATCAAGGAGAACAAGGCCGCCATCGACGCGCTCAAGACCGAGGCCGAGAGCCTGGAGCGCCAGGGCGAGTTCGGGCAGGTCGCCGAGATCCGCTACGGGCAGATCCCTGGCCTCCACGCCGAGATCGCCGACGCGACGCAGGAACTGGCCGAGGTCCAGAAGGGCGGCGCGCTCCTGAAGGAAGAGGTCGACGCCGAAGACATCGCCGACGTCATCAGCCGCGCGACGGGCATCCCCGTGAGCAAGATGCTGGAGACGGAGAAGGAGAAGCTGCTCCAGATGGAGCGCGAACTCGAGAAGCGCGTCGTCGGGCAGCCCGAGGCGATCCACGCCGTCGCGAACGCCGTCCGCCGAGGCCGTGCGGGGCTCCAGGAAGCCAGCCGCCCCATTGGCTCGTTCATCTTCCTCGGCACCACGGGCGTCGGTAAGACCGAGTTGGCAAAGGCGCTCGCCGAGCAGCTCTTCGACAACGACGACGCGGTCGTGCGCATCGACATGAGCGAGTACCAGGAGCGCCACGCCGTCTCCCGGCTCATCGGCGCGCCTCCCGGCTACGTCGGCTTCGACGAGGGCGGGCAGCTCACCGAGGCCGTCCGCCGCCGCCCCTACTCGGTGGTGCTGCTCGACGAGTTCGAGAAGGCGCACCCCGAGGTGTTCAACGTGCTCCTGCAGGTGCTCGACGACGGCCGCCTGACCGACTCGAAGGGCCGCACGGTCGACTTCACGAACACGCTCGTCATCATGACCTCCAACCTCGGCTCGGACCTAATCCAGCGCCGGATGGAGGCGCAGTCGATTTCTGGGGGTGACGGCCCGCTCACGGAGCGCGACCTCGACCAGCTCGGGGCCGACATGATGGCGCGGCTGAAGCAGCAGCTCCGCCCGGAGTTCCTCAACCGCATAGACGAGACGGTAGTCTTCCGCCCGCTGGGCCGCGACCAGATCCACCGCATCGTGGAGATCCAGGTCGAGGGCCTGCGCCGCCTCGCGCAGAAGAACCACAAGCTCGACCTCGTGCTCACCGCCGCCGCGAAAGACGTGCTCGCCCAGCAGGGCTACGACCCAGTGTTCGGCGCGCGCCCGCTCAAGCGCGTCATCCAGCGCGCGCTCGCCAACCAGCTCGCCGAGCAGATCCTCGCCGGGTTCGTCCGCGAGGGCGACGCCGTCAAGGTCGATGCCTCGGCCGACGGCGCGGGCGTGACGCTGGAGACCGTACCTGCCGGAACGGTTGTCGAGGGCACGCCGCTTTCGAATGGCGATGGCGCGACTGGCGATCCGGAGGTGCGCCGCCCTGGCATTCAGCCAAACGCACCAACGGCGCAGGCGTAACGATAAGGCGACTGCAACCTCCATCAAGCGGGTGCTGTACTTTTGAGCAGCACCCGCTTTTTCGTTACAGCTATGATCACGCGGCTCCAAATTGACGGCTTCAAGAACCTGCTGGACGTAGATGTCCGGTTCGGTCCCTTCACCTGCATTGCCGGCGCGAACGGCGTTGGCAAATCCAACCTCTTCGACGCAATCAGCTTTCTGAGCCGCCTTGCCGACTCGACGCTTAACGAAGCAGCTTCACGCGTGCGTGATCCTGAAGCCCGCTCCGGCGATCTCCGTTCGCTCTTTACGCTGGTAGGCGACGAGCGCAGCGAGGTCATGAAGTTTGGAGTCGAGATGGTCGTTCCTCGCGAGGCCACAGATGACCTCAACCTGCCTGCCGAGGCGAGCATCACGCTCTTGCGGTACGACTTGCACCTTGGGTTTGAAGAAGGGGACCACGTCACGAAGTCAGATCGCCTCACCATCCGCTACGAATCGCTCGTTCATCTCAACCGAGGCGGCACAAACGCGAAGCGGGTGTTGCCCTTCCTCGGAACGTCATGGAAACGAAGCGCCACTTGGCGTAAGGATGTCCTCCTGGGAAAAAGGAATGCCCCCTTTGTCTCCACGGTCGATGTCAACGGTGATAGGCTCGCGGCAAAGGATGCCAGCCGTGCTTCTCGGATTCAGCGACATCAAGACGGCAACCAAGGACGCCCGTATCCCTTCGATATGGCGTCCCTGCCACGTACAGTGCTTTCGACCGCCAATTCGCTCGAGAGCCCGACCATGCTTGTTGCACGACGCGAGATGCAATCGTGGTCCCTCTTGCATTTCGAACCCAGTGCGCTTCGCAGTCCAGACGACTTCCGAGCACCGGGACACATGGCCCCGAATGGCGCACACCTACCAAGCACACTCTATCGGCTTGCTCATCGCACCAGCCATGAACCAGACGACATCTACGCAAGCATTGCGAATCGGTTGGCCCAGTTGATCGACGATGTACGGCTTGTCCACGTTGATCGTGACGCGACACGAGAACTATTGACCCTACAAATCCAAGATCGAGCAGGCACGTTTCATTCGGCTCGCTCGCTCTCTGACGGTACACTACGTTTTTTGGCACTCGCAGTACTCCAAGAAGACCCTGACGAGCGCGGCGTATGGTGTCTTGAGGAACCGGAGAACGGCCTACACCCTGCTCGTATTCCGGCAATGATGGCACTGCTGACTGACATCGCAACGGACACGGGGAGCGCTGTCGGTCACGACAACCCCCTACGCCAGGTCATCATCAACACCCATTCGCCGGGCGTTGTCCAGAACGTTCCCGATGAGAGCCTACTCGCCGCAATGCCTGCTCAGGTGAAGCGGGTAGGCACTTGGCAACGAACGATCCGATTCCAGGCATTGGACAAGACCTGGCGCACAGATCAGGCAGACCCACCTGCGCAGTTGGTAGGTAAAGGGTGGCTGCTAGACTATCTCAACCGCCCGCCCCCGCTCCATGGTGGGGACGGAGAGGCTAGCGATGAGGTCACGCGGGTCATCGACCGGCCCGACGTGCGGCAGTTGGCGTTTCCCTTCGCGTAATGCGCCTGATACGGTTTACGCTGCTCAGCGACGGCCCCTCGGACCGTACGCTTCTCCCTGTGCTCACGTGGCTGTTTCGTGAGCATCTACCTGAAGGCCTCGTCCTGCAGCAAGCGCACGCGGACTTCCGGCGGCACCAACAGGCACCGGAGCGCTCTGATCTCGGGAAACGCATACGGCTTGCCGCTGAGCTCTACCCTTGCGATGTCCTCTTTGTCCATCGTGATGCAGAGCAAGCAAACCATACCACCGACCGCTTCGAAGAGATTGATGCCGGAGTCCGCGCAGCAGCGCTTGACCTTCCCTGTATCCCTATCGTACCGGTACGGATGAGCGAAGCATGGCTTCTCTTCGACAAAACGGCACTCCGCGAGGCCGCAGGTCGTCCCCGAGGCCGCATGACGCTCACGTTGCCACCCCTTTCCAAAATCGAGCAGGTCGATGCCAAGCAGGTCCTCTTCCACTCGCTGCGGACTGCGTCAGGAACGACGGGACGGAGGAGACGCAGCTTCTCTGTAACGCAGGCTAGACAGCGCGTTGCAGAGTTAATTGAGGACTTCAGTCCACTGCGGGCACTGGAAACGTTTGGAATACTGGAGCAGAACGTCGCTGATCTCTGCTCGCAGCTCAATGGCAACTGAGGCACAGGAGAAAGCCGCCGTAGGGCGTGAGGGCGTCATGCGGGTCCATGCGCAGCAGGCGAGGTAGCTGCGCGGACGTAACGCTGGGCGGTCGTACGTGCTAGCGCGCCACGTACGGTCGTCGGGAGGACGGCGGCGGGGCGGGGCACACCCCCTGTTTCCGTTCGCAGTCGCTTCGCTCCCAGGCGAACGAAAACTGTCCCCCTCGCCCGCGAGGGGGACAGATCGAACGCAGTGAGATCAGGGGGTGAACGTCGCAGCGATGGCCTCCAGCACCGCATACGCATCCGTGAAGACGGCCTCGTTGCGGAAGCACAGCACGCGGAGGCCCTCCGCTTCGAGGTGACGCTGGCGTTCGGCGTCGTAGGCGGTGCGCTCGGGCGTGTCGTGGACGCTGCCGTCGAGCTCGATCACGAGCGACTCGGCGCGGTAGTAGAAGTCCACGATGTACGACCCGATGCCGTGCTGGCGGCGGAACTTGCGCCCGCGGAGTTGGCGGCGTTGCAGGAAGACCCACAGCACCGCCTCGGCGGACGTGCCGTGCGAGCGGAAGTGCTGCCGGGTCGGCTTCTGGCGTGGGAGGTTGCGCGTACGCATGAGCAAGGAGGAGCAGTTTATCCCGCTAGACACGCGGCAACGCGCGCTGTAACGGCCGGCTATCTTCTGTGAAGGAAATTCGAAGCCGGTGGAACGTTTGCGTAGGCGCTGCCGTCTCTCGCTTTCTGTTCTCCCGGCTTTTCCCCGCTACCGTTCATGCTCGTCAGCACCACCTCGTCCCTCGATGGCCGTCCCGTCACGGAGTACCTCGGCCTCGTCTCAGGCGAGGCGATTCTCGGCGCGAACGTGGTCCGTGACTTCTTCGCGGGCATCCGCGACGTGATTGGCGGGCGCTCCGGGGCCTACGAGCGCGAGTTGCGCAAGGCCAAGGACATCGCGCTCGACGAGATGACAGACGCTGCCACCGACCTCGGAGCCGATGCTGTGATTGGCGTCGACCTTGACTACCAGACGGTCGGACAGGGCATGCTCATGGTCACAGCTTCCGGCACGGCGGTCCGCCTCCGCTGATCGCCGCCGTTGGGCGTCTACGCTGACGCCGCTACCACCGCTCACTCCCCGCTGCACCCCGCCTCGTCTCACGCAGCCACCCCGCGCCCATGCAAGCCCCCGCGTCCCCTCCACCCCCTATCTCCACCGGCGACGGCGCCCCTGCGTCCCGCCGCCGCGTGCTCGACTTCGACCCGAAGCGCGACGGCTTCGCGTTCACGAACGCGTTCGTCTGGACCGACCATGACCTCGACTTTCTGACGGAGCAACTCCAGCCGCTTCTCGTTGGAGCCGGCGGCATGCTCGGCGGCCTTACCGGGCAGCTCCTCGGACGCAGGCCCGTCCTCGGATCACTCGTCGCCGGGACGGTTGGCGCTGTCGCGGCACGGTGGCAGGGTCGTGCGCTCGTCGAGCGTGTGGCGCGGCAGTGGTCCAGCTTCGGTCTCTGCGGCGGAATGGCGCTCGCGGCCGTCGAGCGGTGGCCGCTCAAGGCTGGGCTACCTACCGCCAAGCTCGAACGCGAACGCGTCCGGGCGCTCCTCCGACGGCGGCAGGCGCGGACGCTCCGCGCGGCGTGGCAGCCGTTCCTGCGCTACTGGCTCGGCGTGCGGCTCCGCCCCGACGGCGTGCCCTATGCGCCCTACGGCGATGACCTCCTCGCTGCCTACCGCGCGATTCGCCAGCGTATCGACGGCGGGCGGCCCGTCGTCATCGGCCTCGTCGGCGACGCGCCGGACGTGTTCACGCAGCACCAGGTGGCCTGCTTCGGCTATGCCGATCACGAGGGCGTCGCAGGTGGCACGCTGCTCGTCTACGACCCCAACAGCCCCGGCGAGGTGAAAACCGTCACCGTCGAGGCGTTCGGCAGCCACCCGCGCCGCTGCTTCGTCTCCACCGACATCGAGACGGGCCCACGTGGCAACGGGACCTACTTCGTCAGCCAGCGCCACAACCACCTCAGCACGCTCTTCGTCGTAGACGCGTGACGATGGCGTGGACGTGTGCGAGTGTGTGGACGTAAAAATGATCCTCCCCACCGTTCGACGTTCACGCGTTCAAACGTCCATACCTGCACACATCACCGCTCGACCTGGCCGAGCGTGACGACGACCGGGAAGTGGTCCGGCGCGACGAGCGGGTCGTGGCTGTGCACGTAGGTGACTTCGCGGAGCGCGGCATACATCGCCTGGCCGAGGAGGATGTGGTCGATCGCGGACAGCTCGCCTCGGTCCACGCTGCCGTTGCCGTTGCGGTCGTAGAGCGCGGTGAAGCGGCGGCGCTGCGGGACCTCGCCCATCACGTTGGTGAGGTCGTCGGCAGGGTCGGCAGGGTCGGCACTCCGGATGCGCGTCATCACGTCGGTGATCGGCTGCGAGCCGCGCACATCGCGGACGCTGGCGTCGAAGTCGTTGAAGTCGCCGAGGACGGCTACGGCGCGGCCTGCGTTCTGCTCGCGGACGACGAGGCGGCGGATGACCTCGGCCTGCGCCTCGCGCCGGTCCTTGCGGCTCGTGTCGTCGGGGCGCGCGAGGAAGTGTACGCCGATGAGCGTGGCAGGCGTGCCACCGGGCAGCGTGAGCCGCACCCAGAGGTTCTTCGAGACGCCGTAGGTCTGCTCGCTCATCGCACCGACGGGCGCTCGCACGTTGGTGCGCCCGGCCTCCTCGATGGGCAGCCTCGTCAGCAGCGCCACATTCTGCCGGGTGAACGTGTCGGTGCCGTTCACGAGGACGCCCGTGTAGCCGAGTCCTCCGAGTTGCTCCTCAATGAGCAAGTCAAGCGCGCGCTGGTTCTCGACCTCCTGAAGCATCACGAGGTCGGCGTCGAGCATCTGCACGAGATGCCCGACGCGGGCCCGGTGCGCCTGCGAGGCAGCCGGATCGCCCTTCCAGTCGAATCCAGCGCCGCCCTCTTCGCCGTCGCCGTCGAACATGAACTCGGTGTTCAGCGTGGCGAGGCGCAGCCCAGCAGTCTTGAATGTCGGAGCCGGTTCGGCCTCGAACCCGCTGGCGGACGGCAGCGAGACGGACGGTCCAGAGCACCCCGCGCACCCGGCGAGGACGAGGAGCAGAAGCAGGGTGAGGAACGAGCGCAGAGGCATGGGCGAGCGGAGAGACAGCGAGGCAAGAAGACAGCGAGGCAGGAAGGCCGTGAGCCATGAAGGCAGCGATGGCTTACAACCTAGGACCGGTGACGGGATCGAGGACTGTGAGCGAGGCCGTACCCCCCGTGACGGCGAGGCGCGCGCGGACGCCGACCGGGAGCGTGGATTTTACGGGGAAGTGGCCGTAGACGAGGCCGCGGGCGACGGGGATCGAGACCGCCTGCGCGTAGTGGTTGAGCACCTCGTCCACGGAAAACGACGACGGCTGGCCACTCGGAGGCGTCGCGCCCGTGAACGCGCCGTAGACGAGGCCGCCGAGCCGGTCGAGCACGCCCGCGAGCCGGAGCCGCGCCAGCAGCCCGTCGATGCGGTAGGGCGCCTCGCCGATGTCTTCGACGAAGAGGATGGCGCCGGAAAGGTCGGGGAGGTAGGGCGTGCCGAGCAGCGCCGCTACGAGCGACAGGTTGCCCCCGAGCAGCGTACCCGTGGCCTCGCCAGGTCGCACCGGGACGAGCGCTTCGCCACCAGGGCCCACAATCTCGATGGGCGCTTCGCCGCCGGCGACCGCCCAGAACTGTGCCTCGGCGGCGCGGCCTACGTCGGACTCGGCGAAGCGGGGCCAGTCGGGCGCCGCCATCGGACCAGAGAGGCCGGGCAGGCCCGCGTGGGCGAACAGCGCGAGGTGCAACGCCGTGATGTCGCTGTAGCCGATGACCAGCTTCGGGTGGCGGCGCGCGGCGGCGTAGTCGACCCGGTCGAGGAGCCGCAGGACGCCGTAGCCCCCGCGCACGCAGAGGAGCGCGTCGAGGTCGTCGCGGGCGAGGAGGGCGTTGAGCGCCGAGACGCGGTCCCCGTCGGAGGCAGCGAGGTAGCCCTTCGGCGCCAGGTGCGGAGCCTCAACGGTCAGCCCTCGCTCTTCGAGCGCGGCGACACCAGCCGCAAGGTCGACGGGCGAGCGCGGCGGACTCGCAGGCGCCACGAGGGCGATGCGACTGTCGGGACGAAGCGGCGGCGGGAGAGGCACGGCGAAGCGCGGGCATACGGGCGGATGCCAAAACGTACGCGATTCCGTCCAGTCCAGTGCGCCTGTGTTCTCACTGTCCCCCGGTTGGCCGACGCTCTAGCCGCGTTCCAGGAACACCAGTGCGGAGAAATGCGGGCCGCTCGCACTCGTCGGTGTGACGTGGGCAACCCGCCAGCCCTCCGCCAGCGCCGCATTGAGCGCGTTCATGCCTTCAGTCTGGCTGCTGCTGCGTGCCACGAGGATCACCTGCTGCGACACGACCTGAGGCGGAGCAACAGGCTTGGGCGCCGGGTGCTCCTGGGGCGCCGTTGGGCGGTCGTCGGCGAAGAACACGGAGCGGGTGCTGCCGCGTCGCTCCGGCGACGGCTCGTAGGTGCTACGCCCGCTCCCGTCTCCGCCCTCGGGGAAGGCCGGGACCCGGTCGCGCGTGACGCGCCCCACAGGACTGGGAGGCGCGGCGACATCGCCAGCTACGGGATCGGCGACCATGAACGGGTCTTGGCCGAGCGTGCCGAAGAAGTCGATGGGGAATTTCCGCTGAGGCTTGGACATGAGCCGGGCAGGCGGACAGGCTGAGGTTGAGGGAGGCCGAGGAGCTAGGGGGCGGGCGCGGAGACCGGCGCGGGGGCCCCGTCGCCGGAGGTCTGCGCACGCGAAGCGCCGTTGAGTTGGGCGAAGACCGCGGCGTAGCGCTGGATGCGCTCGGTCACCTCGCCCACAAGCGCGTTGTAGTCTTGTGCGCCCTGGCTCTCGGGTGCGAACTCGAAGATGGTCTGGCCGAGGCCGGGCGAGTCGCTCAGCGTATCGTCCTTGCGGATCATCGTCTGGAAGACCTTGCTGCCGTAGTGGCCACGCACCTGCTGCTCAATCTCCGCGTGGCTGTCGTTGTTGGGGTCCACCATCGTCATGATCACCCCGAGCACGGGTGCTACCCGGCCCAGATTCATGCGAACTTGGGTGACCACCTCGCCAAGGCTCACCAAGCCTTCGAGGGCGAGGTAGGACGGCGAGAGCGGGATGATAAACGCATCCGCAGCCACGAGGATGTTAACGGACAGCAGCGACGTGGACGGGGGGCAATCCATCAGGATCACGTCGTACTCGTCCATGACCTCCTCGATCGTACGGCGCAGGACGCTCTCGCGCCCGGAGTGCTCGGCGAGGCAGAGGTCTGCGTCGGCGAGGTCGAGCGAGCCCGTGATGAGGTGCAGGCGCGGGATGTGCGTCTGCAGGATGGCGCGGCGAATCGGCACCTCCCCATAGAGGACGTGCGCGATAGACGGACGCAGCTTCGCGCGCTCGATCCCGAGCGCGAGCGAGGCCGAGGCCTGACTGTCCATGTCGACCAGCAGCACGCGCTGGGTCTGAGCCAGGCCCGCCGCGAGGTTGATCGACGTAGTCGTCTTGCCGACGCCGCCTTTGTTGTTGATGATGGAGATAACCTTGAGCATGGGGCAGACGGGAGCGTCGGCGCTGAGAGCAGGTCGTGCGAGTGGACAGACTCCCAACACAAAAGGCAGGCCACCCCAGGCCCGTACCCGAAAATCGCTGCGTGGCGGGCGCTAGAGCCCCCAGAGCGCCCCCATCTCGCTCCAGTCAGGGTGCAAACCTACCTGCCACGGCCCCCCTGCTTCCGGTGCCGCTTTCAAAAAGACCGCCCCCCAGTACGTCTTGTACCGAGGGGCGGCATCAGGCTAGCCTCGGAGGGGAGGAAGACTAGCGTGCTTTGTCTGAGGTCTCTGGGTGCGAGGCCCACCAGGAGAGCGTGCCTCAAGGGAGCAAAGCGGAAGGGGGCTTCTTTGCCACATGCGGCCTAGTCACGAGAGACGGAATCTCGCCGGACAGCGCCCCGTCGCCGACGTGACGGTGCGGGGTCCGGGCCAGCAGCACTTGTACGACGAAGTCAAGCGGGGCCGCGTCGGGCGGTGCCTCCGAGCGGACACCCACCACGCGCCAGCCGTTGCTTAGGGCCTCGTGAAGGCTTTCCACGCCTTCCACCACATCGCCGCGACGCACGAGCGTGAGCGTCTGCTGCACCAGCGAGGTCATGGTTGTGGCTCCAGGAGACTCCGTTTCAGCCGACGCGAGCGCGTTCGATCGGCGGTGTTGGAAAGAGGAGGGGAAGAGTCGAAGATGCGTCATCGATCCACGCGAGCTTGGCTAGAGGAAGGACGCGGCTGTAGGGTGGATCCAGCGGGTCACGCACTGTTTGGTCAAAGCCTGGGCCAACCGAATATGTGTAGGACCAAATACCGATTTCTTGCTAGCTGCGAGCATACTCTGCTGTCTTATTTCGCTACATAACGGAGAATAGGTGTCGCGACATATTTTTGTTCATACGACTTATTAATAATAGTATAGCAGTGTAAGACAAACACTGACACGATCTATGAATCAATACCCCAAGGCCTGAAAAATTCTACCACTCGGGGTGATCCATTACGCGACACCACGAATATTACAAAAGACCCCCACGCCCGGAAAAAGCGTAACAGGACCCCAAGTTGGCACACTGCGCCGTTGCTTCCGAGAGACATTATGTACGAGTAACGTTCCCCTAGACGGACCTGGTTTTTCTTCTTACCCTCTCCCCCCGACTCGCCCCCATGCCATTCTTCTCCTCGCCGCGTTCCCATACCCCATATGTGGAGGGGCGCCTGTGCACGTTCGTGACGCTGGCTGCCATCCTGCTGCTCCCCCTGCTCGTCCTCACCGAGAGCGCTGCTGCCCAGGACTCGCTCGCCGTGTCCAAGGCCGTCATCGGCACCGTCGCTACCAGTTCCGATGGCCCCACACCGATCGGCACGAAGGCGGCTGCGCTAGGCCAGGTGGGCCCCGGCCGCCTCGAAGGGGAGCCGGAAACCGTAACGCTCTCGTTTGACCACGCCGCCGTGCTCGACTCGACCGCACTCCGCATCGACGACGGAAGCCTCGCGGACTTGTTTGTGTTCAACGCTGCGCAGGACGACACCGTGATTGTGGCGATGACTTCGGAGGCCTTCACGCCCTACCTCGCCCTCGGGTATGGCGCGAGCACGGTGGCCCACGGGCGCGTCCAGCGCGTGCGTCCGATCGCTGAGGCGGCGGCGGTGGACGGCACAGCGGCGCTGCGCGTGGCGCTCCCGGCTGATGGCACCTACACGCTCCTCGCCAACGCAGCCACCCCCGGCGAGTCAGGCCCCTATCGCCTGGTGGCGCAGTCAGTGACCGCAGCCGATGCCCCCACGCCCCAGCCGATCCGCCTGAGCGACCTACCGGGCTCGCCCTTCCTCGACAAGGCGCTTGCCCCGCGCCTCCTAGAGTCCGGCACGACCGTGACGGGCCGCCTCACCCGGAAGGACCCGACGTTCTCGGACCGGACGCCCTTCCACACGTGGCTCTTCGAGGGGCAGACCGGCGACCGGGTCCAGGTCACGCTGCGCTCGGACGACTTCGATCCGTACCTCATCCTCGCCGAGGGCACGCCGAGCGCCCCGCGCAAGCTCGCCGAGAACAACGACGGTCCGGGCGCCACCGACGGCACCGCCGTCATCACGTTCACGCTGCCCAGCACCGGCACCTTCACGATCTACGCCAATGCGGCGGCGCCCGCCACCGGAGCCTATGCGCTCACCTACAGGTCCGGCGAGCGCAACGGGATGCCTGCCCCAACCCTCGGCTTCGCCGGGCGCTACCCAGGCGGCGGTGACCCCGACGGCCGCTACGCCGTGCTCGTCGGCATCAACGACTACCCGCCGGGCGTCTCTGACCTCGCCACACCCGTCTACGACGCCCGCCTGATGCGCGACGTCCTCATCGAGCGCATGGGCTACCGCGAGGAAGACGTGGTGCTGCTGACCGACCGGCAGGCCACGCGCGAGCACGTTCTCCAGGCACTCGGGCGCCACCTCGGCCAGGCCGGGCCGGACGGCTCGGTGTTCTTCTACTACTCCGGCCACGGCTCGCAGACCTACGGCAACGAGGCCACCCAGGACCCGGAGGCGGACGCGCGCGACGAGACGCTCAGCCTATGGAGCGAGGATGGCCGCGTGATCGACCTCCTCGACGACGAGATTCGGATTCTCCTCGACGCGCTGCCCGCGCGCCGCAAGCTGCTCATCTTCGACTCCTGCCACTCGGGCACGGCCGCACGCGGCGCGTTTGCCACGAAGCGCCTCGACCGCGACCTCGACCAGGTCGCCGACGCCTACGCTGACGTGTCGACCTACCTCACGCCGGAGTCGTTGCCTGCGTATGGCCTCACGCCGCGCGCACCAAGCAGCGACGGCACGGTCTCGGGGGGCGTCCTCGACGCCGATGGCCTGACGAGCCCCTACGTGCTGCTCTCGGGCTCGCAGGAAGACCAGTCGTCCTACACCTACACGGGGTGGCCCGAGTCGGCGGGGCGCGGCACGCGTGTGAGCGTGTTCACCTACTACCTCCTCGATGCGCTCGAAGCCTACGCCGACGCACCCGACCGCGCCCTCACGTTCGACGCGATGATGACCGGCGTGCGCGACACGACGGAGTCGTTCATGGCGCAGCACAGCTACGCCCAGACGCCCCACCTCTCCGGGCCACTCGGGACCCTCCGCCTCGCCGAGTTCTTCGCCCGGTAGGGTGCCCCGCCTGCGCAACGGTCCCAGATCGCTCTTCAGCACGACCTACACAGAGCTCTCCTGCAAGGACTCAGTCCGCCTCGGGGCGCGCGGATACGATGCCCAAAAATCGCTGTCCCCGCTCCGTCACTTCCACGCGCTCAGCGAGGGGGTCTGGGGCCCGAAGGTAGCCCTCGGCGAAGAGCCAGCTCGCGAGCGCCTGCGTACGGCGGTCCGACGCGGGCAGCGTGCCGGTGAGCGCCGCCTCGTCGAGCAGGGCGCGGAGGACGGGCTCGTCGGCGGGCGTGACGGTGGCGGGGCGATGGCGGCCCAGGCACACGTCGCAGCGACCGCAGCGGTCCGGTGCCGCCTCGCCGAAGTAGCCGAGCAGGAAGCGGCGGCGGCACGTCGCCGCCTGGGCGTAGCGCTCGACGTAGCCGAGCCGCCGTCGTGCGCGGGTGCGGGTCGCGTCGAGCGCAGCGTGGTCGAGATCGGCCTGAGCCGTGCGCGGACCGAGAAAGGTGAGGGCGAGGCCGGCAGTAGGGCCGAGGTACGCGATCAGGCCGTGCTCCTGAAGGAAGCGCAGCCCCGCGTCGATGCGGGCGCGCGGCAGGCGGGTGCGGCGGCTGAGCGCCCGCAGGTCGAGGTCGGTCCAGCCCGTGAAGGCATCGGCGTGGACGGCGCGGAGCAGCACGCGCACGAAGCGCCCAAGGGACGGATTGGGAGTCTCGGCGGCATAGCGGCGCAGCGCCTCCGCAGACTGGCGCACCTGGACGAAGCCGACATGGGGCCGCGGCTCGTGCACCTCCCAGACAGCAGCACGCGCGAGCGCCTCGACGGCCGCCCGTGCCGTTGACCGGGGCACACGAGCGGCGTCGGCGAGCGCGGCGAGGGCGAGGGGGACCGGCCCGTCGGGCTGGCTACCGACGGGCACCTGGGCGAGGCTGCACGCGGCGGCGTAGACGCGCTGTACGGTCACGGCATCGGGGTGGCTCACGTCGGCGCGCATCGCGGCCTCGGAGGCGGCGCCCGGCCCCACGAGCAGCACGGCATGCGCGGGCTCCCCGTCGCGTCCGCCGCGACCCGCCTCCTGGTAGTACGACTCCAGCGTCGGCACGAGCGCGGTGTGCACCACAAAGCGCACGTCGGGCTTGTCGATGCCCATGCCGAAGGCGCTCGTGGCGGCGATGAGGCGCGTCTCGCCGCCGAGCCACCGCTGCTGCACGGCGGCCCGCGTCTTCGCGTCGAGGCCTGCGTGGTAGGCCTCGGCGGCGATGCCCGACGCCGCGAGTACCTCGGCCCAGTGCTCGGCACTCTTGCGGGTCCCGGCGTAGACGAGCCCCGTCCCTGGCACCTTCGCCGCGATCTCGCGCAGCTTGCCGGCCACGTCCTCCACATGGTAGACGCTCCACAGGAGGTTTGGCCGGTCGAACCCGCGCACCTCGACGTGCGGCTCGGCCAGGTCGAGTTGCGTCACGATGTCGCGGCGAACCTCTGGCGTGGCCGTCGCGGTGACGGCGAGCATCGGCACGGGCCCCGTGAGCGCGCGCACCTCGGCGATGGCGCGGTAGGCGGGGCGGAAGTCGTGGCCCCACTCGGAGATGCAGTGCGCCTCGTCCACGGCCACGAGCCGGACACGCAGGCGCGGCGCCCGCAGCCGGAAGCGCTCGGTCTGGAGCTGCTCCGGCGCGACGTAGAGCAGCCGGTAGCGTCCGAACTCGGCGTCGGTCCAGACCTGCTCGGTTTCGCGGAAGGACAGCGCCGAGGTCAGCGCCGCGGCGGGGATGCCTCGGCGTCGCAAGGCGTCGACCTGGTCCTGCATCAGCGCGATCAGCGGCGAGACGACGAGCGTGAGCCCGCCGAGCACGACCGCCGGGACCTGGTAGCACACCGACTTGCCGCCGCCTGTCGGCAGCACCGCGAGCGCATCGCGCCCATTGAGTACCGACGCAATCGTCTCCGCCTGGCCGGGCCGAAACGCGTCAAACCCCCAGTGCGTCCGCAGCGCGTCGTGCGCGTCGTTGACCAAACGGGAGGATGAGGATCCGACAGCCACAACCAGAACGAGGAGTTAGAGAACGCCGGAATCTACCGTCCAGCGCCGCGGTGCTCGTTAGAACCGTCCCGGCGCGAACGGCGCGAGCACGTCGGACACCGCTGCGTCGTCGGCGAACCGTGCCATCACGAGGGCCGCGATCTCGTCGGCCGTCACGGGCGTGAGCAGGATGCCGTGGCGGTAGTGGCCAGTCGCCGCAACGATACCGGGCGCAAGGTCGCCGAGTAGCGGCGCGTGGTCACGGCTAGCCGGGCGCAGCCCCGCCCACGTCTCGATCACGTCGAGGTCCTCGATGCCGGGGCACGCTTCCCAGGCCCCTTCGAGGAGGCGGTAGAGGCCGCCCGCCGTCACGCGCGTATCGAAGCTCTGCTCCTCGCTCGTAGCGCCGACCACGAGGCGGCCATCGGACTTCGGGACAAGGTAGGCGTGCGGGGCGCGGACGACGTGGCGCAGCCCGAACGGCGGTCCGGCGACGGGCGCATCCATGCGCAGGCTCAGCATCTGCCCCTTCACCGGCCGGATCGGCACCTCGGCTGGAGCGAGGCCGTCTACGCCGCGGCTCCATGCCCCGGCAGCGAGCACCACCTGGCGCGCCGTCCGCTCCGTGCCGTCGTCCAGCACCACGCGCGGCTGCGCGGCATCCGGGTAGATCGCGCGCACGCCGACACCCTCGTGCAGCACGATGCCCTCGTGCTGATCGACCGCTACCCGGAGCGCCTCTACGAGCCGCCGGTTATCCACCTGGTGATCGCCCGGCGCATGCACGGCCGCCGCGATGCGTGGCGAGAGGAACGGTTCGAGGTCGAGCGCAGCGTCGCGGGAGAGCCAGCGTACCTCGGCGCCGTGCTCCTGCTGGAAGCGGAAGCTGCGCTGGAGCGCCGCCGCATCGTCGCGGTCGGGGGCGACGACCAGTGTGCCATCCGTGCGGTAGTCGACGGACTGGCCGGTTTCCGCTTCGAGGTCGCGGGCGAACGTCGGCCAGCGGCGGAGGCTCTCGCGGCTGAGTGCGTAGAGGTCGAGTTCCTCGAAGCCGAGTTCGGCCACGGGCGCCAGCATCCCAGCCGCCGCCCACGAGGCGCCGCGTCCGACTGCGCCTTTCTCTAGCACCGCCACGCGCGCGCCGCGCTGCCCGAGCCGCCACGCCACGCCCAGCCCGACGACCCCGCCGCCGACGACGAGCACGTCGTGAGAAGTATCTGCGTGGGCCATGGAACCGAAGACGAAAGGTGGGCGGTCGAAGAAGCAAACGGAACGCCCTCGCAGCGTCAAGCGAAATTGTCACGTACACCTGCTCTATCGTCGCCATGCTAAACCTGCTGCAACCTGGGACCGAGCCCACCGTCGTGGCCGACGGCCTGATCTGGGTCGAGGGGCCGGTCTGGGTCGCGCGGCTCGGCGGACTCCTCGTCTCCGACGTGAAGGGCAACACGATGTGGCGGATCGCACAGGACGATGGCGGGGCGTGGTCGCGCCGGGTGTTCCTCCGCCCGAGCGGCTATGCCGGTCCGGAGCCCCCCGGCATCGAACATGGCTCCAACGGGCTCGCCCTCGACGCCGAGGCGCGCGTGGTGCTCTGCTCTCACGGTGAGCGCGGCGTCTTCCGGCTCGATGAGGACCGCTGGCTCAAGCACCCCCTCGCCACACACGCTGACGAGGGCGGGCAGACGAAGCGCCTCAACAGCCCTAACGACGTCGCGCGCCACCCGGCGACCGGCGCGCTCTACTTCACCGACCCGCCCTATGGCCTTGACGATCCTGCCCTGCGCGAGTTGACCCGTGCCGCGGTCTACTGCATCGACCCGGACGACGGGACGCTGACGGTCGCCTCGGAGGCGCTCTACCGGCCCAACGGCGTCGGCTTCACGCCAGACGGCAAGACGGCGCTCGTGGCCTGCTCGGACGACCACTGCCCTGGCTGGTGGGCCTTCCCCGTGCACGACGACGGCACCTTCGGCGCAGGCACGCTGTTTCACGACGCCGCGCCCTACCTCGCCCCACCCCAGTCCGAGGCCCGCGCCACCCAGGCCATGCCCGACGGCTTCACGTTCGACGACGACGGGCGCGTGTGGTCGGCCGGGCCGCTCGGCCTGCATGTGTTCGCAGCCGATGGCACCGCGCTCGGCACGATGGATCTCGGACGCAAGGTGTCCAACTGCGCCTTCGGGGAGGACGGCCACAGCCTGTTCGTGACCGCGACGGACCGGGTCTACCGACTCCGCACCATCACGCCAGGCCCCGTTGGCTAGCCCGCTAGCGCTGCACCGACGGTGAGCACCAGTTCCATGTCGTCAAGCGGCTTGTGCAAGGCGGCGTCGAATCCGGGCGGCGCACCCTGGCCTGGTTCCGTCAGCGCGATCGCGTAGGCACCGGCGGTGCCCGCGCACGCACGCAGTTGGGCGAGAACCTCTCCAGACGCCGTGTCTGTGAGGTTGGGACTGAGCAAAAGGAGGTCGAACGGGCGCTCCTCGGCGCGTTCGAGCGCCTCGGCGAGGGTGGTCGCGGCATGCACCTCGCAGATGCCCATGAGGTAGGCACCGACGAGCGAGCAGATCGTCTGGTCCGTATCCACCACGAGGAGGCCGGTGGGCTGGGCGAGCGGTCCTGGTGCTGCCGTTTCGGGGGTCTGGACGGCGGCCATCGGCGGTTCGCGGCGCGCGGGTTCGCGCTGCTGCGACTGACGCAGCCCGCTCGGGGCAAACGGCTTGGCGTCGACGGGTACGCCATTCACGGGCACGCCTTCGACAGCGCTGGCAGGGGCATCGTCTGCGAAGCGGAACGCCTCCGGCTGGTCGGCCTCTGGCTGATTGGCCTCCAGCTGGGCCTCCCCTTGCTGCGTCGCCGCGTCGGCTTGCGTCGAGACTGGAGCCGCGCTGTCGGCGCCCGGCAGCCACGTGCAGGGGAGCGTGACCGTGAAGGTGCTCCCTACGCCGAGCGTGCTCCTCGCTTCGATCGTGCCGTCGATGAGCGCGGTGAGCCGCTGCGCAATGGTCAACCCGATGCCGACGCCGTCATGCGTCCGGGTCCATCCGTCGGATTCCTGCTCGAACGCGTTGAAGACGTAGGGCAAGAACTCGGGGTCGATGCCGCACCCTGTGTCCGTCACCCGCAGGCGGAGGCCGTCGTCCAGCGGCTCTAGGGCGACCTCAACGTGCCCTTCTTCGGTGAACTTGAGTGCGTTGGTGACGAGATGAGAGGCGATGCGGCCGAAGATGGAGGCGTGGCCCTCGGCCACGGATTCCGGAAGCGAGGCCTTCAGGTGCAGCGATAGCGCCCGCTCTTCAGCCAGGCTGTGCGCCTCGTCTAGGACGGTCTGCAGGAGGCGGGCTGGGGCGAAGCGCTCGAGTTGGGTTGGCATTTCTCCTGCCTCGATGCGTGCCAGGTCGAGAACCGAGTTCAGGGTCGTTTTGAGACGCAGGCTGTTCTGATGGACCAGTTCGAGGGGCTGCTGAAGGCTCGGCGGCGCTTCGAGGCGGAGCCACTCCGCGGCACCGAGCAGGCCGGTGAGCGGCGTCCTGATTTCGTGGTTGATGTTGGCGAGGAAGGCCCGGATCAGGTTGGCCGCCGCTTCGGCCCGGTCGCGGGCATACCGCAGCGCGTCCTCGGCCTGCTGCTGAGGCGTTACGTCGCGGATGACGCCCAGAAAGCCGTCGGCGCCCCCGGCGATCTTCACGCCGACGGTTTCGCCTACGAACGTGGTGCCGTCGGCACGGCGGTAGGTCACTCGGTACGCCGCCTCCCGGTCGGCCGCCTCTGGGTGGAAGCGCAGTCGTCCCTGGAGCGCGTAGTCTTGAGAGTCGGAGTAGAGCCGCTCGGTCGTGTCGCCGGCCACCTCGTCCTGCGCATAGCCGAAGAGCCGCTCGAACGCAGGATTGACAGCGACGATGCGCCGGTCGGGCGCCGCGAGGATCACCGCATCCGGGGTTGCCTCGGCGATGCGGCTCAGGCGCGCCTCGGTGCGGTAGCGGCTAGCGTCGCTCTCGTATCGCCCCACCGGTTCAGCGAGGCCCGCGGCGAGCTCCGAGAGAAACGCCACCTGGTCTGGATGCAGCACACGCGACTGGGTGTCCCAGAGACAGAGCGCTGCCAACGGCGTCACCTTGTTCGGTGCGGTCGGATCCTCGGCGTGGTAGCACACGAAGCCAGCGAAAAACCGGACCTCGGGAGGCAAGATCTCTACCCAGCGGTCGTGTGCATGGACGTCGTTGTGGATCTCGATGCCGTCGGTGACATGGCCGTCTGCATACAGCAGGCGCGCGTCGGGCTTGACGCCGTCGAGTCCTCCCTCGACGAGGCTCCAGATGCCGCGCTGCGCGTCGAGGAAGACGATCTGCACGCACGGCACCTGGGCGTAGCGGGCCGCCAGCCGTGCGATCCGGCGCAACCCTAGGCGGGCCGTGTCTCGGAGCGCCTGCAGCGGCGCGGACCTGGGCGCAGCGTCCAGTGCATAGGCGGAGTTGGAGGCGAGCAGCGGCATAGCGAAACGAACCGCCGGGGAGGTCGAAAGGTGAGCGGGCCACGGGAGCGCCTCCATGCATGGCCGCATGGCACCGCCACACGACGCCCGCTGACGCGCCCGTCTATGGCCCGCTCGTTGGGCAAGAAGCATACCGCCTGCACGCTGTCGCCAGGCACACCTTGAGGCGCTTCGACGTCCAGGCGTACCCGTACTCACGTGGCGGTGCCCTTTTTGATCAGGCCCCGTCCTCGCCGATGTGGAGCACGTCGGGGACATCGTTGCGCTGCACCTCGGGGTTGACCAACCCGCCCGTCAGGGGCAGCACGAGCGCCGTCAGAAACGGTCCGAACGCACCCAGCAGAAACTCCTGCTGGAACTCAAAGAAGTCGGGGTCGAAGCCCTTGGCCTCGCCCTCATGGCCGCGCACGTCGAGGTAGTACACGCGTGGCCAGTCCGGATAGCGGTCCTGCGCCTCCCGCACGAGGGCGAACGCCCCCTGCGCTGCGGTTTCGAAGGTGTCGTCCGCCTCGACCACCTGGTAGAGCGCGATCGTGTTGTCGAAGGCGAGGTGGATGCCCGGCGCGTCGGGCTTGTTGTACGTCGGGACGAACGGCGGCGGCTGCATGAGTCAGCGGAGTCGGAGAACGAGGGAATCGGCGCGGGGCAGGGATACCGTCAGGCTACGATCAGGTAGCTCGATCACTGGGCTACGACGAGGCGGCGCGTGACGCGCTCGCTGCCGAGGTCGAGCCGCGCGAAGTAGAGCCCGGCGGGGAGCCCGCGGGCCGCGAAGCGGGCCTCGACGACCTGCCCCGGCTGCATCGGCGTCGCGTTGAGCAGCGTGGCGACGGGACGGCCGAGCACGTCGAACACCTGAAGCGTCGCGCGGCCCGCCGCGGCGGTCTCGACACGCAGCGTCGTGGCTCCGCGGAAGGGATTCGGCCCCTGGAGGTCGAGCGCGATGGCGCGTCCGGCGAGGCCGTCTTCCTCCGTGGTCGTCGGGTTGCGCACGAACTGGAAGACCCGGGCCCTCGGCGACCCGAACGGGCTGCTGAGCACATAGAGCTCGTTGTCGGCGTCCACACCGAACGAAGTCGGGTTGGGGACAGACGCGATGCGCGCGTTCGAGACCTCGTCGAGGTTGCGCACGTCGAGCGCCCAAACGTTGCCCGTCACATAGTCACCGTAGATGTAGCGTCCGACGAGTCCGCCGTTGGTGGGCCCGCGGTAGACATGGCCGCCGGTCACCGAAAAGCCCGTATCGTCCCCGTGCGCGTAGACGAAGACCGGGTCAACTTGGCCTTCGAAGTCACAGTTGCGCGACGGCTCGTAGCACGCAAACCCTTCTTTTCGGTCCCAGCCGTAGTTCCCCCCGTTGACGACGCGGTTGATCTCTTCGAAGGCGTTCTGCCCGACGTCGGCCGTCCAGAGGTAGTCCGTGACAGGGTCGAACGAGAAGCGCCAGGGGTTGCGGAGGCCGTAGGCATAGATCTCGTCGCGTTCGAGGCCGTCGGTCGGGGCGAAGGGGTTGTCCTCGGGGATGCCGTAGGGGGCCCCGGCCGGGACATCGTCCACGTCGATGCGGAGGATGGAGCCGAGCAGCGTGGTCGGGTCCTCGCCGTTCTCCTCGGGGTCCCCGCCCAGTCCACCATCGCCGAGGGCGATGTAGAAGAGCCCGTCGGGGCCGAAGGCGATCTGGCCTGCGTTGTGGTTCTGGAAGGGCTGCGCAACCGAGAGGAGGACGCGCTCGCTGGCGGGGTCTGCGGCGGTTGGGTCGCTGGCCGAGCGGGCGTACTCCGCGACGATGGTGCGGATAGGCGACGGCGTCGTGTAGTAGACGAAGAAGCGGCCGTTGTCGGCATAGTCGGGGTGGAAGGCGAGGCCGAGCAGGCCCAGTTCGCCTCCCGCGAAGACGCGATCGCGGATGTCGAGGAACGGGGCGGCGTCGCTGCCATCGCCTGAGCGGCTGAAGGTCACGATGCGCCCCTGCTGCTCGACGAGGTAGAGCCGGTCCGGGTCGGCGTTGTCGTGCTGGAGATCGACGGCGAAGCCGAAGCTAGCCTCGGTGAAGACCTCCTGGGTGAGATAGAGGTCTTGGGCCATCGCAGGCGAGGCCGCGAGGACGAGGAGCAGCGACAGAATGCGGAGCAACGAGCGCATAGCGGGAGGCAAAGCAGGAGGAAAAGCCGAGGGACACAATCTGGGGGGCGGGCTGAACGTCTCGGCACGCTGCGGGTTCTACGCGCCACCGCTCGTCCATGCCCACCCTCGATGCCAGCGCTCTCCCGCTTCGTTCTGCTCCTCTGTGTTGGGGTGCTCTCCGCCGGGGTGCTCCACGGCTGCTCGGAGCCGCCCCCGCCCGAACCGCTCCCGCTCGACCGCTTGCGCGCGGAGTGGGACGCGGCCCTCGTCCGCAAGGACAGCCTCTTCCGGTCAGCCGCCTCCCCGTTGCTCCCGGCGGACACGGCGGCCTTCGACGGCCTGCCGCACTTCGCCTACGACTCGACCTTCGCCTTTCGTCCGCGCCTCACGCCGACGTTTACCACCGACACGCTGCTGCTGACCACGTCCACGGGCACCGCCCGCCCGTTCACGCACGCCGGGTTGCTCTCGTTCACCTACGACGGGCGCCCATTCCAGCTCACGGCCTTCGAGCCCGTCCTGGGACCTGCCACGCTCTTCATCCCGTTCCGCGACGCCACCAGCGGGCGCACGACCTACGGGGCGGGCCGCTACCTCGAACTGCGCTCCCAGCCCGACGGGCGCTACGTGCTCGACTTCAACTTCGCCACGACGCCGTATTGCGCCTTCAACCCGGCGTACGTCTGCCCGCTACCGCCCGCCGAAAACTTGCTGCCGTTTGAGGTCAACGCCGGCGAGCGCGTTGAGGGCTCGCTCGACCTAGCTGGGTAGACTACGGCGCTGGCTACACTACGGCGCGAGCGTCGTCAGTTGTCCGGTCTCAATGTTGGCGCGGAAGACCTGCGTGTCGAAGAGCAGACGGAGTGCCTGGAGCCCGGACCCACTCTCCAAGTCGATCTCGACGGTGCGCTCGACGGTTTGCTGGTCTGTGACCGCGCCGCCGACTTCGCGGGAGTACGTTGCCCGGTATGCGCCGGTGATGCGCCCCGTCGCCTCGCCGGCCCAGCCGTCGCGCCCATCGCTAGGGCCACGCACGTCCTCGATGGTGAGGACGAGGGTGAAGTTGGTCCCAGCGAACACGTTGTCGTCTCGCGCGATGCGGTCGAGCCCCGAGAGCGTCAGCGTGCCGTTGACGGTGAGCGCCGCCGCATCGAGGTCGGTGACCGTGAGGCTGCCCTGCATGTTGGTGAGGCGACTGCTGCTGCCCGGGAGGTCGCGGTCGCTGGTACCGCTCGTGACAGCGACCTGGAGAGACGTAGCCCGGTCATTGGGCGCGTCGAACGACGAAATGAGGCGGCCGTCGGACGTCAGGAAGTTGAGCGTGTAGGTGCGGCGGATGTCGGCGAAGAAGTCGGCATCGCGGCTGCCGCGGCGGCCGTCGGCGGTGACGCGCCAGGTGACGGCCGGGCCGTCGTAGCGGTAGGTGCGCGTGACACCGCTGGCCGAATACATCAGCGGCGCCGAAGCGGGCGAGATCGCCTCCACGCGTGCGAGCGCGAGGTCCGCGACGACGTCGAGCGCCCCGTTGGTGTGGAGCGCGAGCGCATTAGCCACCGAGAGCGCTACATCCTCGACGAGGGTCTCAGGCGGCGGCTCGTCATCGGACGCGGTGTCACAGCCCACGAGCAGGCTAAGCGCGAACAGGCCGAGGAGCACGGACAGCCACGTTGCATGCAGGCGGTGCAGCAACATCCGGCGAAACAGGCAGACAGTCATGATGGCGGCGATTTGGACGGTGCGGAGGGACCTCGTCGGAGCCAGCAGAGCGGGAGCAGTATGATGCCCTGGGTGGGCACTCAGCCAGTCAGCAGCACGCGCCCCGCGACGCGTGCGTTCTGCGGCAAGTATACCATATTTGAGCGGCTCTGCCGAGGGTGACTGCGTTACCCTTATCCCTGGACCAGGCTCGTTCGTGAAAATCGCCCCGCGCGGGAGCGCCTCGCGTGGCGGCGCCTATATTGGCAGCGGTTGGTTTATCGACCACTCGGTGGCGTCCCTGCGACGCACCGATGTTCGTTCTCTCACATACGCGCGCGGGTGTCCACGAAGACCGATCCAGTCGGCTTCGGGATGAAAAGGGAATCCGGTGCGAACGTGCAGGCCGCATGGTGCCCACCCAGTTGGGATCCACGCGCTCGCCGTTCCAAGCCGGAGCTGTGCCCGCAACTGTAAGCGGTCGGCTGCCGCTGCGGACGCGTCGTCCACTGCCCCACACGGGGCTGGGAAGGACGGCGCTGAGGCGGACGAGCCTGAGGACCGTGAGCCAGGAGACCTGCCCGTGCGCCCACGCCCCCCCTACCTCCGGGACCAGAGGTGTCTGGCGTCATCGGCCCCACCGGCTCACGTGCGGCGCGCTCGCGCAGTGTCACCCGGTGTGGCGTGCCCTATCCACGCGAGGGCGCGCCCGGTCCGTGCGACCCGACCTCTCCCTGAGGCCGGGTTTTTTCGTGCCCGTGCGCCACGCTATCGCCGCCCTACTCCTCTTCCTCGCGCTCCCACTCGTCGGGACGGCGCAGGTGATGCCGCGCGACACGCTTGGCGCCTCTCCCACGCTGCGCGACTCGCTCGGCACGGTGACCGTGACTGCCACGCGCACGCCGACTGCACCGCCTGAAGCCCCCGGCCGCGTGACCGTGCTCACCCGCGCCGACGTCGCTGCCACAGGCAGCGCTAGCGTGGCCGACCTCCTCGACGCCCGCAGCGGCGCGTTCCTCCGGCGCTATGGCCCCGGCGGCCTCGCCAGCCTCTCGCTGCGCGGCACCGGCGCATCGCAGACGCTCATCCTCCTCGACGGCCACCGCATCGCCGATCCGCAGCTCGGACAGCTCGACCTCTCGCTGCTGCCCGCTGTGCTCTTCGAGCAGGTCGAGGTCGTCCACGGCCCGGGCAGCGCGCTCCACGGCACCGACGGGCTCGGCGGCGTGGTCAACCTCCGCACGGGCGGTTCGGGACGCCAAGTTCGAGCCTACGGCGAGGCCAGCGCGTGGGGCGCACGCACCGCTGGGCTGCTCGTCCGCGACGAGGTCGCCCTACCCACCACCGCATTGGGCGGCGTTCTCGGAGACGGCGCCCGCTTCGGCGTGCTCGCCGTCGCCGACGTGACCACGCAGGAGGGCGACTATGCCTACTTCGACCCGACGCGCTTCGACAACGAGACGGGCACCTCGGGGCTATGGCTTCGCCGCGAGGACACCGACGAGCAGCGCCGCAGCCTGCTCGCGCGCTTTCACCTCGACACCGAGCGCACGCGCTCCAGCCTCGGCGTGTGGCACAGCGCGGCCGAGCGCGGCCTCTTCGCCTTCGGCGGCACCCGCGGCGAGCGCCAGTGGGACGAGCACCTCCGCATCTGGACCGACCACACGCACCGCTTTGGTGCGACGCAGCTCCGCGTCGGCGCGCTCGTCCAGGAGGGCCGCCTCCGCTTCCTCGGCGGCGGCGTGGACGACACGGGAGCCACGCGGACCCTCTCGACGCAGGCGAGCCTCCAGCGCCCGTTCGCGGTGCGCCTCCCCGTGGACGGCGTCTGGACGCTGACCGCCGGCGGCCACGCGACGTTCGGCCAGGCCTCACACCCGCAGCTCCGCGAGGACGCTGCCGACCGGAACCTCGCCGCCCACCTCAGCGCCGTCGGCGACTACGGGCGCGTGCGGCTCTTCCCGGCGCTCCGCTACGACGCCGTGCGCGCTGCCGACCAGGATTCGAGCGCGACGCTGACGGCGCTCAGCCCGGCGCTCGGCCTCAACGTCCAGCCGCTCGCGCGCGCCCCTCTCTACCTCAAGGCGAGCGCCCGCCGCGCCTTCCGCGCGCCCACCTTCAACGACCGCTTCTGGGGCTCCGTCGGCGACCCGGCGCTGCGCCCCGAGCGCGGCACGAGCCTCGACGCGGGGGCCGCGCTCGCCATTCGTCGCCCGATCGCGGAGGACGCGGCGCTGCACCTTGACGCGGAAGCGTCGTGGTTCGCGAGCCGCATTCGCGACCAGATCGCCTGGCGGCCGGGCAACGATTTCGTGTGGCGACCGGGCAACGTTGGCCGCGTGGAGACGCGCGGGTGGGAGCTGTCGGGGGCCGTCCGCTATACCCGCGCTGGGCGCACCGTGGAGGCGCGCGGCCTCGTCACGCTCACCGACGCACGCGACCGCTCCAACCCCGAGTCCAGCAGCTTCGACCAGCCGCTCCTCTACGTCCCCGATGCCCAGGTGAAAGCCGGTCTCGGCGGCGGCACCGACCTCCTCCGCGTCGACGTCGACGTGCGGCACACGGGGCGGCGCTACCACACATCCGACGGCTCACAGTCACTCGCGCCCCTCACCGTGGTCGATGTACAGGCACGCAGCCGCGTCGTGCTCTCCCAGCACGTCGCCGCCACGCTCGCGCTCCGCCTGGACAACGCCGCCGACCTCCGCTACGCCGTCGTCCGCCGCTTCCCGATGCCCCCGCGCCACCTCACCCTCCGCCTCGCCCTCGACATCCGCTAGGGCTCTTCTCTCCCCCGCTTCTCTTCACCGCCCACCCGTCGCACCGCTGCGACGCACCGCTCAACCCTACTTCCTATGCGCCTCTTTTCGCTACTCACCCTCCTCCTTCTCACGACCCCGGTCTTCGCCCAGGCGATTGACACGCGCGGCGTCTACGTGCCCAGCCAAGGGGCCTTCGGCGCCGACAACGCCTCGCTCACCTTCGTCGACCCCGGCGCGGGGAGCGCCTCTGAGATCCTCACGGACCGCGTCTACACGCAGGGCGCGCAGATCATCGGCGACCGGCTCTACCTCACCGCTGGCAACGACGGCGCGAGCCGCGTGGACGTGATCGACCTCGCCACGAACGCCCAGGTCGCCCAGGTGACGGGGAGCCTCACCGAGCTTCGCAACCCGCGCTACCTCGCCGAGGTCGCGCCTGGCAAGGCCTACGTCACCAACCAGACCTATGCCTTCTCGACAACGGACCCGGCCTTCGTGAGCGTCCTTGACCTCGCCACGAACACGATCACAGGCAGCATCACGGTAGACCGCCAGCCGGAGGGCGTCGCGGCGGCGGCCGGACGCGCCTATGTCGCCCTCGGCGGCTTCGGCGAGCGTGACTCTCTTGCTGTGATCGACGTGGCCACGGACGCGCTCGCGGAGTACGTCGACATCGGCTGCCCGGCGCGGCTCGTCTTTGCTGACAATGAGGACGAGATCTGGGCCGTCTGCGCCGACGAGGTCGTCGTCCTCGCTGCGGCCGACGGCTCAGAGGTGGCGCGCATCGCGGCACCGCAGCCCATCGCAGTCGGCTTCGCGCAGGAGGCCACCTACGAGCCGCTCACGAACACGCTCCTCACGGTCGTCGCTGGCGGCGTGCTCATCTTCGACACGGAGCGCAACGTGCTGGACGGCTCGGCCGTGATCACCGGCGACGCCGCGATCTCAGCCGTGGCGCTCGATCCCGAGGGCGAGGTGGTCTACGCGGGCCGCCCTGACATCGCCAACCCGTTCAGCGCGGCGGGCACCGTCACCGTCCACACGATCGACGGGCAGCAAGTGGCGAGCTACCCGAGCGGCATCTACCCGACCTACGCTGCTGCCTACGTCGTGACCTCGGTGTCGAACGAGAGCGACCAGCCAAACGCTGCGCCCGCGCTCGCCGCCTACCCGAACCCGTTCGCGGACGCGGCCACGGTCGCGCTCACCCTAGACGAGGCCGCGACGGTGCAACTCACGGTCTACGACGTGCTCGGCCGCGCTGTGGCCCACCTAGCGGACGGTCCGGTGGCCGCCGGGACACAGACGTTCCGCTTCGACGGCCGCGGGCTACCCGCCGGCCGCTACGTCGCCCGCGTTGTGACGGGCGGCACCGTGCAGACGCTCCCGCTCACCCTCGCCCGCTAGTCGCTGTGTCCCTCCGCATCGACCGCTGCTACTGCTTCCAGCAGACCTTCGCCTGCCTGAAGGACATCGCTGCCGCCACCGGGGCCGACTCGGTGGCGGCGCTCCAGGCGCACGTCACGTTCGGGCAAAAGTGCAAGCTGTGCCACCCCTACGCCCGGCGTATGCTCCAGACCGGCGAGACGGTCTTCCACGAGATCATCCGCGACGACGGTACCCAGAGCGACGGCACCCAGAGCGACGGCCCCTAAGAACCGACACCGGATGGGGCCGCCGAGGCCGCAGCCCGGTAGGCGTGCAGCGCGATTCCAGCCTGATTCTAGAGCCTATTTTCAGGCCACGCTGAAACGATTTAGGCACATCGCTCGTTGCAACAAACATTCGAGCGCCTGTACCGCTCCGTCGTTTCTCTGTCTCGCCGTCGTCCCCTGTGACCCTCCTCTACGTCTTCCCGCACCCCGACGATGAGTCCTTCGGCCCTGGCCCCGCCATGGCGCGGCACGCACGCGAGGGGCACGCCGTCCATCTGCTCACGCTCACGCGGGGCGGCGCTACGAAGCAGCGGCACACCTACGGCTACTCCGTCGAGGAGATGGGCGCCATCCGGGAGCGGGAGACGCTCGCCGCCGCCGA
Source organism: Bacteroidota bacterium (assembly GCA_039821555.1). NCBI lineage: Bacteria > Pseudomonadati > Bacteroidota > Bacteroidota bacterium. The sequence goes on from JBCBNX010000009.1 coordinate 45,654, forward strand.
GGCCCTCGGCTGCACCTCGGCGACCGTCCTAGACTTCCCTGACAGCGGCCTCGCCGACCTCGACCCGCGCCCGCTCGAAGCGGCCATCCGGGACGCGGTCGAGCGCGTGCGACCCGACGTGCTCGTGACCTACGCCGCGCACGGCATCAGCGGCCACCCGGACCACCTCGTCACGCACGCCGTCGTGAAGCGCGTGTTTTGCGAGCTACGGGGACGTGCCGGTGCGCCGCGTCGGCTCGCGCTCTTCACGCTCATCGAAGGCGAGATCGTGCGCCCACCCGATCACCTCCAGGGCGTGCCGCGTGCCGACGTAGGCGCCATCGTGACGTTTTCCGACGCGGACCGCCAGCGCGGCACCGAGGCGTTGCGGTGCTACGAGACCTACCAGTGTGTCGTGGACGAGCACAACCCGCTCAAGCAGGTCGCCAGCGGCGTTCCGTTCGTGCTCTTCCAGGAAGACACCGACCGCGTCCTCAGCAACCTCACGGCAGGGTTGACGACGCGGACGGCTCCGCGCGTGGTCACCGGCGTCGGCGTGTGACGAGGCCTACGCCGAAGGCAAAGAGCGCCGAGCCGAGCACGGCCCAGATCACCGGAAACGCCTCGCCGCCAATACGCAGCACCCAGAACTCTGGAAACCCGAACTCGTCAGCGATCCAGGTGCCGAGGCAGGCTCCGATCAGCCCCACGACGGCTGAGACGAAGCAGCCGCCGAGCGAATGACCTGCGCCCGATGGCACCGCACACAGCAGCGATGAGGAGGTAGACGACGAAGCTGCCGAATGTCCTAGCGTGGTTCGAGAGGTGAGCGAGGGTGGTTGCTCCGACCTACGGCGCCTGCGCTGATGCCCCAGTGCGGCCTTGGATGCGGCCCCAGAGCCGCCGAAACGCCTCCGCGTCGAGGCTGCCGAGGTCGGGGGGCTGCTGCTCGAACGTCCAGGCTCCGGCGGCGTCCTGGTGGAGCCAAAACGTGAAGACGAACGGTACCTCGGCGTCGGTGGCGGTCCCGCCGATGCGGCCGAAGCGGAGGTCATGCACGAGGAGCCGGTCGCCGCGTTGCTCGGCGGCGTACCACCCCTGCGAGAACCACCGGAGCGTTTCGAGCGCCCGCGACCCTTCGGCTGGCGCGAGCAGGTCGGCCCGCTGCGGGATGACGAGGCCCTGCGTGAGGTCAAGTGTGCCGGGCTCATCGGCGAGCGCATAGGTCTGCGCCACAAACATCGTCTCGTCGTCGGCCCCGTCGAGCGTGGCGCCGGGGTGGAGCGCGCGGCCGGGCGGCACCTCCACGAGCACGTTCCACGCGAGCGTCGTGAATGGGAGCGCGGCGAGGAGGGTGCGTCCGTCGGCATGCTGCGCGTTGGCTACATCGCCGACCGCTGCTCGTGCCCAGGCGTGCGCGGCGAGGCTCCACCCCGCATAGGCCGTGCTCAGCGCTAGCCCCACGACCACGATGCGGCGGCGCCACGGGTGATCGCGCCGCAGCACCAGCGCGATGCCCACGCCGAGCACGAGCCACATCGTGTAGAGCGGGTCGATGATGAAGAGCGAGCCGACCGAGACGGGCGTGTTGCTGAACGGCTGGAAGAGCTGCGTCCCGTAGATCGTGAGCGCGTCGATGAGCGGGTGCGTGACGAGGGCGACGACGGAAACGGCTGCCCAGAGCCGCCACGAGGTCGCCGCGTGCAGCGCCTCGCTCGCCTGCGGCCCGGCGCGGTCCAGACGCCATCGGTAGAATCGCGCGAGGAGCCAGCCGAGGAACGGCCCCGCCACGAAGCCGAACAGCAGCCCGTGCGTGAGGCCGCGGTGGAAGTACAGCTCGCCCATCGGGTCGAGGAACGGGTAGGCGAGAATGTCGAGGTCGGGGAGCGTGCCCGCGACGCCGCCCCAGAGGGCAGCCCGGCCGCCGACGCGCCGCCCGGCTACGGCTTCGCCGCAGGCCGCGCCCAGCGCGATTTGGGTGAGAGAGTCCAAGAGACGTGCAGAGATATGGAGGTGCACACGTATGAACGAGAGACCGGACAGTCCGTTCAGGCCCGAGGCGAGATCCGATCCGATCTGCTGCAAACGAGCGGACCGATTGGTCTGCACCTTCGCGGCAAAGCGGCTCTAGGGACTGCCCCCGGCATCGGAGAGCTTGGCACATCGTACCGCTTGCCGCTGCCTGCACATGCCTGCTCTCGCGCTCCTCGCCGCCCTCGCCCTGCTCTCGATGCCCACCGCGGCGCAGTCGCCGTCTGCTGCCAACTCGGCACGGCCCTCGGCGCCCAGCCCTACCCACGTCCTGCACGCGACTCGGGCCAGCGACATTGATATCGATGGGCGACTCGACGAGGCCGCGTGGGCGACGGCCGAAGCCGCCTCGGACTTCGTGCAGTTCGCACCGCAAGCTGGCGTGGCCGCCAGCGAGCAAACGACCGCACGCGTGCTCGTCGGGAGGACGACGCTCTACGTCGGGCTGCGCCTCGACGACAGCCAGCCGAGTGGCATCGACGACCGCTTAGCCCGCCGCGACACGCCGCCCGCCACCGACGCCGCCTCGGTGATGCTCGACTCGTACGACGACGACCGCACGGCCTTCGTCTTTCAGGTCACGGCCGCGGGCGTCCAGCGGGACGCGCTCCTCTTCGACGACATCCGCGAGGATGCCTCCTGGGACGCCGTCTGGGACGTCGCCACCCGCCGCGACGACGCGGGCTGGACGGCCGAGTTTGCTATCCCGCTCGCTCAGCTTCGGTTTGCTGGCGGGGAGGGGCCGCACACCTGGGGCGTGCAGTTCCGCCGCACGCACTTCCGCACGGGCGAGGTCGCCTACTGGGCGCCGCAGCTGCCGAGCACGTTCGGCATCGTGAGCCGATTCGGGGCGCTGACGATCCCTGGTGCGCTCCGCGCGCCGCGCGCCGTCGAGGTGCAGCCCTACGTGGCGAGCGCACTCACCCGCGCCCCCGGCGACGCCGGCGACCCGTTCTACCAAGCTAGCGACCTCGCCCCGAACGTCGGCGTCGACTTCAAGGTGGGGCTGACGAGCGACCTTCGGCTCACGGGCACCGTCAACCCGGACTTCGGGCAGGTCGAGGCCGACCCAGCGCAGATCAACCTCACGGCCTACGAGCTGTTTTTTCCCGAGCAGCGGCCCTTCTTCATCGAAGGCTTAGAGGTGTTCAACTACGGGCGCACGCGGTCGTACTTCAACAACAACCGGCCGCTCTTTCTCTACACGCGCCGCATCGGGCGCGGGCCGCAGCGCACGGCGTTTGTGCCCGGTGCGGCCTACGACGCGGCCGGCGAGGCGGGGACCGTCTACACCGACGCGCCCGCCCAGACGACCATCCTCGGCGCGGCGAAGATGACCGGGCGCATCGGCCCATTCACCGTCGGCGTGCTCGATGCCGTCACCGCCCCGGAGTATGGCCGCTTCGCCGTGCGCGGCGGCACCGAAGCGATGGACGACCGAGCCCAGATCGAGCCGGCGTCGAACTACCTCGTGGCGCGCGGGCGGGGACGCTTCGGTGCGGCGCAGGTAGGCGGGCTCCTCACGGCGGTGAACCGGAACACCAACGATGATGCGCTCGCGACGCTACTGCCGAGCCACGAGTACGTCGTCGGAGTCGACGCGGAGTATGCGCTCTCGGACGCCTGGATCGTGAGCGGGCTGGGCGCGGCGAGCCACGTCGGCGGCAGCGCGGACGCGATGCTCGGCTTGCAGACGGCGTTCCGACGGCTCTACCAGCGCCCCGACGCCGACCACCTCGCCGTGGACTCCTCACGGACGACGCTCGTCGGCACGACCGCGGAGGTCGCCATCGCGAAGGTGAGCGGGACGCACTGGCGCGGCTCGCTCAGCGCGGCCTACACCTCGCCCGGCTTCGAGTCGAACGCGCTCGGCTTTCAGACTCGCGCCGACCAGAACTACGTCGGCCTCTCGGTCTTCTACGACGAGCCGGAGGCACAGGGCTGGCTGCGGCGCTGGACGGCGAATGTGTTCGGCTCGCTCGGCTACAGCATGGGTTGGGACCGCACGCACTCGTTCATGGGCTGGGGCCTGGGGATGGAGTTCGCCAGCCTGTGGAGCGCGCGGCTCAGCGGCTTCGCCAACCTGCGCACCGTCAACGACCGGATCACGCGCGGCGGACCGCTCTGGACCGACCCCCTCGGCGCACAGGCAAGCCTCACGGTAACCTCGGACCCGCGGAAGGCTGTCGGCGGGACCGGCTACGTCCACGGTGGCGGCGACGAGACCGGCGGCGGCTTCTACGGCGGCAGCGTGACGATGAACGCCCGCCCAGCGCCCGGCATCGTGGTCTCGCTCGGCCCCGACGTGACGCGCACCGTCTCGCCGTACCAGTACGTCACCGCCTTCGACGAGCCCGCAGCCGCGGCGACGTTCGGGCGGCGCTACGTCTTCGGGCGCATCGACCGGCTCGACCTCGCGCTCGTCTCCCGCCTCGACTGGACGTTCTTGCCCACCGTCTCGCTGCAACTCTACCTCCGCCCGCTCGTCTCGACGGGCCGCTACACCGACTTCCGCGCGTTCACCGAGCCTGGCGTGATGGACTTGCCCGTCTATGGCATCGACCTCGGAGCCCTACGCGACAACCCCGACGGCTCCGTCACCATCGATCCGGGCGACGGCGGCGCCACGTTCGAGATCGCTGACCGCGACTTTACCTTCCGGGCGCTCCAAGGCAACGCCGTCCTCCGCTGGGAATACCGCCCCGGCTCGACGCTCTTCGCCGTCTGGCAGCAGCAGCGCTCGGACACCCTCGTGCAGGACGGGCGGCTCCGCGGCCGGGACCTCTCGGCACTCTTCACGGACCCCGGCACGAACGTCTTCCTCGTCAAACTCAGCTACTGGCTCGCGCGATGAACCACCGCACGGACGCCCCGCTGATCGACCTTGTCGCAGACTTTACGGCCAGTCTCAACGCGGTAGGCCCGACGAAGGACGGCGCTTCGCAGGCGCCGCTCTACCACCGGCTCCGGGATCACCTGCGTGCCCTGATTCTCCGCGAGCACCTCAGCGCTGGAGCGCGGCTGCCTGCCTCGCGCGTGCTCGCCCGTGACCTCGGCGTGTCGCGCACGACCGTCGAGCTAGCCTACGACGAACTCGTCGCCGAGGGCTTCGTGGCGCGGCGGCGCGGCGCCGGGACCTTCGTAGTCGACCTCCTCCCGACGCGGCCGACGCCGCCCGCCTTGCCGGAGCCGGACGCGTCAACACTCCCGTCTTCGTCCCTCTCGACGCTGGGACACCGTCTCACCACGCTTCTCCGCTACCGTGATGCGCCGGAGACGCCCGTCGGCTTTGCGCCGTGCCTGCCGAGCGACGACATCTTCCCGCTCGCAGCATGGAACCGGCTCGTGACGGCGGTGCTGCACGAGCGAGGGCGCGACCTCCAGCGCTCGTCGCCGCTCCTGGGCGATGTCGGGCTGCGGACGGCGCTCGCCGACCACCTCGCGCGCACGCGCCGCGTCCAGTGCACCCCTGCGCAGCTGCTCATCGTGACGAGCACCCAGCAGGCGTTGTCGCTGCTCGCTCGCGTGCTCGTCGACCCCGGCGATGCCGTGTGGATGGAAGACCCCGCCTACCTTGGCGCCCGCGCGGCCTTTGCCGATGCGCGGCTCGTGCCTGTGCCGGTGGACGACGATGGCTTGGACGTCAAGGTCGGCCTCGATGCCGTGCCCGACGCCTGCCTCGCGTACGTGACGCCGTCGCACCAGTATCCCACCGGCGTGACCCTCTCCGCCGAGCGCCGCGTGGCCCTTCTGGACTGGGCCGCGCAGACGGGCGCGTGGATTGTCGAGGACGACTACGACAGCGAGTTCCGGCACGTCGGGCAGCCCCTCGCTCCGCTCCAGAGCTTCGACCGCGCGGGGCGCGTGATCTACGTCGGCACGTTCAACAAGGTGTTGTTTCCGGGCCTACGCCTCGGCTACGTGGTGCTTCCTGAATCGCTCGTGGATGTGATCGAGCGCGCGGTGGAGGCGTTTGGCGGCCAGCCTTCGGCGCTCGTGCAGGCGACAGTGGCGGCGTTTGTCGAGCGCGGGCACTTCGCCGCGCACCTCCGCCGGACGCGCGAGGTCTACCGACGCCGCCGCACCGCGCTCCTTGACGCCGCACAGACTGACCTGGGCACTCTCGTGACGTTGGGACCGACCGATACGGGCCTCCACGTCTGCGCCCGGCTCCCTGCGCACACCAACGACCTCGCCGTGTCCGCGCGTGCTGCGGCAGCTGGGCTGCACGTCCCGCCGTTGTCACCGTGCTATGTCGGCCCTATGAGCTCGCCTGGCCTCCTCCTCGGCTATGCGGGCGTCAACGAGCATGCCCTGCGGCGCGGCGTGGCACAGCTGACATTGCTGTTGCGCAGCGCCTCGTCCTCCCCCACAATACCTCCGCGCCATGAGTGACCTCGCCCTCCGTCCTGTCCGCCGTGCCGACCTGGACGCCCTGGTGGCGCTCTGTGCCGAGCACGCCGCCTACGAGGGCTGCGTCTACGATCCGACGGGCAAGGCGCAGCGGCTCGGCGCCCTGTTGTTCGGCGAGGCCCCAGGGGTTTACGGCTTCGTCGTCACGCAAGCGGATCGCCTGATTGGCTTCGCCACCTGGATGCCGCAGCTCTCGACCTGGGACGCGGCGCAGTATGCCCACCTCGACTGTCTCTACCTCCGCCCTGAGGCTCGCGGCCGCGGACTAGGCCGGAGGCTGGTCGCGTGCGTCGTCCAGGCAGCGACCGCAGCCGGGTGCATCCGCATGGAGTGGCAGACCCCTACGTCCAACGCCTCTGCGATCCGGTTCTACGACCACCTCGGCGCGACTTCCAAAGCGAAGCGTCGGTTCTACCTAGACGGCGACGCGTGGCAGGCCTTCCACGCTCCCCCCTTGTCGTTCGACGCGGCGCGCCCTCTCGACATCCCACTCTCTAACGCCTGACCGATGCTCGAACTCCGACCCGCCTGTGAGCGCTGCGGCACCGCCCTGCCGCCCGACTCGCCTCACGCCCGCATCTGCTCGTTCGAGTGCACCTTCTGCGCTGCCTGCGTGGACGGGCCGTTCGCCGGCGTCTGCCCCAACTGCGGCGGCGGCTTCGTCCCCCGCCCGATCCGCCCAGCCCACCTGCTCGAAAAGTATCCGCCCCTCTCGCCCTCGTGACGCCATGACTACGCTCACACTCCCCGGCGACAGCGACGCGTCGACCGTCGCCCGCTACCGCCGCGCCCTCCTCGACCTGCTTGGCAGCGCCGATCCGCTCGACGTGCTCCGCACGATGCCATCGTGGTGCGCGGACGTCCTGCGTGACACGCCACCTGAGCGACTAAGCGCGGCCGAGGCGCCGGGGCGCTGGTCCGTGGCCGCCGTGCTGCACCACCTCGCCGACTCGGAGGTCGTGTGGAGCGTCCGCCTCCGCCATACCCTCGCCGAAGAGCGGCCCGCGCTCGCCGGGTATGACCAGGACCTCTGGGCAGCGCGGCTCCGCTATGAGGTCCGCCCGCCCGGACCCTCCGTGGACGCGTTCAGGGCGATGCGGGCCGTCAACCTGCTCCTCGTCGGGCAGGCAACCGAGGCAGAGTGGCAGCGGGTCGGGCTACACGGCGAGCGCGGCGAGGAGTCCGTCGCGGACATGGTGCGGCTCTACGCCGGGCACGACCTTGCCCACCGCGCCCAGATCGAACGCATCCTCGCAGTGGACTAACGCCAGGTTAGACACTCAACACCGCTTTCCAGCGATGCGCAGCGTCACCGTCGGTGTCAGCCCAAGCCGACGCCGCGCGAGGTTGACCATGCTCCGGTTGTCGGCCTGAACCGAAAAGAGTCCCCGCCCATCTGGGGACTGATGCGCGTGCCGCTCGATGGCCGTGCGCAGCAGCGCGAGCGCGAGCGGCGTGCGGACAAAGTCGCGGCGGACCCAGAGCGTCGTGTACTGCCGCACACCGTCCTCGCCGACCTGATGAAGCAGCATCCACCCGACGACTTCGCCCTGGTAGCGTGCGCCGACGCTGCACGCAGCGTCGAGGCGGTTGGGCTGCTGGAACGGTGAGAGCGCGGCGGGGATCGTGTGGCCGATGCGCCGCGTGAGCGCACGGCGCTCGGCTTCGGTCAGCGCCACCCAGTCGAAAAGCGTGCACCCGTCGGGCAGGGCGAGGCCCTGAAACGCGGGCGTGTCGAGGACGGCCGCGGTGCCGCGAAAGAGGTACTGCGCCGGGCGCGGCGGGTCCCAGCCCCGCTTGGCGAGGACCGTCTCGACCGCGACGAGGCTCCGGAGGTCGGTCCGGTAGAGCGCTTGGACCGCTGGGCACCCTGCCTCCGCTAGGCGCGCTTCGAGGCGGCCGAGCAGCGCCGTCGCCATGCCTTGCTGGCGCTGCGCGGGCACCGTCGCGAGCGAGTAGACCTGCCCGAGTCCGTCGGGACGCACGGCTGCAAGCGCCATCGCCACGACGTGTTCGTTCGCGGCGTGTTTGTCCGTGACGGCCTGCTCCGCGAGGTACCGTTGCGTTCGCAAGGCGGGGACGGCTTCGAGCCGCCGCCGCCAGCGGTCCTGGATGGGCAAGGCGGGATCGGCGAGCACCTCCGCGCCGGTCAGCGCGACCGACGCGAAGGACACCCGCTCTAACGTAGACGCCTTCACTCGGGCAGCACCGTCAGCCGCTGCACGTCGGCGAACTGCTCACCCGTGACGCGCACGAAATACACCCCCGCGCTCAGGCCCCGGCCAAGCTCAACGCGCTCCGCCACGCCCGTCTCGACGCGGCCGCGGAACGCCTCCGCTACCTGCCGACCCGCCGCGTCATACACCTGCACCGTCACCTCCTGCGCCTCAGCGACTCGCAGCGTGAACTGCGCACCCGCCGCCGTCGGGTTCGGGTAGACCTCGCCCAGTTCATGCGTACCGGCTAGCCCTGTGCGCACCTCGGCCGTCGGTCCGTAGGCGCTGTGCCCGTCGGCCTCCACGCGACGCAGACGCACCTCCGAAGCACCGTCGCCGAGCGGGCCGGTGTGGAAGCGCACCGCCTCGCCGTCGGTGGCCGAGACGGAGCCGAGGAGGTCGAAGGCACCGGCGGAGCCGAGGAGGCGGTGGACCTCGTAGGTAGCGTCGGGGCCGGTGTGGGTCCAGGCGAGGAGCGCGCCGTCGGCGTCGCGGGTGGCGGCCGGAAGCGGCACGGAAACCGCTGCGAGGCTTGCGCTCCCTGCACGGACGCTTGCGTTTGTGACGTTCTCGAAGTAGCGAACCCCGTTACCGTCAGACCCAAAGGCGAGGTCGAGGTCGCCATCGGCGTCAAGGTCCACGAGCGCGGGGGTGAGCCCGTCGGTGCCCGTCACGCTCCCGAAGGGATCGCGGTCGATCGGCAGCAACACAAAACGAGGGGCCGTCGGCGTACCGACGTTCCGGTAGGTCCGGAGCGTCCGCTGGAACGAGTCGCTGATGCCTGCAACGAGATCGAGGTCGCCGTCGCCATCGCCGTCGCCGAACGCGAAGCCGTTGACCGACACAACCCCATCGAAGGGGTTGGCGTCGCCAAACCGCTGCTCAAAGACCGGTGCCTCCGGCGTGCCGACGTTCTCGAAGTAGGTAGGCACGCCAGTAGGACCGAAGGAGGTGCGCGCACCGGTTGGACCGATGAGGTCAAGGTCTCCGTCATCGTCCAGGTCGGCGAAGACCGTATCGTCCAACAGGCCAATAAAGCCACTAAATGGATTGTCAGTCCCGAACCGCTCTTCAACGCGCAGCTTGGTCGGCGTGCCGACGTTCTCGAAGTAGCGTACGGGACCGTCGAACGTGGTGAGCACGACGTCGAGGTCGCCATCGTCGTCGAGGTCAGCGAACGACGGCAACACGACATCGTTGATGTCTAGATCGAAGGGCTCAAAGAAGCTCGGATCCACCTGCTTGACGAAGGCCGGGTCGGTCGGTGTCCCGACGTTCTGGTAGACCGTGAACGAGCCGTACTTGTCGCTGAAGATGAAATCGAAATCGCCGTCGCCGTCGTAATCGGCGAATTTGATGGCCGAGTCTGGATTCAACTCGAGGGCCTCGATGCCTGCGAAGGGAGACGGATCCGGTTCGATGAACGCGACTTGGGCGTCGGCGTCCGGCACGGTCAGCGCTGCGGCTGCTCCGAGCGCCAGCGTGCCAAGGGAGTGAGGGGAACGGAGACGTGGCATGAGAGCGAGCAAGGTTGATCAATGAGAGCAGAACCGCCGACGTCGCCCCTCCTGCGACGCAGCACCGTCCACTGGAGCACGAAGGCTCGCTTGCGAACGACTTAGCCGCATAGTAGGGTGCCCTAGCGCACATCTCCTAACCTGTCCAGCGCCGTACGCCTTGCCCCAGAAACGATGGTGCACGTAGATAGGAAGGCTCGCGCACGTGCACGGGCGCAGGCACACGGGCCCTCAGCCGCTCTCTCTACCCTACTCTGTCACCTCCGCCACCTCGAACAGGACGTCCGCCAACGCCTGCGCTTCGTCGGCGCGCTCCTGGATGCGGCGGCACATCCGCAGCGCGGTCGGATAGGACACGCCGATCTCTTGCGCGACCTGCCTGGCTGAAGGCGGCTCCGACAGCCGGGCAAAGAGATAGAGGACGTAGAACCAGTCGGTGAGCGCGATTCTTGAGCGCTCGAACATCGTCGCAGTGGTGGGGCGGACCTGGGTGCCACACGTCTGGCACGAATAGCACCGCCGCGTGGCGATGAGATGGTGGCGCGTCGGGGCGCCGCACTTCTTGCAAGGGATGCGGTCTTCGTAGACTTCGGAGGGCCACCGCGCCTCCCTCAGAGCGTCGAGGCAGGCGTCGTTGGTGCCGTAGCGGGCGAAGAACTGAGCAAGGGGGAGCAGGGCCATGCGGCGCCTCCTTCGATGGGGGGTGAATGGGTGAGACGGGGCGCGGCGTCTCCCCGTGTGGCCCTACACGCTGCTGTTGGGCGCAGGCACAGCCGTGAGCGCCGACTACGTGCGGGATCGTTTCTAAAAAGCACCTGCTACATCCTGGAGCACGGTCCAGCCTGAGCGCATGCACGTCGTGGTTCCGTCCCTGCCTCAACGGGCGCCAAGCGCGCTGCCCATACGGGGAAAGACCTTCAGGACCCCAAGCCTGTGCGTCACCGCACACCGAGCGCGCGCTAGCCCCTCTCAACCTCAGCGTTTCCCCGATGCGCCTCGTCTTTGTCTACAACGCCGACCGCGGCCTCTTCAACGCCGCCACCGACTCCGTCCACAAGCTCCTCTCGCCGGGCACCTACGAGTGCCGCCTCTGCCAGGTCACCTACGGCGCATTCGCCATGCGCCGCGCCTGGCGCGACTACCTCGACGGCCTCGGCCTTCCCCTCGTCTTCCTGCACCGCGACGAGTTTCTGGGCACCTACCCTGCCCTCACCGAACTCCCGCTGCCCGTCATCCTCACCGACGGCGGCCCCGCCGACGCTGTCCCACTCGTGTTGCTCGGCGCGGCGACCATCGATGCGTGCACCAATCTCGACGCTCTCATCGCCGCGACAAACGAAGCCCTGCAGCGGCGGCCATGAAGGCTACCGCCCCATGACGGATGCCGCCCCATGACAGATGCCGCCCCATGACAGATGCCGCCCCATGCGGGCTACCTCGGCACGACCGTGAAGCGCTGCGCGTCCTGGAAGTGTTCGCCGGTCACGCGCAGCACATAGGCTCCCGCACCCAGCCCGTCGCCGACCACGAAGCGCCTCGGCAACCCTGCCTCCAGCGCCCCTGCGAAGACATCGGCGACGTGACGACCGGACAGGTCGTAGATCCGTGCCTGCACCGACTGCGCCTCCGCGGCCGTCAGGACGAACTGCGCCCGCCCAGGGGTTGGATTTGGATAGGGGGCACTCAGCGTGTGCGTTCCGGCAATCCCGGTCTGTGCCACCGCCGTGGGACCGTAGGCGCTGCGCCCGTCGTTCTCGACCCGACGCAGGCGAAGCTGGACGGTGCCATCGCCCAGCGGCCCGGTGTGGAAGCGAAGCTCCTGGCCATTGGTCGCCGCGACGGTGCCGAGCAGGTCGAACGCGCCAGTGGTGCCGAAAAGGCGATGGACCTCGTAGGTGGCGTTGGGGCCGGTGTGGGTCCAGGTGAGCAGCGCCCCGTCGCCATCGCGCAGCACTGTGGGCCTTGCAACCGCGGCCACGATCGCTGCGCTGCCCAGCAGTCCCGCCCCCGGTGCAGGCAATACGTTCTCGAAGTAGCGCACCCCATCTAGGCTCGTGCCGAGCGCAAGATCGAGGTCGTTGTCGCCGTCGAGGTCCATGAGGAACGGTCGGGGGCGGTTGTCCTCGATGTCGGCGAAGGGGTTGCGGGCGTCGGGGACCTGGCGGAAGCGCGGTGCGGTCGACGTGCCAACGTTGCGGTAGACGTTGAGGAAGCCTCGGACGTTGTCGACGCTGTCGTCCCTATCGATGGCCGCCACGAGGTCGAGGTCGCCGTCGCTGTCGCCGTCACCCAGCGTCAGGCCGCTGCCTCGTATGCCGTCGAAGGGGTTGGTCGCCCCCGTGCGCTGCGCGAACGCCGGGACCGTGGCCGAGCCGGTGTTCTCGTAGTAGCTCAGGAAGCCATCGCCGCCGTAGCCCTCGTAGTTCGCACTCGCGCCCGCGAGATCGAGGTCGCCATCGTCGTCGAGGTCCACGAACGCTATTTGCGAGAGCGGCACGGTGACGTTGAGGAGGGGGTTCGCGGTTCCTGTGCGCTCGCGGGGCACGGGGCGCTCGGGCGTCCCGGTGTTCTCGAAGTAACGCAGCGAGCCGTCCTGATTGGAGAGGATGCCGTCGAGGTCGCCGTCGCCGTCGAGGTCGCCGAGGGCCACGGGGCTGCTTGCGTCCGAGAACCCCGTCCCCGAGCCGATGATCGTGGTGTCGGCTACGGCCCGGAACGCCGGGGCTTCGGGCGTGCCCGTGTTCTCGTACGCCACGATCGGCCCATACTTGAAGCTGATGATCACGTTGAGGTCGCCGTCACCGTCGAAGTCGGCCAGGACCGGCGTGGTGGTCTCAGCGAAGGGACCAAGCTCGAACGGGGACGGGACCTGCTCGACGAAGGGAATTTGCGCCTCGGCGGCGGGCGTACCTACGAGGCCGAGCACAGCGGTTCCCAGGGCGAGGGCACCCGCTTGCTTTGGCGAAGATTGCTTTGGCGAAGGACCCGGCTTCGGCGTGCGGCTGTGACGGTTTTCCATGGTTCAGTAACGCTAGGCGGCAGAAACAACGCCTCCACGTTACGGGAAGAACCTCAGCACCTCGGATAAGGCTCGCTCGTCATCCGCCGAGGGGGAATCACTGCAAGCCCTGTAGGAGCAGCAACTCCCACACACTCAGGACAAGCCACTTCCAGAGGACCACCCCTACAGCGCTGGCTTAGCCACCGTCGCGTCGAGCCAATCGGCGAAGGCGACGGTGACCGCGGGGTTGAACGACGCGACCTGGTACGGATTCTCGCCGCGCTTCATCAGGGCGGTGTACTCCTCCATCGTGCCCACCTTGAGCATCGGGTGGTTGGTCTCGGGGATGACCTGGAAGACGGCCGTGTCAGGACGGTAGTGGTTCACGATGCGGACGAGCGTGCGCTGGTCCTCGTCGTGCAGCGCGGCGATGTCGACCTCGCCGTAGAGCGAGAGTACGTAGGCGTCGGTGCTGGCCCAGGCAGCGGTCGCGTCATGCTGGGCGAGTTCCTGCCAGAACGTGAAGTCGCGTCCGATCATGTCGCGGTCGCCGTTCCAGCCGAGGCCGTCGGTGAGGGCGGCGCGCGCGGTCTCGGAGGTGGCGAGGGCGGTGGGCGGCGTCTGGTCGTCGAAAAAGGCGTTGATGGTGGGTCGCCAGGCCCGAACGTTGGCTGATGCTTGCACAGGGTCGCCCTGTCCTTGGAGGAGACCCTGCGTGCGCGTGAGGTCGAGGATGTAGTCCCGCCAGGGCCGCATGCCGGTGCCGTAGACCGCGACGCCCTTCGGGCTGAAGCGGTCCATCGCGGCCAGCATCGGCGCCTGCAGGCCACCCATGGAGTGGCCGAGCAGGAAGACATTGTCGAGGTCCACCCAGTCGTAGGCGAGCAGGTGGTCGTAGGCCGCGGCGAAGGCGTCGAGTTCTTCGTCATAGCCGATGGCGCCGCACTTCGAGGTGCCCGCGCTGTCACCAACGCCCGGCTTCTCGACGCGGAAGACGGCATACCCCCGGTCCACGAGGCCGTCGATGAGCTGCGCGTAAGGGTGCTGGGGCGAGCCGAAGTCAATACTGGAGCACGGATAGCCTTGGACGAAGTAGACCGTCGGGAACGGCCCGTTTTGGGGTTGCCCGTCAGGACCAAACGGCTTCTTGGCGATGGCGCGGAGCGCGCCGTCCTGGAAGGGCACCGCGTCGTAGACCACCTCAGCGGCGCCGTCCGTCTCGAACGGCTTCGGCACGGCGGTGGCCGTGAGCGTCTGCGGCGTCCCGCCGCGAATTACCTCGACCGCCACCATGTCGCCCTCGCGGACGGTGCCGACCATCGCCACGAGCGCCTGCGGACTCGGCACTGGCTCACCGTTCATCGTGAGCAACACGTCGCCCGCTTCGAGGCCGAGCGCGGCCCCGGTCAGCCCGTCCATGACCTGCTGGATCAGCACGCCCGTGGGCGCGTCGAGGCCGAGTTCGTCGGCCATGTCCTGCGTGACCGGCGCGGGCCACACGCCGAACTGCGCCTGCCGCTTGAGCATGGGCTGCGCCTCAACGGGCACCGTACACACGGCAGCGAGGAGCGCAAGAAGAACGAGAGCGAAGACGTGGCGCATCGGAGAAGGAAGCAGGGTTTGTGCAACGAGACGCCTACGCTACGGCGGCCCCCACGCGCCGACTTTGCCCAGACTGCTCGGTTGTCCCCCTGCGTTCGTGGTTGTTCGAGGCAGGAACCGCGTCCCGCTGGAACGCTGAGAAACTGTGCCGAGACCGCTCCCCCCGTCCTGCGTCGTCTCCGCACTCACGTGCTCCGCTCCTCGGACTGTCCCCCTCATGGTGAGGGGGACAGTTTCGCGACCCTTCAGGGGGAGCGAAACGGGGGGAGCCGAGACCAAACGCTACGGCACCCGCAGCAACCTCGTCGTACCGAGCACCACGCTCAGCAGGAGCAGGAACAGCGCGGGGCGGAGAAAGAGCGGGTAGCGTTCGTCCACGTCCACGTAGACACGTTCCTGAATTTCGGTGCGTTCGAGCTCGGAGATCTCGGCATAGATCTGGCGTAGCGCCTCGGCATCGCGCGCGCGGAAGTAGCGCCCGCCCGTCTTCTCGGCGACGGCGCGCAGCGTCTCCTCGTCCACCTGGAGCGCCGGGACGCGCCGGGTGCCGCCAAAGGGCGTCTGCTGGCGCACCACCCCACCCGTCTCCGAACCCACGCCGATGGCGTAGATCTTCACGCCGAGCGCCTCCGCCACCTCCGCCGCCGTGCCCGGGTCGATCTCGCCGCGGTTGTTCTGGCCGTCGGTGAGCAGCACCATCACCTTGCTCGGCGTGTCGGCGTCGCGCAGGCGCGCCGTGCCCGTGGCGATGGCGGTCCCGATGGCCGTCCCGTCCTCGATGACGCCCATGCGCACCTCGGCGAGCATCTGCTTGAGGAAGCCATAGTCGAGCGTGAGCGGGGCCTGTGTGTAGGCCTGCGCCGCGAAGACGACGAGCCCGATGCGGTCGGAGAGCCGCCCGTCGATGAACTCGGCGGCGACGGCCTTCGCGGCCTGGAAGCGGTTGGGGTAGAAATCGTCCGCCTTCATCGACGTGGACACGTCGAGCACGAGCACGATGTCGATGCCCTCGGCGTACTGCTCGCGTGTGACGTCGCGCTCCTGGGGCCGCGCCAGCGCCACGATGCCGAGCGCGAGCGCCCCGAGCAGCAGCGCCCCCGGCAGCCACGCGAGCCGCGCCCAGAGCGTCGGCGGCACACCTTCCGCCGCCGCCGTCTCGGAGAACAGCAGCCCAGCTGCCGTACGCCGTCGCCCCAGCCACGCGAGCACCGGCACCGCAAGGAGCAGCAGAAGCAGCCAGGGATAGGCGAAGGTCATTTATTGATCTATGATTTTGGATGTACGACATGCGATCAGGTCGGCCCCCATCGCACATTGTCAATCGGACATCGCGCGCACGGCGCGCAGCAGCGCAGGCAAGACTTCGCCGGACTTGCCGATCACGGTCTCGTCGAGCGCGTGCGCGATCTCGCTTGGCTGGATGTTGATCTCGGCGACGTAGGCGCCGTTCCGCTTCGCCTCGACAGGCAGGCCCGCCGCCGGGTAGACCGCGCCGCTCGTGCCGATGGAGAGGTAGACGTCGGCCAGCATCGCCGCACGGGCCGCGTCGGCGAAGGCTTGCTCGGGCAGCATCTCGCCGAACCAGACTACGTCGGGGCGCAGCAGCCCGCCACAGGCCGTACACCGCGCCGTCTGCCCCTCCTCGATCACCACGAGGTCGTGCTCGCTCGCAGGCGTCTCGCAGTCGATGCAGTAAATCCGCCGTAGGTTGCCGTGCAGTTCGGCCACGTTCTGCGACCCCGCTTCGAGGTGCAGCCCATCGACGTTCTGCGTGGCGAGGTGGAAGTGCCGCTTCGACTGCTCCAGTTCGGCGAGCGCGTGGTGGCCAGGGTTCGGCGCGACGGACCGGATGACATCGCCGCGGTGGGCGTACCACCCCTGCACGAGTTCGGGGTTGCGGAGGAAGGCGCGCACGTTGGCGAGCTCCTCGGGCTTGAACTTCTGCCACAGCCCGCCCGGGTCGCGGAAGGTCGGCACGCCGCTCTCGGCGGAGATACCCGCGCCGGTGAGCACCGCGACGTAGTCTGCGCGGGCTAGGCGTTCGACGAGCCGGTCGGAGAAAGGCATGGGGAACGTGGGAAGTTCGACGGGTGACGTTTGAAGTGGGTGGTGTTACGGAGCACCGGAACCAGGTGCGGCGGTGTTGCGGTGCGGCGGTGTCGCGGTGTCTGCTTCGGGGGCGATCTCGTCGTCTCCCTGGCTCTCCGTTTTCTCGCTGCTCTGTCTCTCCGCCGCTTCCTGCTGCTCGCGGGCAGCGATGCGGGCCTGGATCTCGTCCACGCCCTCCGTGGCGGCGGTGCGGTCGGCGGTGCGCGTGGGGGCGTCGGGCGCGGCGCGGGCAAATTTGGCGAGGTCGGCGCGGCGGAGGAGCACGCTGAGGCGCAGGCGTGTGGCGTCGTCCACATCGGGATGACCGTCGAGGGCGGCGAGGAGTTCGCGCGTGGTCTGCTCCTGTGCCGGGACGTCGAGGGCGCGCGTGAGGTAGGTCCGCACCGCGTTCGAGAGCGCGGCGTAGTAGGCCGGCACCGCCTCGGAGTCGGTCGCGTCGATGTCGGCAGGCCGGAGCGCGTCGAGGCGCTTACGAGCCTGGGCGTGCGGCGGCAACGGTGGCGCCACAAGACCGGCCCGGCGGTGCCGCGTCCGCCAGAGCCAAAGGCCGAGCACCAGAAGCGCCGCACCGATGAGAACCGCCACCCACAGCGGCAACGGCTCCGGGAAGGCAAGCGCAGGCGCGAGCGGCAGTGGCGCCGCCAGGCTGTCCGGCACGACGGAGCGCACGGGCAGCATCCGCGTCGGCACGTCGAGCACGACCGTGTCGGCCGCGGCTCCGGTGCCCGCCACCAGCGCCACCGGAATCGGCCCGATGCGCGCGGCGTCGAGCGCGAACGTCGTCGCGAGGAAGACCACACTGTCGAGGCGCGCGCCAGTCGCGGTCTCGGTCGGCGGGAAGCGCCGGGCGGCCAGCACCTCGGCATCGCCGAAGACGGCGGCTGGCTCGACGAGGTTGTCCGCCCCGAACGTGTCTGACAGCGGAGGCAGGTCGGGAAACGCGACCCGCGTCGAGCGTCCGTGCTCCACGGCGACGCCGATCTCGAAGCGCTCGCCCACCGTCACGCTATCGGCTACCACGGTGGCGCGCACCTGCTGCCCGTGCACGGTTGCCGCAGCAGCCAGCACACTCAACACGCCATATGCAATCCGCCACATCCTCCTCATCGCTCCCGATTTCTGCGCCGGAAGAAAGCCACGAGCGGTTCCACATAGTCCGCGTCGGTCGCCACCTCGACCGTGTCGATGCGAGCACGGCGCAGCGTCTCGGCAATGCGCGCCTGACGATCGGCGGCCTGCGCGGCGAAGCGTTCGCGGGCGCGGCGGCTCCGCGTGTCGATGGTGACGGGGCGACCTGTCTCGGCGTCGGTAAGCGTCAGCAGGCCCACGTTGGGCAGCGCGCCCTCGCGCGGGTCGCGGAGGTGGACCGCCACGAAGTCGTGCTTCTTGCTTACGGTTCGCAGGGCGCGGCTCGTCGGTTCGTGGAGGTCGGCCTTCAGCAAGAAGTCGCTCAGCAGCAGGACGATGGCGCGGCGGCGGAGCGCGTGCAGCAGGTGGTCGAGCGCCGGGCGGAGGTCGGTGCCGCGCGCCTGCGGCTCGTGGACGAAGAGGTCGCGCACGAGCCGGAGCACGTGCTGGCGGCCCTTCTTCGGCGGGATGAACCGCTCGACGCGGTCGGAGAAGAGCAGCAGGCCAACCTTGTCGCTGTTCTGGAGCGCCGAGAAGCCGAGCACCGCGCACACCTCGGCGGCGATCTCGCGCTTGGCGCGGCCGACCGAGCCGAAGTCGCCCGAGCCGGACACGTCGACGGCCAGGATGAGCGTCTGCTCGCGCTCCTCCTCGTAGACCTTCACGTGCGTCTCGCCCGTCCGCGCGGACACGTTCCAGTCGATGGTGCGGATGTCGTCGCCGAGTTGGTAGGGCCGCACCTCGGCGAACTCGATGCCGCGGCCCTTGAACGCGGAGTGGTACTCCCCGCCAAACACGTCGTGCACGAGCCCCTTCGTCCGCACCTCGATGCGGCGGATCTTCCGAAAGAGCGCACGGGGGATCACAGAAGGTGTGGAGGGTTGGACGTGTGAACGTGTGAACGTGAAGCCAGGCCGGGACCGTGTGCAACAACGTGGGCGCGTAACTTACTTCCACACCTTCATACGTCCACACGTTCATACCGAACGAAGTCCGCACCCCATGACCGCCTCCGTCGCCGTCCTCGTCTTCCCCGGGTCCAACTGCGACCACGACGCCTACCACGCCGCGAAGCACCTCTTCGGCCAGGACGCCCGCTTCGTCTGGCACAAAGAGGAGTCCGTGGGCGATGCCGACCTCGTGATCGTGCCCGGCGGGTTCTCCTATGGCGACTACCTCCGCTCAGGTGCCATCGCGCGCTTCAGCCCGGTCATGAAAGATGTGGTGCGCTTCGCGGGCGACGGCGGCCTCGTGCTCGGCGTGTGCAACGGTTTCCAGGTGCTCTGCGAGGCCGGCCTGCTACCGGGCGCGCTGATGCGCAACGCCTCGCTGCGGTTCGTCTGCAAGGACGTCCACCTCCGCGTCGAGAATGCCCAGACGCCGTTCACGAACACGCTCAACGAAGGCGACGTGCTGATGATTCCCGTGGCGCATGGCGATGGCAACTACGTCGCCGACGACGCCACGCTCGACATGCTGGAGCGCGAGGGCCGCGTCGTCTTTCGCTACGGCACGCCCGACGGCCAGCTCACGCCGGAGGCCAACCCGAACGGGTCCGCGCGCAACATCGCGGGCATCGTCAACGCGGCGGGCAACGTGCTCGGGATGATGCCCCACCCCGAGCGCCACTGCGACCCGCTGCTCGGTCGCGCCGACGGCCGCCCGCTCTTCGAGAGCGCCCTCCGCCACCTCGGCGTGGAGGTAGCGGCCGTCTAGCGCAAAGACGGGTCTACTTCAGCAGGACGACCCGCCGTGTCTCGGCGCTCTGCTCGGTGACGAGGCGCACGATGTAGACCCCGCTCGGCAAGCTGCGCGCATCGACGCGGGCGACGTGCCACCCGGCCTGCTGCCGCCCGTCGGCGAGGCGTGCGACCTCCCGGCCGAGCGCGTCGAGAACCACGAGTTGCACCGGGCCGTTGGTCGGGATCGCGTAACGGAGGGTCGTCGCGGTGCTGAACGGGTTGGGGTAGGCCGCTTCCAGCATCGGCACGTCTGGGAGCGCTGCACTGGACGCCGTCGCCCGACCGCTCTCACAGGCCTCGTTGTTTGCCGAGTCGGGATCGTTCTGGTTGCCCGGCGTCACCTGCACGCACCCATCGACGGCATCCGTGACGCGCTGGCTCACCTGTTGGCCGGGGGCCAGCGGCGGGAGCCCCAGCGAGACGGGACCGCGACGGCTCTGGTATCCCGCCTCGCCCCCCGTGGACGCATCGGGGCCGAGGTTGGTCACCACAGCCGTTCGGCCATCGTAGATGATCTGCAGATCGGCGCCCCCGTCGCCCGGTTGCGGAGGTGGGAGGTCCTCGCCATCGCACGCCTCGTTGTTGGCGGTGTCGGGATCCGCCTGCCTGCCTGCCTGGACGCGCACGCAGCCGTCGGTCGGGGCCACGCGTTGGGATACCGACCCACCGACGCCGAGCGTTGGCAAGCGGAAGGTGACGGGGCCCCGCGTCCCTTCGAAGGTGGCCACGGCCCCGGTCGCCGTCTCTGGGCCGAGGTTAGTCACCACGGCCATCGTGCCGTCGTAGGCGATGGCGAGGTCGGCCCCCTCCTCCTCAACGGGCGATGGCAGGGGCGGCGGGGGCGGCTCGGGAAGATCCGTGGGCAGTGCTACACCGCCGCCGGCCGAAGACCGCCCATCGAGGCGACGCGTCGGGGTGGGCCCGTAGTACGAGGACGTGGTCGTGTAGGCGAACGCGCCGGGCGCAAACGCCTCGGCCTCGGCGCGGCTCGTCGCCGCGGCGGCGAAGCGCGTGCGACGCAGCCCCGCGACGGTCCAGAAGCCGCTGCGGCGTGGGTCCGTCTCCTCGATCCCCTGCTGCACGTAGAGGCCGCTCGTGCCGCGGTCAACCGCGTCACCCGTGCAGGCTTGGACGGCGTTGCCCTCGGCATAGTAGGACGTGAGCGTGACGAGGTCGTCCCAGTCGGTCGTCACCTGGAGCGCCGTTGTGACCGAGCGCCCTGGGGCGTTGACGACCTCCCAGAACGGCACGCCGACATCCCGCGCGCCCTCGACGTCACCGTCCGGGCCGGCGTCGATCGGCAGCGCGATGTTCTCGGCGTTGTCGTAGGTCGCGCCGGCGAGCGTCGGCGCGTAGTCAAGCAGGTCCATCAGCGACGGCACAGGGTGCACGCGGAGGTCGGTGACGCTGACGATGTCCGTCTCGTAGAAATAGTGCGTGCGCGTGGTGAGCGGCCCCGAGTTGAAGCCGCGGACCACGCGGATAGCGCGTACGGGCCCGTCGATGTTGGCCACGACCGTGCCAGCACCAGCCGAGGCCGTCCACTCGGTACGGTCGCAGACGCCGGGCGCGAAGCGAACCTGCGCACGGTCGAGCAGGTCCGGCCCGAGGCCAAACCCAGACTTGACGTACAGCTCGTCCTGGATCCAGCGGTCCGCAAACACGGTGCGGTAGGTCGCCGTCTCGATGGTCGAGCGCTCGGGGTTTGCACCGAGGTCAGAGCCGGTGGGCTGGCCGTTGTTGCCGCCCTCGATGGCTTCGAAGTCATAGGCATCGGGAAACGCTCCGGCCGTGAGCGCAAACTGGTAGTCCACGAGATCGACGCCAGCCGACGGGTTGGCGCTGCCGCTCGCCACGTAGAGGTAGACGGCCCCGTCGCCGGCGGCCACGGCGGTCCGCGTACGCATCACGACGCCAGCCGGATGCCGGTCAGCGGGGGTGGGGTCGCCTGCGAAGCGCGCCATGAAGACGAGTTCGTCGTCCTCGTCGAAGGCCGGGTTCGAGTCGGCGCCGACGTAGGTGTCCGGGTCGGCATATTCGAGCACCTCGACGATGCCGATGCCAGCGGTGCACTCAGGATCGGTGCAGCCCGAAAAGTCGCGACCGGCAAACGACACGACGATGTCGAGCCACTCGCGCTCGTCGACCTGTACGGGGATGGGGGTCCATTGCCCCGCGCGGTAGGCGTAGGCGACGAGGTCGGCGGGCGCTGCGCCGAGGAGGGACGGGAGTTGGGCGCCGGTGCGGACGATTTCGCCCGCGCTCGCCGCCGGCACGTAGGCGCACAAGACGAGCAGGAAGCAGGCCAGAAGGCCTCTCCGGGAGATAGACATGGTGGTGGGGGATACAGGTCCGTCGCGCCTGAAGGGAGGCGGCACAACGGGTGGCGGGAAACAGCGGCGCTTGAGATGGGCGAAGGTGCGCCTGACGCGAGAGCACCGAGCAAACGGGATACCGGGCTCCTGCTTTTCTATAGCTCGCCAAGGATTCAGGTTCGCCGAACTCCTGCATAACCAGGCCATTCAGGAGCCACTGGCCTGCAAGGCCACACCATGACGGCACGATGTTCGACGCAACAAGTAATTCGACGCTCGGCGGAGCCTCGCATGCAGCGCGGCGTGTACCTTTTTCTAATCACTCGTCCTCTTTTTCGTCCGCCATGACCCTCACTGTCCCCGTAGACATCGTGCGCGAGGTGCGCGTGCAGACCCGCGCCCAGGACGCGCTCATGGCGCTCTCGGACTTCCCCAGCCTCCTCCACCTCTTCCCCGCCACGGAGCACGTCGAGCGTTTGGCCGGGCGGGCGCTGCGGTGGACCGTCCAGAAGCTCGGGCCTCCACCCTACGCGCAGCGCATCATCTACGCCTGCCGCTTCCACGTGGACGAGGCCACCCGGCGCATCTGGTGGGAGCCCACCGACGACGCTATGGCCGACGACCGCATCCATGGCGAGGTGAAGCTCCTCGACGATGGCCCCACCACCCTCGCGCGGCTCTCCGCCCAGGCCGAGATCGTGCTCGATGGCATCCCGTTCTTCGCCAAGAAGCTCGCCCCGCCCATCGTGCGCGCCGAGTTCGAGCGGCTCACGGACAAGTTCGTGCAGAACATCAAGCGCAGCCTAGAGACGCAGGCGTAGGTCGAGGGTGCCATGCCCTTGACAGTAGCTCGGTGGTAGGTTGTGCGATTCGTCGCCTGCCCTGCACTGCCATGTCTGCGCCGCCATGTCCGACCTCTTCGCCGCCGCCGCCGACGCCCGCCTGCGTGCCAACGCGCCGCTCGCCGACCGCATGCGGCCCCGCACGCTCGCCGAGTTCGTCGGGCAGGCGCATATCCTCGCCGAGGGCACGCTCTTGCGCCGCGCCATCGAAGCCGACCGGCTCACGTCGGTGATCTTCTTCGGGCCGCCGGGTACGGGCAAGACCACGCTAGCCCGCATCATCGCAAACACGACCGCGCGGCACTTCGCCACGCTCAACGCCGTGCTCGCGGGCGTGCGCGACATCCGCGCCGAGATCGAGGCCGCGCAGGAGCGGCTGCGCCTCCACGGCCAGCGCACCATCCTCTTCGTCGACGAGGTGCATCGCTTCAACAAGGCGCAGCAGGACGCGC
Source organism: Bacteroidota bacterium (assembly GCA_039821555.1). Taxonomy (NCBI): domain Bacteria; kingdom Pseudomonadati; phylum Bacteroidota; species Bacteroidota bacterium. The sequence goes on from JBCBNX010000009.1 coordinate 69,001, forward strand.
TGCTCCCGCACGTCGAGAATGGCACCGTGACATTCATCGGCGCGACGACGGAGAACCCCTACTTTGAGGTCAACAAGGCGCTCGTCTCGCGCAGCCGCGTCTTCGAGTTGCGCACGCTCACGCAGGACGCCCTCCGCATCATCGCTGAGCAAGCCCTCAGTGACACCGAGCGCGGCTATGGCTCACGGCATGTCGCCATCGACGCCGACGCCCTGGACCACCTCGTCGACACGGCCAACGGCGACGCGCGTAGCCTCCTCGGGGCCTTCGAACTCGCCGTGGAGACGACGCCCGCTGCGGAGGGCGTCATCCGCATCGACCTCGCCGTGGCGGAGGAGTCGATTCAGAAGCGCGCGGTGCTCTACGACAAGGACGGCGACGCGCACTACGACGCCATCTCGGCGTTCATCAAGTCGATGCGCGGCTCCGACCCGGATGCGGCGCTCTACTGGATGGCGCGCATGCTCTACGCCGGCGAGGACCCCCGCTTCCTCTTCCGGCGCATGGTCATCTTCGCTGCCGAAGACGTAGGGCTAGCTGATCCGCAAGCCATCCAAGTCGCCGTCGCGTGCCAGCAGGCCTATGACTTCGTGGGGATGCCCGAGGGCCGCTTCCACCTCGGCCAGTGCTGCCTCTACCTCTCCACCGCACCCAAGTCGAACAGCGCCTTCGCCTTTTTCACGGCGCTCGCCCATGTCGAGAAGGAGCAGAGCGGTGAGATCCCGAACCACCTCAAGGACGCGAAGCGCGACAAAGCGGGGCTGGGCCACGGTGTCGGCTATCAGTACCCGCACGCCTTCCGCGACCACTACGTCGCCGAGCAGTACCTCCCGGGCGGCATGCAGGGGACGTTCTTCTACGACCCGTCCGAGCAGGGCTACGAGGCCCGCGTCAAGGAACGCCTCGCCACCCAGCGCGAGCGCGACGCGGAGGAGTCGATCGAGAAACGCGTCCGCCGCTACGTGGACGAGGGCTAGGTGCGACTTCGACATAGGGCTCGTGGGGTCGGCGTCACAGCCGGTGTTGCGTGGTGCGTCTTGCGTGTTGGACCGAGCCCGTGCAGCGTGATGGGGCCCACCTCTTAGCTTTCCCTTTCGTTCGCTCTGGCTTGTCTCTCCTATGTCTGACTTCCACTTCTTCGCGGGTCCTGTCCTTCGCGAGGACGATGCGATGGGTATGCACTACGTCCCCGTCCCCGAGCCCATCGCGGCAGCCTTGCTTGCGGTGGGTCATCGGCGCGTGGAGGGTACCCTCGAAGAGCGTCCGTTCACTCGCGCACTCCACGGCCCAGCGGACGATGCCCGACTCCGCTTTGGCAAGGGCTTCCTGCGCGAGTGCGGCCTTGCGTGGGGCGCAACGGCACACCTCGATGTGCGCTCTGTCGCCGATCCCAACGCGGTCGCGCTCCCTGAAGAGTTGGTTGCTGCACTCGCGGAGGACAAGGAGGCAGCTACACGCTTTGCGACGTTCACGCCGGGCAAACAGCGGTCACTGGCTCACTACGTCACGAGCGCCAAGCGCACGGAAACCCGCGAGCGCCGCGCCTACGAACTCGCACGCAAGATCCGGACGCACACGCTCCATGGTGACCGCTAGCGCAGCAGTGCGACAGCTAGCGCAGCACCGAGATCGCTAGCGCAGGACGACCATCCGACGCACCGCGTGGGTGTCCCCCGACGCCATCGCGTAGGCGTAGACGCCGCTCGACAGCGTCGCCGCGTCCAGCACGAGCGTGTAGGTACCCGCCACCCGGTGCTCGTCGACGAGGCGCACGACTTCGCGGCCGAGGAGGTCATAGACGGCCACCGTCAGCAGCCCTGTCTCCGGGTGCGTCACCTCGATCTGGGTCTGCGCGCGGAACGGGTTCGGGTAGTTTTGCGCCAGCCGTGCTTGCGCGGGAGCCTCGTCGTCCTCGGCTTCGGTCCCGAACGCGAAGGTGGCTGCGAGCGACGTCGTCCCGGTCAGCACGACGGAGATCGCCGCGTCCTCGGAAGTCACCGCTTCGGTCCAACCAACGAAGCGGTAGCCCTCGTCGGGCAAGGCCTCCAGACGCAGCGGCACCTCGCGGTAGAACGGCAGGCGGCTCGCACCGCGCGGTAGCGGTACGCCCTCGGCCAGCACCCGGCCGCCTTCGGTAGTCTCGAGTTCGAGCGCGGCCGAACCGGCCACCCCGAGCGTCTCTACGACGTGCCCGCGCATCTGCACGGGGCGGTTGCGTGTGAAGTCGCGCATCTCGTCCACGAGTGCATCCCAGCTTGGCCCGAACGAGATCGACTGCGGCCAGCGGGCCTTGTGACGCGGGATCTCGGCAGCAATGCCCGCCTGCAAACTGTCGATGATGCTGAGGACGCGCGCCGGGGCGTAGGTCGTCGCGGAGCGAGCCGCGAGACGCTGGATGAAGGTGGAGCGGAAGGTGTCGTTCTCCATCAGCCGCCGGAAGAGGAACGTGGACCACGGCGGGTTGGGCCACGGCGGCCCGGCGGGATCGAGCGCGAGGGCAAGCGTGTTGTCGAGCGCCTCGCCGTTGGCGTTGCCGCCAAAGCCGAAGTCGAGGTCGAAGAACATCCACCGCCAGCGGCCGTCGGACTCGTTGGGCCGCCAGAGCTTCAGGTTGTTGCCTGGCCAGTCGGCGTTGGCGCTGTAGATCTCAGCGATGACATAGTCGAGGTAGGCCTCCACCTCCATCTGCGTCTGGACGTACGTGTAGTGCTGAGGCTGCGTGATGTCATTGGCCGCGAGGTAGTCCAGGAGCGCGTCGTAGTGCGGCGAGTCGTCGCGGGGATCGCCTTTGCCCGCATCGAGCAGTTCCACGTCGTCATCGTCGATGCCGTAGTGCGCGGCGACGTAGTCTTCGTTGAGCTTCTCGCGGAGGTTGTGGATGCCCCAATAGTCGCCGTTGAGAAAGACGATTGCCGGGCGGTAGGCTTGCTTGTCGAGGTCGCCCTCGGCCATCGTCTGGATGGCGGCGTCGCGGAACATCGTGCGCCACCAGTCTTGCGCGGAGCTGCGCAGCACGAGGTCGTCGAACACGTCGATGTCGAGGTCGGGGAAGACGCGGTATTCCACTTTCGACGCGCCGTAGCGGCCTCGCGCATACAGCGCGAGCGACTTTTGCGGATAGATGCGGGAGCAGCCGCCAAAGATCTGGACACCCATGCCCTGCTCGAAGCCGAGCGTGCCGTCCGGCTCGTAGAAGGCGACATGGACGGGGTGCTCCCAGTCCTGATTCCAGTTGACCGGGTCGTTGCGGCAGCGCCCAGGGATGCCGTTCGTGCCCTCCACGTAAATGCCCGACGTGTCGCTGAAGAAGTTCGCGGGGTCCGTGACGAGCGAGACGACGGGGACCGTCACTGCTTCGTCGATGAAGAAGGTTCGCGTGACGACCGGGCTGGGTAGGCGTTCGGGCTGGAACGCGATCGCCCGAAGCACCCCCGTCTCAGTAAACGTGATGGACTCGGTGTAGACGGGTGAGTCCTCGGTGGGCGGCGTACCGTCGCGGGTGAAACGGATTGTCGCATCAGAGGCGGCCGTCAGCGTGACGGCCTGGGGCCCGGCGTAGAAGCCACCCGCAAGCGACGCCGCTGGAGCCTCCGCGATGCCGCCGCTCGAATCCGTCGAGTTGGACGCGCCCGGCGTTGGCGTCTCGAAGAGTTGAAACGACTGTCCGCCGTCGGGCGAGCGCCCTAGTGAGATATCGGTGGTTTGTTCGCCGTAGGTGAGCGTGTCCACGGCCGTGCCGTCGGGCGCATAGAGACCGACTTGCTCACCGCCTGCGGAGAGCTTGAAGTCGGTATGCAAACCGGTGTCCTCATCGTCGGCCCAGATGAGCAGGAAGCCACCAGCGGGGATGATCGTGCCGTCCGGGATCTGCCAGCGGTCGGGCTCTTCGAGGTCGTCGGTGAGCGTGTAGCCACTCAGGTCTACCGCGTCCGGCTCGGCGTTGTAGAGTTCGATCCAGTCCGCGAAGTCGCCGAAGTCGGGGTCGGCGACGACGGTGCTGTTGGACGCCAGGAGTTCGTTGACGAAGACCTGGGGTTGTGCCTGGACGGCGGTGACCGAAGCAGCGGTGACACTACCCAGTCCGAGGACAGTGGAGAGGGTCAACCGGCGCAGGAGTGAAGGGGCCGCTAAGGACATGGTCGGTCAGGAGATGAGCATACAACGCGCCTGGAAGGTAGGGCGTGCCGACTGTATCTCTTCGAACAAAATGGGGAGGTTTCTAGGCGGTCTTTGCTTTGCCAGAAACCTAGACGGTGGCTTGCCGCGTACTACATGGCCTAATTCTAGGCCAGCAGCGTTTACCCTGGCTATATTTAGACATTCCAACAACCAACCTGAGAGGCCAACCATAGCCCGGAGATACAACCGCCCGCAGCCGCGGCGCGAACCCCAGACCCGTGTGAACGACCGCATCCGCGCCAACCGCGTGCGCGTCGTCGACCCCCAAGGCGAGCACGGCATCTACGACCTCGACCGTGCCCTGGAGCTCGCGCAGCGCCGCGGCCTCGACCTCGTCGAGATCGCCCCGAACGCGGACCCGCCCGTGTGCAAGATCATGGACTTCGGGAAATACCGCTACGAGCAGCAGAAGAAGATCAAGGAGCAGCGCAAGAAGCAGGCGCGCCAGGGCGAGCTGAAGGAGGTACGCTTCCGCCCCAACACGGACGACCACGACTTTGGCTTCAAGACGAAGCACGCCCGCGAATTCCTCGAAGAGGGCAACAAGGTGAAGGCGTGGGTGCAGTTCCGCGGCCGCGACATCATCTACAAGGACCGCGGCCTCGATCTGCTCGCACGCTTCATCGAGGAGTTGCAGGACGTCGCGAAGGTGGACCAGGCCCCGCAGATGGAGGGCCGCCGCATGACGCTGCTGCTCTCGCCCGACAGCAAGAAGAAGTAGGCGGTGAAGCGGTGGAAGATGTCCGTCCTACCTTGTCGCGTCAAGCTGCTGCCCCACCTCTGCACGGCGACACGGCCTCACCGCAACACTCATTGGCCCCCGTGAAGCTTTGGCCGAATGCCGGACGTACCCCGGAACCCGGACGGCTAGCCCCTATATTTGCGATTCTCTGTTCATCCGATCCATTCGAGGCGGTCATGCCGAAGATGAAGTCCAACAGTGGAGCGAAGAAGCGTTTCTCGCTGACCGGCACCGGCCGCGTCAAGCGCAAGAAAGCCTTCAAGTCCCACATCCTCACCAAGAAGTCGCCCAAGCGCAAGCGGAATCTCCGCGAGACGACCCTCGTGTCGCCCGCCGACGAGCCCCGCGTCAAGCGCATGATCACCGGCTAAACGCCGATGTGGCCCCGTAGCGGGTCTGCGACTTCTCGTTCACCGTTTTAATCCCCCTACCCGGAGAATCAAATGCCACGCGCTCGTAACCTCGTGGCTTCCCGTCGCCGTCGCCGCAAGATGCTCTTGCAGGCGAAAGGCTACTGGGGTCGCCGTAGCAACGTTCGCACCGTTGCCATGCACTCCGTTGATAGGGCGATGCAGTTCGCCTACCGCGACCGCCGCCAACGCAAGCGGCAGTTCCGGAAGCTGTGGATCACGCGTATCAACGCGGCGGCCCGGCTGAATGGCATGAGCTACTCGCGCCTTATCAGTGGGTTGAAGAAGGCCAACGTGCCTCTCAACCGTAAAGTGCTCGCTGACCTCGCCGTCCACGACGCGGAAGCCTTTACGTCCGTCGTCGAGCAGGCCAAAGCCGCCGCCTAGGCCGCTGCCGCTGCTCGACGAGAACGCCCGCCCTGCGATGCCCCAACGCATCGCGGCGCGGGCTTTTTTCTTGAGGTGAAATCTCATTCTCGGTACGCCTCACGGCCTCCGCTCTGCCACCTCTGAAATCCGCTCCCGCATCGCATCGCTGAAACGGAGAGACGAGGAACCGATGAAGCGGCGAATCGCCTCTCGACAGCTTCCGATCTTTCCGACCGCGCTCACTCCTTCCAGCTTGTCATGCTGAACTTGGTTCAGCATCTCAGCAATGCCACGCCGGATCGTAGTCGTCAGAGATCCTGAATCGAGTTCAGGATGACACGAACGAAACACCACGTCTCTCGAATTCTGCCATGTCCACCGCTCCCGACAACTTGCCCGACGCGCTGATCGCGGCGCTCCACGACGAGATTGCCGCCGCTGACCTCGTCTCCAACCCAGAGACCGCCGCCGATGCCATCGAAGCTGCGCGCGTCGACTGGCTGGGGCGCAAGAGCGGGCGCGTGACGGCGCTCTTCGGGCGCATGAAGGACGTCGCGCCGGAGGGCCGCCGAGCGTTCGGCCAGCAGCTCAACGGGCTCAAGCAGGCCGCCGAGGCCAAGCTCGCCGAGGCGCAGGACGCGCTCAAGGCGGCCGAGCAAGCCGCTGGCGCCCTGGATGCCAAAGGAAGACGCCTCGACTTGACCCTGCCGGGCCGCTTCCCTGCGCCGCATGGCTCGATCCACCCGCTCACGCAGACGCGTATGGAGATTGAGGCCATCTTCGCAGGCTTCGGCTTCGGCGTCGCCGAGGGCCCCGAGATCGAGGACGACTGGCACAACTTCTCCGCGCTCAACTTCGGCCCAGAGCATCCGGCGCGGGACATGCAGGACACGTTCTTCGTCGACGCTCCGCCGCCGAACGGCCCCGGCACGGTCCTCCGCACCCACACGTCGCCCGTGCAGGTGCGCGTCATGGAGCACGCCGTCACGAAGGGTACGGGGCCGCCGATCCGCATGATCGCGCCGGGCCGCGTCTTCCGCAACGAGCGCATCACCTACAAGTCGTACTGCCTCTTCCACCAGGTCGAGGGCCTCGTGGTCGACGAGAGCGTGACCTTCGCCGACCTCAAGGAGATCCTCGTGCGCTTCGCCGAGGCGCTCTTCGGTGGCGACGTGCGCATGCGCTTTCGCCCGAGCTTCTTCCCCTTCACCGAGCCGAGCGCGGAGGTTGACATTTGGTGGGCCGACGACAGCCTCCCCGGCGGCGGCCGCTGGATGGAGATCCTCGGCTGCGGCATGGTCGACCCCAACGTGCTCACCAACGTCGGCATCGACGCCGAGCGTTATACCGGCTACGCCTTCGGCATGGGCATCGAACGGATGTGCATGCTCAAGCACGGCATCGGCGACATCCGGCTCTTCTACGAGAACGACGTGCGCTTCTTGCAGCAGTTTTAGTCCATTCTCATGACGACACTGGGTTAGATCGATGAGGCCCCTACTTGTCATGCTGAACTTGATTCAGCATCTCAGCGGTGCTACGAGATGAACGAGTCGTCAGAGATCCTGAAACGAGTTCAGGATGACACCATGGCTATTCACAAGTAGATCCGGTATGACTCGTCTCCTTGAAGACGTTCGAGCCAAGGTCGCTGGCACGGACCTGCCTACTAAACTGAGCTATCCGGGTCAACCTACTCTCAGCCCGCCCGCTTCTGACGCACAGATCGCGCAGGCTGAAAAGACACTCGGCTTCGTCTTACCAACATCGCTTAAATCCCTCTACTCGTCTATCGCCAACGGAGGCTTCGGTCCCGGTCACGGGATGATCGGACTCACGGGTGGGACCCCTGACGACACAGGAGCTACCTGTGAAACCATCTATCTCGGCTGGCGCGAACCAGACCCCGGAGACCCATCCTGGCACTGGCCCGAACGTCTGCTCCCGATTGCTCACTGGGGTTGCGCGATTTACTCCTGCCTGGACTGCACCACGCCCCAGGCACCCATCATGGTTTTCGATCCTCATTTCCTCGACTCAGACTCGTCGCCTTCGGCATTTCGCCCGCATCGTCTGTCGCTAGAAGACTGGCTCCATGCCTGGCTTGACAATGTGGACCTCTAGCGCGAGATGTACCCAAACTGACTCCTCCACCGATGAACCTCTCTCAGAACTGGCTTGGCGAGTACGTCGCCCACGGCCTCGCGACGGACGACCTCGCGGACACACTCACCATGCTCGGCCTCGAAGTCGAGGAGGTCACGCACGTCGGGCCCGAGGTAGACGGCGTCGTGGTGGGGCATGTCCTTGACACGCGCCCGCATCCGGACGCGGACCGGCTCACGCTGTGCACGGTCGACCTCGGCGCGCTGAACGCAGGCAGCGAGCCGGTGCAAATCGTTTGCGGCGCGCCGAATGTGGCCGCCGGGCAGAAGGTGCCCGTCGCGACCGTCGGGACGACGCTGATGCTGCCGTCGCGCAAGGACCCGCACACGAAGGAGCCGGTCCAGATCAAAAAGGGCAAGATCCGCGGCGAGGTGTCGTTGGGGATGATCTGCGCCGAGGACGAGCTCGGCCTGGGCGACGACCATGACGGCATCCTCGTGCTCGACGACAGCGCCGAGGCCGGGACGCCGTTCGCCGACTACCTCGAAGCGCAGGGTCTCGCCGAGCGCGACACCGTCATCGAGATCGCGATCACGCCCAACCGCCCCGACGCGACGAGCCATCTCGGCGTGGCGCGCGACGTGGCAGCGGTGACGCACCAGCACCTAGCTCCGCCCGTCGTGGACGAGCCTGAGGCGGGCGGGGCCGTCGCCGAGCACGTCGGCGTCGAGATCGAGGATGCGGCGGCGTGCCCGCGCTATGCGGCGATGCTCATTCGCGGCGTCACGGTGGCTGAGTCGCCCGCGTGGCTCAAGCGCCGCCTCGAAGCCATCGGCGAGCGCCCGATCAACAACGTCGTGGACGTGACGAACTACGTCCTCTTCGAACTCGGCCAGCCGCTCCACGCCTTCGACGCCGATCTCCTCGCCGGAAACGCTAGCAAAGAGTCCAGCATCGTTGTACGGATGTCGGAGCCAGGCGAGTCGTTCACGACCCTCGACGACGTTGAGCGCAAGCTACCCGAGGACACGCTGATGGTCTGCGATGCCGAGCGCTCAGTCGCCATCGCAGGCATCATGGGCGGGCAGAACTCCGAGGTGTCGGACGGCACGACGAACGTGCTGCTGGAGAGCGCCTACTTCGACCCGGTCACGATCCGCCGCGCGGCAAAAGGCCTCGGCCTTCAGACGAACGCGTCCTACCGCTTCGAGCGCGGCGTAGACCCGAACGGCGCCGTCCGTGCAGCAGCCCGGGCCGCTGCGTTGATCGCAGAGTTGGCAGGCGGGAAAATCGTCCCCGGCATCGTGGACGCTTACCCCGCGCCTATCGAACCGAAGAAAATCGCGCTGCGACCGGCACGCGTCACCCAGGTTCTCGGTGTCGAGATCGACACGGACGAGATCGTGCGGCTGTTAACAGCCATTGGCATCGAGGTAAACGACGATGCAGGCACCACGCTCGCGGCGTTTGCCGAGGGCGTTTTGCTAGGTGAGACGCCCGCCGCAGCCGCCGAGTCGGCGGACGACGCGGCGCTCCGCTGCACCATCCCGACGTTCCGCCCCGACATCGAGCGCGAGATCGACCTCATCGAGGAGGTAGCGCGACTCTACGGCTACGACAATATCCCGCAGCCGGGCCGCACGATGGTGCCGCTTCGCCCGCAGGCGCTCGCGCCGAGCCTCGCGCTGCGCCACCGCACGCTCCAGCACCTCGTCGGGCTGGGCTTCCGCGAGGTCTACTCCAACTCGCTGCTGCCCAACGCGGTCGCGGAGCAATTCGCCGCCGAGACGCTCGTGGGCGAGCCGTGGGCCGTCGCGGCGACGCTCAACCCGCAGTCGGAGGAGATGGCGGTGCTGCGCCCGAGCTTGCTGCCGGGCCTGCTCACGGCGATGGCGTACAACCAGAACCGCGGCGCGGGCGCGCTTCGCCTCGCCGAATTCGGCCACGTGTACGGCCGCACCGCCGATGCCGCGCGCACGGCCGAGTCCCCGGTGGAAGGCTACCGCGAGCGCACGAACCTCATCATCGGCATGAGCGGGCGCGTGCAGGAAGCAGGCTGGGACCAGAGCGCTCGCGCCGTCGACTTCTATGACGTGAAGGGCGTCGTGGCGCACGTCCTCGACAGCCTTGGGCTTCCGCTCGACAGCACCAGCGTATTCACCGAAGCCGTCACGACCGGCGACGCATTGCTCGCATACCGCCTCGACGTGAAGCTACCGGGGCGTGGCGGGGGCGTCGTCGTCGGCACCATTGCGCGAGTGTCGGACACACTCATGGAGCAGTATGCGCTCCAGCAACCCGTCTTCTTCGCCGAGCTCGACTGGGACGCGCTCGTTCAGCGCGCGGCGAAGCGCCTCGGCGGTCGCTACGAGCCCATCAGCCGCTTCCCCGTTGTCGAGCGCGATCTCGCCGTGGCTGTGGCGTCGGGCGAGCCCGTCGGGCCGATGCTCCAGACGGTGCGCAAGGCCGGCGGCAAGCTGCTCCAGGATGCCCGCGTGTTCGACCTCTACGAAGGTGACCGCATCGAAGCCGGGCAGAAGTCGGTCGCCTTCGCGCTGCGCTTCGGCGCCGACCGCACGCTCACTGACAAGCAGGTCGACAAACAGATGAAGGGCATTCTGAAGCAACTCACCCGCGAGCACAGCGCGACGCTGCGGGGCTAGTCGAAGGTCGAACGAGCGCACCGCTCCATTCGCGACGTCTCCATTCGCGACGTCTCCATTCGCGACGTCTCCATTTACAGCGTCTAGTCCTTGCGCCGCCTTACTGCGTCCCCAACTCGGCCGTTCGCGCTCGCCGTTTCCTTCCTGACGACGGCGCCGTACCTTTGTCAACTCCCGCTACCTTCCGCGCTCATGCCCACGGACACCCCACCACCTGCTGATCGTGCCCCGAACCTCGATGGGTTGGCACGGCTCCGCGCGCGGGTCGAGGCCGCCGCTAGCGAAATCGAGCGGTTGCGCGAGGAAAACATCCGGCTGGCCGAGCGTATCGCAGAGTTGGAGATAGACGAGTCTGACCGTCCGACTCTACCGCTCGAAGGTGACCGCGCGGCGATGCGCCTGCAGGTCCAGCGCTTTCTCGCCACCGTGGACACGCTCCTCGCCCAGCCCACTGACCGGCCAAACGCCGACGCTGACTAGCCCACCGCCTCAGCCATGCCCGACCCCCATCCGGCGGACGTGCGCTCCATCCGCGTCCGTGTTCTCGACCGCGAGTACCCCCTCAAGGTGCGAAGCGACAAAGAAGCCCTGATGCGCAAGCTCGCCGAACAGGTCAGCGGGCGACTTACTCGGCTCAAGCGGCAGATCCCGAACCAGCCAGACCTTACTCTGGCTGTCCTGGCTCTGCTCCAACTTGCCGAGGAAATGGACGCACGCGAGGGCGAACTCGATGAACTGCAGGCCTCGCTCGGGGCAGAAGCCAACGCACTAGCTGACCAGTTGGACGCGGTGCTCTCAAAGAAACCCTAACGCCCCTCATGTTCGCCCCACCTTCAAGAGGCCTTTGCAAAACGGAGCGGAACAGCGTGCACCGACAGCACTATCAGGATGCGGTCCGGCACGGCGCTTGCCGTAGCCTGGACCACCGGCTGTGGCCCCGAATGAGAACCCTGACAATGATCCTCTCGGGAGCCTTCCTTCACGCCTGACCAGCAGGCCACACGTGCGCCTCGGCGCGCGCACCCATGCGGATTCGTCCGCTGGGACCGTGGAAGCAGAGAGGGCGTGGGCGGCACCCACCATGTGCATGAGAGGGTTCCTCTTTCCCCGCTACAGTTGGTTTTAATGCCCCGTCGGTCATCCGGCGGGGCGTTTTTTTATGCCCAATCGGCATTCTGGTCCTGCGCCGAGCGGCAAGCGTGGCGCCACGCAGCCGGAGTGGCTCCCCCCTTTCGCACCGAACACCAAGGATGCAGGAACGTACGTGTCCCCTCACCCACGTATCTAGTCCCCGTCATGTCCTCCTTCACCGTTCTCCTCCTCGTCATCGATGCGGTCATTGCACTCACTGTCGGTGTGTTTGTGGGTCGGTGGCTCAAAGGGCAAGCACTCGCCCAGCGCATGGGGGAGTCTAAAGCACGGGCCGAACGCGTTCGCACAGAGGGAGAGGCGCTCAAAGTCGAGAGCACCGCGAAGCTTAAGGAGTTGAAGGCCCGCCGCCGCCGACTCGACCAGAAGACTGCCGAAGTCCGCGAGCGCCAGCGGCTCGAGCAGGAAGCTCTCGATGCGCAGCGGGCGCAGCTCGATATGCGAGGCGAGCGCGTCGGCGAGCACGAGGCGGCACTCGGACAGGCCACCGAGGCGCTCGCCGCGCTCACCCAGGAGGCTGAGCAGCGCCGTGCCGAGACGGAAGACCTCCGCGCGACGGTCCAGAAGAACGCTGCGGCTTTCGGGCGGCGGCAGCAGGAAATCGCTGCGCGGGAGCAGGAGCTCGATGCCCGCGCCGAGAAGACCGCCCGCGAAGAAGAGCGCCTGGAGCGGCTCACCGACGAGTACTTTCGCAAGCTCGAAGCCGCGTCCGGCGTCTCGAAGCGCGAGGCGCTGCGGCGGCTCAACGACGAGCTCGTCCGCGAGGCAAAGCTCTCCTCGGCGGCCCTTGTCAAGAACGTCCGCGACGAGGCGAAGGCGAAGGCAAAACGCGCCGCTCGCGAGGTCGTGCTCACCGCCATCCAGCGCACTGCTGCCGAGAACACGATTGAAAACACCGTCTCGGTAGTGACGCTGCAGTCGGACGACATGAAGGGGCGCATCATCGGGCGTGAGGGCCGCAATATCCGCGCGTTCGAGGCCGCGACCGGCGTCGAGGTGATCGTGGACGACACGCCAGAAGCGGTCCTGCTCTCTGCGTTCGACCCCGTCCGCCGCGAAGTCGCGCGCCTCTCGATGGTCGAGTTGCTCCAAGATGGCCGCATCCACCCCGGCCGCATCGAGGAGGTCGTCGAGCAAAAGCAAGTCGAGTTGGACGAGGAGATCGTCCTCGCAGGCGAGGAGGCCGCGCTCGACCTCGAACTGCCAGGGCTGCACCCCGAGTTGGTCCGGCTCGTTGGGCGGATGCGCTACCGGGCGTCGTACGGCCAGAACCTGCTCATGCACTCGAAGGAGACCGCGCGCCTAGCCTCGCTGATGGCGTCCGAACTCGGCCTCGATGCGCGCAAGGCGCGGCGCGCAGGGTTGCTGCACGACATCGGCAAGGTAGTCGAAGAGAATCTTGAAAAGCCACACGCCCTGGCCGGAGCCGAGCTTGCCCGGCGCTACGGCGAACACCCCGACGTGGTCAACGCCATCGGCGCGCACCACGACGAGATCGAGATGACGACGCTCATCGCGCCACTCGTGCAAGCTGCCGATGCTGTCAGCGGCGCGCGCCCCGGTGCCCGTCGCGAGGCGTTAGAGAACTACGTGCAGCGCCTCAAGAGCCTCGAAGCCATCGCCGACTCGTTCGCGGGCGTCGAGCGCGTCTACGCCATCCAGGCCGGCCGCGAGCTGCGCGTGATTGTGACGCCCGATATCGTCACCGACGCCGTCGCAGAGCAACTCGCCATCGACATCGCCTCGCGCATCGAGCGGGAGCTGCAGTACCCCGGCCACATCCGCGTGACGGTCATCCGGGAGACCCGCGCCATGTCCTACGCGCGGTAGATCTCAACGGCATCGCCGCCCGGGGCATCTCGACATACCCTGAGCACGTTTGGTTTTACCGAGGATGTGCGGTACGATTAGGGACATCCTACCCCTAGTTCAATGCGCCCGGTTTTTCTCCTGGCAGCAATGCTGTCGACGCCACTCGTTGTCGCGCAACAGCCGCTGAGTGTTTCGCCGAACCCGTTCGACGGCTCCGTTGCAGACACCTTGGAGCTTCGTAATGCTTCTACCGTGTCTGTGCCGATCGATAGTCTCCAGTTCGATTCGCTAGATAGCGGGTTTGGACCAACGGGTTGGTTTTTCTCCTTCAGTGTCAACCCAGGCGGCGACGAGCAAATAGGACTCATTGAATGCTATCCGCGAGGTTTTTCCCCAGAGAATCGCCCCTGTGTTGTGCAATCTGGCCAAGGTGATCAAACCTTTGGGATCACTCTAGCTCCATCCGAAACGCTTCTACTCTACGGCTTCGAGTTGGGATGCTTTAGGTGCGTTGCCCCGACCCATACTAGTCAGGAAGACACGCTGTTTATCTACAGTGGAGGCAAATCAGAACCGTTACGAGTTCCCATTCTCAACATTCGGTTTGTTAACACAGAGGAACTGTCTCGCCCCACCAATTTCCGCGTCGTCAGCTATCCTAATCCCACTCGCGACCGCATCTCCTTGAACGCCACAGTCCCGTCATTCACAGACGTGGAGATCGAGGTCGTCAACGTGGTAGGACAACGCGTAGCTGGCCCAGTCCGGCGGACGTTTGCAGCAGGAACGCACACCCTCCTCCTTCCCCTCGATGCGCTACCAGCGGGGACCTACCATCTCATCATTCGCTCCACAGATGGGGCCATCGCCGAGCGAACGCACCGCGCTATTGTACTGCTGAAATGACGCTCTTTCGCCCCGTCGGTCTCAAGGAACTCGAGTTGATCGCGGAGTCGGGCTGGCGGGCGTTTCCGCCGCGGCTGGAGTGGCAACCGTTTTTCTATCCGGTGCTCAACGTCGAGTACGCCGAGCAGATCGCGCGCGACTGGAACACGACGGACGACAACTCCGGGCACAGCGGCTTTGTGACGCGGTTCGACGTGGACGATGCGTTCGTGAGCCGCTACGACGTGCAGATCGTCGGCAGCGCAAAGGTGCACAAAGAGCTATGGGTCCCTGCGGAGGAACTTGATGCGTTCAACACGCACGTGCTCGCCCCCATCGAGGTCGTGGCGTCCTACTATGGCGAGCGCTTCTCTGGCGAACGCGACGCACGCTCTGGCTTGCCTACCTCGCTCGTCAGCTTCCCTCGGAGCGCCGAGGGCCGATAGCTATCAGTCGAAGGCGACAAGCCGCTCGCTCAACTGCGCCGCGATGCGTGCCCCGATGGCAAGCGAGGCCGTGGCCGCCGGGCTCGGCGCGTTGAGGACGTGGACCTGTCGCTCCGTCGCATGAATCACAAAGTCGTCGGCGAGCGCACCGTCACGGGTGACGGCCTGGGCGCGGACACCAGCGCCGCCGTCGCGGAGGTCGGCCCGGGTGACCTCGGGGACGAGTCGTTGGAGCGACTTGAGGAACGCGCCACGGCTGAGCGAGCGGTGCATTTCATAGAGCCCCATCCGCCAGTGCTTCGCCGCAAGCCGCCGGAAGCCGCCGTAGCCAAGCGTCTCTGCAAGGTCACCGAGATTCACCGTACCCCAGTCATAACCCTCACGTGCGAGCGCTAGCACGGCGTTCGGCCCGCACTCGACGCCGCCGTGAATCATGCGGGTGAAGTGGACACCGAGGAACGGAAAAGCGGGGTCGGGCACGGGGTAGATAAGTGTCCTGCAGAGGTGCTCTGCGTCGGGACACAGTTCGAGGTACTCGCCCCGAAACGGCACGATCTGTACGCCAGGGTTGAGGCCTGCCATACGGGCGACTCGGTCGGCGTGGAGGCCCGCACAGGCCACGAGCGTCTGTGCTGTGATCGCTCCCTGCGTCGTCTCTACGGTTATCCCGCTGGCGTGCGAGGCGATGTTCGTGATGGCGTGGTTGAGGCGAAGATCGAGCCCGCGCTCCTGGGCACGCTCGGCGAGGCGGCGTCCCAGCGCTGGGTAGTCGGCGATGCCTGCGTCGGGCACATGGATCGCCGCGATGCCTGTGACGTGCGGCTCCAACTCGCGCAAATGCTCCGGGCCAACAAGCTCGCAGGCAACGCCGTTGGCTTGGCCGCGCTCGAATATCGCCTGGAGGCGCGACCGCTCGTCTTCCGTGACGGCAACGATGACTTTGCCGCACAGTTCGTAGGGTACGCCCTCGGATTCGCAAAATTCGAGCAGGGCAGCTCGCCCGGCCCGGCAGTTGGTGGCTTTGAGCGAGCCGGGCTTGTAGTAGACGCCCGAGTGGATCACGCCTGAGTTGTGCCCCGATTGGTGCGCCGTGAGCGCGTCCTCTTTCTCGACGAGCACGACGGACGCGCCGGTCTGTGTGAGGTGGTAGGCCGTGGCAAGGCCCACCAGGCCTCCGCCGACGACGATGGTATCATACATAGCACCAAGGCGAGCTCTTGTGCGAGGCGGAACAGAAACGTAGCCTCTGTATCAAACGCCGTGCCCCGAGCCTCTTCATTTCCCCTTCTTGGTCCGTTTGTCGGCCAAGCCCTACCATGGGGCAGCTCTTCCCACCCCCAGCATGGTCAAGGTTCTCTTCGTCTGCGTCGGCAATGCCAGCCGCAGTCAACTCGCCCAAGCGTTTGCCCAACAGCACGGAGCGGGCCTCCTCGACGTGCACAGCGCGGGCACCGAACCTCGCCATGCGCTCGACACCCGTGTGGCGACGGCCCTGCAACGGCATGGCTTTGACTCTACGGCGTTCGTCCCGAAATCGGTGGACGCGGTCTCCAGTAGCCCGTACGAGTGGATGATTCGGATGGGCTGCGGCGATGTACTTCTCGTCCCGGCGCTACATCGCGAGGACTGGACGTATCCGGCCCCTTCCAACCTCTCCGGCCCGGGTTTCGAAGCGTTCTGCATGGACCTCGAAGACCGTATCATCGACTTTGTACAGCGTGTCCGTGTATGGACGGAAGAAACAGGCTTCGCGGTGGAGTCCGGCGACCACGCGCACTTGGACGATGCCGACCTCCTGTTGGCCGTGAGCGAAGCATCGCCTATGACTAGCCCGGAGGCTCTGGCGGGCTCCGTTCCAGCGCCTTTGCAGACTCCGTCACACGAAGCTTCCTCCAGGCCTACGGCTGATTCGCTCTAGGTCTCAGGATCGTATTGCCATGCCCGGAAGCCTCAACGGAGGAATCTCGTTACTCGATCCTCATCGCCGCTGGATGAGGCTTGCTCTGCGCGAGGCCGAGTTTGCGGCAGAAGTAGGCGAGGTCCCGGTCGGCGCCCTCGTCGTTCGCGCTGGGCAGATCGTGGGACGTGGCCATAACCATGTCGAGCGTCTCGGCGACCCGACAGCACACGCTGAGATGATCGCCATCACGGCGGCGTGCGAAACCTTAGGTACCAAGTTCCTCACCGACTGTACCCTTTACGTGACGCTCGAACCGTGCCCGATGTGCGCTGGGGCCATTGTCTGGAGCCGTCTCAAGCGCGTGGTGTTTGGCGCGATGGACGAGAAAGCGGGCGCAGGGGGCTCGCTGTTTAACATCCTCCAGGACGAGCGCCTCAACCATCGCACCGAGGTAATCGCTGGCGTGGAGGCTGAGGCGAGCGCCGACCTGCTTCGGCGGTTTTTCAGGGCGCGGCGCCCTGAATAGGTCCCCCCTGGCGTCGTCGACGGACTGAAGTGCCAATCTCAGGATTCTTCAGAAACAGCAGCACCGGGATTGGGTGTAGGGGTGCGCTATGCAGTTACCTGATACCACGGCTGAGTCCTACCTCCTCGATGTCCTGATTATCGGCGCAGGCCCGATCGGCCTCGCCTGTGGCATCGAGGCCAAGCGTCGCGGTCTTACCGCACGCATCGTCGAGAAGGGGGGCCTCGTCAATTCGATCATCGGCTACCCGACGAACCTGGAGTTTTTCTCGACGCCCGAATTGCTGGAGATCGGTGGGCATCCGCTCGCGACATCCAACTACAAGCCGCACCGCGAGGAGACGATCGACTACTACCAGAGTGTCGCCCAGCAAGAGCGCCTCGATGTCCAACTATACGAGCGCGTCGAGCGTGTGGATGGCTATGATGGCGCGTTCGCAGTCGCTACCAGCAAGGGCCTGCACCGTGCCAGCAAGGTTGTTGTGGCGACCGGATTCTTCGACCAGCCGAACCGGCTCGGCGTTCCAGGCGAGGACCTACCCAAGGTCCAGCACTACTTCAAGGAGCCCTACCCGTACGCTGGGCAGCGCATGGCCGTCATCGGCGCCAAGAACTCTGCTGCGAAGGTCGCACTCGACTGCTATCGCCACGGGGCCGACGTGACCCTCCTAGTTCGGGGCCCAGCGATCTCGGACTCGGTGAAATACTGGATCAAGCCTGACCTAGAGAACCGCATCAAGGAAGGGTCGATCCGTGCGTTCTTTGATACGACGGTTTCTGCCATTGAGACGGACTCGGTACATCTTCAGACACCAGAGGGCACCATTACGCTCCGCAACGACTTCGTGCTGGCGATGACCGGCTACCACCCGGACTTCAGCTTCCTCGAAACGCTCGGAGTCGCGCTCGACGGCGAGCGGCGCGTTCCACGCTACCACCCTGACACGATGGAGAGCAACAGAGCAGGCCTCTACCTTGCAGGCACCGTCTGCGGTGGCCTCAACACAAGCCGCTGGTTTATCGAGAACGGACGTATCCACGCGGCACAAATCATGACGCACATCGCCGAGGAGTTACCCGTACGGACTTGACTTGGCCTGTGCCAAAAGCAAAGTGGGGGTAGAGCACAAGATGCTCTACCCCCACTTTCGTAAGGCATTTTCCAGGGCTTACAGCGAGACTGCAGCCGTGATCAGGTTGACGCTGCTGAAGAAGTCAACCGGACGGAAGGCGTAGTCCACTGCGATCCCGACGCCGTCGAAGTCGTAGTTGATACCTGCGCCGACGTTCCAGCCCTGGTACATGGTCTGGTCCATGTCTTCGCGCAGTTCGAAGCCACCGCGGACAAACACGATGTTCTGGTAGCCCAATTCAAGGGCACCAGCGTACTGGTCCGGGTCGTAGGAGTTGGAGCGGAAGTTGCCGATGACCGTCGCGTCGATGCCCTCGGCGAACTGGCGGGTGTAGGCCACGCCGAAGTTCAGGAGCGAGGGCAGCTCGTGCGACTGGGCGCGAATCTCACCGGCGATGCCGTTGGTGGCGTCTACGACTGGGATCGGACGGGCAAGACCGCGACCGCCGAAGGACATCTGCGGACCGAGGTTCTTCAGGCTAACGCCGAAGCGGAGGCCGCTTTCACCTACGGTGTAGGTCATGCCGGCGTCGAACGCGACATAGGCCGCGTTCATGTCATCGATGGTTTCGTTGGCAAACTTCGCCGTCAAACCTGCCGCGATGCGATCGGTAAGCTGACGTGCGTAGGTAGCACCTACCACGATGTTCGTGGCTGTGTAGGTGGACGAGGGCGTCGGGTCGTCTTCGCGGATAGCGTCGATGTCGCCGAAGTCCCACGACGTGATCGTGAGCGCGATGTTGTTGTTGCCAACGCGCTGCGCGACACCGAAGTAGTTGACGCCGATGTCAGCCACGTAGCCCATGCGACTGAAGAGCGCGCTGGAGCCCGTGTTGGCCATGAGGCCAGCCGGGTTCGACTGGAGGGCCTCGATGCCGTTGAGGTTGGAGAGGCCGCTCGTGAGCGAGTTCGACATGGCTGCCGACCGCGCCGTGAGCGGGATGAGAAGGTGCTCGGCTCCTTGGGTGCCAGACTGCTCCGGGCTCTCGGCACGCTGTGCCTGGGCAGGCACAGCGGCGAGAGTTAGGGCAAGAAGCAACCCGTAGAGAGCGATATTGCGGGTGTTCATAACGGTGAGCGTTAGAGTTTACAGGTTGCGTGGCTTAGAAGTTGTTCAGCTGGATCTCGCGTTGCACGACGCCAAACTTGAGCACCTTCTCGCCGACTACCTCGCCTGCGTCGTTCTTCGCTTCCACGTAGATGAGGTACATCCCGCTTGCGACTGGCAGACCGGCTTCCGTGTTGAGGTCCCAGTCGAACTCAGGCTCGTTGGTTTGCAACGTGCGGATGAGCGTACCGGCCAGGGTGAAGATGCGGATGGTGGAGCGCTCCGTCAGATTGATGAAGCGAGCCACACGGTTCTCACCGCCGACTTCATAGCTAGACTCGCCGCGGTAGGGGTTGGGCGAGATGTAGATGTTGTCGACCGCTTCAGCCAGGCTTTCCTCCGTGCTAGGCGTGGAGCCTACAGACGAACCGGCAATCGTGAAGATGTCGCCTTCCGTGAGGAAGGGCTTCGTCATGATGATGCGCACCACGGTACCCGCGGGAGGCGTGGTGCCGCTGCCGTTCGCATCTGCAAACACCAGGTTGTTGATGACCGAGTTGCCACGGTCGCCCCCTCCACCTAGGTAGCAGAAGTCCGTAAACATGCCCTGGAGGCGGCAGTCATTGCCGTCATTCCCGAGCTCGACCTGACCGTCACTGTCACCGTCGCGATCGTACAGCGCGCCTGCCCCGCCGAAGCCGCGGGCGGCCTCGTTGAACTGGGCGTAGCCATCGGGGCGGTCCGGCATGTACATGAACAGGCGCTCCGTGACCGGTGCTCCCGGTCCGTCTGCCCAGTTGTCCGTACCCGGGAACGCGTTGGCGAAGTCCGTCACCGGGGCATCGCCCGACTCACGGAAGTACGGGATCATCTGGATGTCGTCCGAGGGGTCATCTGGCGTAGCTCTCACGTTCCAGATTTCGAACGGAACGCTGAGGATCTCACCGTCGCGAGACGATAGGTAAACCCCATAGCAGTTGCCTGGCGTAGCACATTCTTCAGTGAACCGGATCTCGAAATCATCCGGCGCAGCGATGTCTGCGTTCAGAGATAGGTCACCAAGGGCACCGGCAGCACCGCCACTCGAGATGTAGTAGTCACCCGAGGGGTCATGCCAGACGGTGTTGCCACCGTAGGTATCACATCCGGCGTCATCGTCGGCACAGACATCGCCGCTGGGGCTGCTGATTTCAACGATGCCAGCACCAGCACCAGAGATGGCAGGGGGGCCTGGAAGATCCGGGTTGTTCTCATCACGGTCAGCTGCAGGAACGGATGCCGGCAGACTGGTAGTAAGGAACGCGATACCGTCTTGGACGACTTCAAGTGGAGACGGCGCGCGACCTGTCAGGTTGACAAACTCCGTACCATCAAAGAGCAGTTCTTCACCGCGTAGAATGTCGTACGAGAAGATGACTTCGCCCTCTTCAGCACCCGGTAGCTCGACGACACGCACCGAGTAGGTAGCGTTGGCATCGACCGCGAAGGGATCGACCACCGCAGCGTTCAGCACGGCGAGGGA
Source organism: Bacteroidota bacterium (assembly GCA_039821555.1). Taxonomy (NCBI): domain Bacteria; kingdom Pseudomonadati; phylum Bacteroidota; species Bacteroidota bacterium. The sequence continues at coordinate 89,889 of JBCBNX010000009.1, forward strand.
GCCACGTCCGGGGTCGTCCATGAGTTGGACAAGCTCAGTGGCGCCACCAATCTGGACCTGGTTGCCGTTGTTTGCTGCAAACACGTCGCGCGGACGCACCGTGATGCGGCGGATTTGGCCTTCTAGGACTTTCGGAATGGAGTCGTCATTGAAGGCATACGCCGACACTCCGTAGTAGAAGTCCTGATAGTTGGTCAGGTTGGTGATAGCCTGGTAGTACTGCAGGCCCGAGTCCGTACCAAACGCTGCGATGAATGGGAAGAACTCACCCGTCGAAGCATCCAGCGCGCGGTCGATCGGCTGGGTGACATCGTCCACAATGTCGTAGGTAGCGATCCGTGTTGGGGTCGCGTCCTCAGGGCTGTCGAACTGGTAGACGTTGAAGCCCTGGAAGTTGTACGTCCTGTCGGTCACATCGTCTCGGTTGGCCAAGAACGGGTCGCTGACCTCATAGGTACCGAGGTAGTTGCTCGACGACGGGTCATAGCTCCAAGACAGGACAACCTCGCCGTTCAGCTCAGACACGCTGAGTGCCGGCGGGGGAGGCGGGAGCGGAAGCTCGAAGTCCACGTCGAAGGCCGTCTGAGCAAGCTGGTCTGCGGCGAGCATGGCCGAGACCGACCCGATGTTGTCCGAACCCGTTGCCCAGACAATACCGAATGTGATCTCCTGAACATCGCCTGGGTTGATCGTGAACGGTCCAGTCGTCTGGAAGAAGCGGCGGTCACTTGGCGGTACCGGTTCACCACAGTTCGGGGTCTCCGGGCAGAGCTCGCTCCAGTAATCGCCGGGGAAGCCCGGATAGACATAGTCAACCGGCACCGAGCCGCCACGGCCTGTGCTGCCCTCTGTCCATGGTTGGCCGTCTTTCCAGCGGCCTGTCATGTAGTTGTAGTACTGCTGGGCGTCCTGCGGGTCACACAAGTCGTCGCATGCCCCGTTGTTGAAATAGCCGAACGAGGTCATGCCAAGGGTATCCGGTGCCATATCGTCACCGACACCCGGGAAGTCTTCGTCCACGATCGGGCCTTGGAAGAAGTCGTAGCCCAGAGCCGGAGGCGGTACACCGTAGCCGCCCTCGTCTTCGTTGTCAGCGTTGTAGATGTAGCCCACACCGAGTTCAGGATCGCTCCCGATGTAGTCATCCTCGAACTCCTCACCCAGGTCAGCATCCACGAAGAGTGTCAGGTAGGCTTCTTCGAGCGGCTGTGAACCGCGATAGATGAACTTGTACTTGTAGAAGGTGACATCGTTGAGGGCGTCAGCACGCGCAAAGGCAAAGGCCTGCGCCTGGATTTCAAGGCCGATAGGCGGGCTACCCGTACGCTGGTGTCGGTTGCCCACGTCGTTCATGACCCACCAGATGCCCTGGTCGCCGATGATGTCGGGGCGATCCCCGCCAGCGAGGTCGTAGGTGGAAAGGCCACCTGCTTGGCGTACGTCAGGATCGGCGCGCTCAGTTTCGTCGCGCTCGTCTACGCGACCGTCATCGTCGTTGTCGAGGCCGTCGGTGCCTTCATCCACGAGGCCGTCGCCGTCGTCATCGAAACCATTGGACCGGGCGGCGAGAACGGGCGCACCAAGTTCGGCAGGCCAGTCACGCAGGTCGGGAGCCAGGGCTGTGCCTGCCTCGAAGGCAAGAATGTCAGCACGGCTCACCTTGTAGAGCCGGTCGAACTGAGCACAGTCGTTCGGGTCCGGGAGCGTGCCGTCTTCATTGAGAGGACCGGGCCAGAACTCGAAGGGGCCGTAGGTCGAGCCCGCCATGCGGAGCTCGCCGTCGATGAGACCGCCGACCCAGATGCCGGCTGCAAAGATAGAGTTGGTCGTACCCGATGCTGGCACGGTGTAGACCGGGTCGGTCGAGCGCCAGAAGAGGTTACCGATGTTGTACATACGCGCCCGGACGTTGTTGACGTCGAGGTCACGCTGCGCCACACCAGTTTGGCAGTTGCCAGGGGCCTGAGCCTGAGTAGCTGGAGCCACTCCAGCTGTCAGAGCGATGCCCAAGGCCGCCAGAAGGAGATATCGCATGAATATGGGTGGGTGTCGCTAGAGGAAGACAGAGTTGGACACGCAGGCATGGCAGCACAGTGAGGAGGTTGCCATGCCTGCGGCGAGGTCGTTAGAAGCTGAAGAGGAGCCCTAGGCGGAACCGACGAGGCTGGCCGTAGAACCGCGAGCCTGCAGCTGCGGAGGTGAACTCGTCGCGGGCCACAATCACCGGGGAGGCGATGTAGGCTTCGTCGTAGAGGAAGTCAGGCACGCCCGCCACGCGGGTGGCTGTGCCCTGGAACGAGTCGTAGCTGCCGAAACCGTCTTCGTCAGGCTGTCCCGTCGTGCGGTAGACGTTGGCAATGATCTCCTGATCGAGGAGGTTCAGGATCCAGAAGTACGCGTTCAGCTGCGCACCGCCGAAGCCGAGGTCGAAGACGCGGTTGACCTTGAGGTTCAGCTCAGCCGTCGTGGGCATCGTGACGCTGTTCGGCGAGCCAACGACGTCGCCCACGTTGATGTCCGAGGTCAGCGGGGCGTCGCGAATCTCGCGTGCCGTGAACGGCTGACCGCTCTGCACTTGAGCCAGGAGGTTGACCCCGAAGTTTTCCAAGATGCTGGCACCCAGCACCTGAGGACCTTCGTCGTTGCCGAGGCGATAGTCGATGGACGCCGTGAAGACGTGGCGCCGGTCGAAGTCCAGCGGGAAGATGGTCTCCGGAATGATACCATCGCGGAAGGCCGCCGTGAAGGAGGACAGGCCCGAGGAGCCGGTCCCCTGCGCGAAGGAGAGCGTGTAGTTCACGTCGAGGGCCAAGTTGTTGGTCCGACGCAGGTCGAACCCCAGTTCCATGCCCTTCGTGGTGGTGAAGTCCGTGTTCAGGTACGTGAAGTACCCCAGTTCGCTGAACTGCACCTCGCGGACGTTGATCTTGTTTTCCTGCGTCCGGTAGAAACCCGAGATGGTAAGCGCGGCGCGCTCGCCGAGACGCTGGCGGAAGCCCAGTTCGTACTGAGTTGTGCGCTCCGGCTTGAGGTTCGGGTTGTTGATGAACGCGCTCTCGAGGTCGATGTATCGGTTGAGCGACGCGAACGACCCGACCGTAGGACGCTGGCTCGTCACGTTGTAGCTCGCGAAGAAGAGCGCCCGATCAGTGACCGGGAAGCTGATGCCCACGCGCGGCATCACGGTGACCTGAGGCTCGTAGTCGACCAACTCAGGAGTCGTTCCACCCAGCGACGACGTCTGGCCACCCACGTTGAAGACGAGGTTGCCGATGTCGTTGCTGTTGATGCTCGTACCGTTCTCGTCGAAGAAGTTGCCTTCGAGGTCACGGTAGGCTACGATGCCACCATCGTCTCCGAAGTAGACCGCGAAGTCATCGTCGACGTTGCCGGGGCGCTGGAATCCGTCCCCCTGAAAGAGGTCCTCGTTCGGGTCCGTGAGCACGGCGTTGCCTGCGCGCACGATCGGGAACGGGGCATAGAGATCGAGGGGAGCTACCGTGTTGTTGTCGAAGACGTCTACACGAAGGCCGAGTTGGAGCACGAGGTCACGGAACTCGATCTTGTCAGAGATATAGCCCCCGTAGTAGAGCGGCTTGTGCGGCGCGATGTCGTACTTGTCATCGCCCTCGTAGGCCGTGTCGAAGAAGTTCGCGACGTTCTGGTCGTCTACTTCGCGGAGGCCGTTGAAGCTGTACCCGTAGTAGAGCGTCGGACCGCGCTGCGAGAAATCGCTGAAGCCAAGTTCGTCGTAGGCGCTTGCCCCGCCCTCGGTGAGACCTTCGGCACCAGGTGCGAACGGGTCGTTGGGGTCGTTTGCGAACTGCGCGAGGCGCGAGCCGTTCGTGAAGCGGAAGCGGCGGCGTGTCTCGGTTTCAAACTCGCCACCGAACTCGATCTGGTGCACGCCGAGCTGGGCCGTACCAAAGCCCGAGAAGCGGAGGCGCGTCTCGTCACGACGGTCGTAGGTGTCGTAGGCAGCCACGTTGCCCGGGTTGTTGAAGAGGCCGTAGCTATCTCCAACCACCGAACCGAAGTTGCCGTCTAGCGGGGGCGTTGCCACGCCGCCCTCGAAGCGGATGTAGCGCGCTGCGACCTCGTTCACCGGGTCAGAGATGTCGCCGTAGCGCAGCATGTCCTCCACGTCTCCACTGAAGCCATTCGGGAACAACACGGTCTCGAAGCTGCTGAACTCGCCCTGGACCTGGAAGAAAGCGGCGTCGCCGAGGCGTTGGCGGTAGTTGCCGAAGACGCGCCAGCTATCCGTCTCCCGAATGAAGAAGCGGTTGCGGTTGAAAAAGCCATTTGTGTACGAGTAAGACTCGTCGTAGTCCTGGTTGAAGTTGCCGCCCAACCGCACCGTTGCTGAGTTGACCGGGTTGAACGTCAGGTTGCCATCAACGGTGAGGCTGCGGAACGGGTTGTCTTTCGTGTCGACGCGCTCGTACTGGTCACCCGTGATCGTCTCGGTCGCATCGATGATGCGCGGGAACGTGGTGCCCGTCTCTTGGAGCAGGGTCTCGCCCTCACCCAGTTCGATGCCGAAGGCGGCCGGGTTGTTCAGGATGTCCTGACCGGCTGTGCCCGCCACGACGGCATCCGGGACCGGAATGAAGCGGCTGGTGCCGTCTTCGTTCACGACTTCGAAGAGCTGTGGAGCGGCGAGCAGTTGGTCAAACGCGGCGTCCGACAACTCGACGAAGTCACGCCCGTAGGGGTTCTGATCCGTCTGGGTCAGGCCCCCTACCGAGATGAAGAAGCTGGCTTTGTCGGCAGCACCTGCGCTCGGGACCAGCGGGCCACCGAGCGAGATCGTCCCTGTATTGAAGCCGTAGTTGTCGAGCACCTCGCTCGTGATGAGTTCGAGCGACCCGAAGTAGTCGACACCACCCGATTTGGTCGTGATCGAAACCACGCCGGACTGCACGTCGCCATACCGGGCTGGGATCGTGCCGAGGAGCATCTCCTGCTCGGCGATCGCCTGCTGGTTGACGTTGAGGCGGGCGCTGCTCGTCACCTTGACGCCGTCCACGAAGTAGACGACTTCCTCGCCACGGCCACCACGGATGAACAGGTCATCCGAGTCGGCTTCGCTCACAACGCCCGTCTGGAGCGCCGTCACCGCGCCAACGCCACGGACTGGGAGATTCTCGATCTCCTCGCCTGAGACAACGGTGGGCGCACCAATGGCATCATTCTGGATGAGCGGGCGCTCGTACTCGACTACGATTTCGTCCATGATGTCGCTGGACCCTAACTCGAAGTCGAGGATGCGCGTGAACCCCGAGTTCACCTCCGCTCCTTCGATGGTGACCGACGCGAAGCCCACGAAGGAGGCCGTCACGTTGTAGGTGCCGATGGGCACGCCTAGGATGACGTACTCGCCATCGATGTTGGTGGCGGCCCCGAGCGTGGTACCGTCGATAACGACGTTGGCACCAGGCAAGGGATCGCCTGCGTTGTCGGTGACGATGCCTGAAATCTTGCCGGTGCCTTGCGCAAGCGCCGTGAGCGGCGCGGCAAGCAACAGCAACAGCATCAGCGTACTCGCAGTACGGTACATATGCTACCTCCGTGATGGTGGTCTGGGGTGAAGGACGAATGCCAGCTAGGACGCTCCGCTTCCAAGGGGTGGATGGTCGTACGGGCGGCGCGTGGTGCAGTTGGAAGACCAACGTAACCAAAACACGCGAGTCGCCGTAGTGCGGCGGGGTGAACCTAGTGGCGGTGCAAGGTTAAGGGCGAAGCCGCGCGCGTGCCCCGGACCCGGAGTGCATTGCCGAAGCGCAGCACGAGTGAACGGTGGGGCGAAGAGGGGTAGTATCGAGGATGCGCGCGGATCGGGGTTACGAGAGTATTGCGGACTTGAGCGTGGCGAATATAGAGGGAGCCCTCAAAGGGTGTCAAGGCACTGTGGAGGTTCCCTCGAGCGGACGAGCCCGGGACAGACGCTCGCCATAGACCTGGCCCCGGGGATCGCCCCAAGCCATCCTAGTGGATTGCCAGGTCTTGTTCGAGCACAACTCAGACTGAGTGCAACCTACGCGCCCGGGACCATTCCCTCAAGCCGGATTCAGGGGCATGCACCTATTTGTCCCCCAGTTGTCGCATTTTTTTCGGGCTACGCTGCCTACGCTTCCATGCGAGCTATACAGCTACAAGGCGCACGTCTTCAACCCCCTCGATCGCCTCGACGCGGCGGCGCACTTCGGCGGGGACGCCCTCATCGGTCGAGATCACCGTGAGCGCCATCGAGCCGAGGCTACTGCGTCCGAGCGCGAGTGCCGCGATGTTGACCTCAGCTTCTGCGAGAATGCCCCCGACGGTCGCGAGCATGCCGGGCCGGTCCACGTTGCGATAGAACAGGAGGTGTCCAGTCGGCTTGCCCTCAAAGCGGTAGCCATCAAGCCCTACGAGGCGCCCATCGCCGGGCGCCCGGACGGTCCCGATCACCGAGCGCGTGCGCTGCGCCGTCTCCACGATCACCTCAACGAGGTTCGGATAGTCATAGTCCCCTGAGCTGGTACGCCACTCCTCGCTTGTGTGTAAGCCCATCTCACGGGCTAGGGTGTTTGCGTTGATGAGGTTCACGGGCTCCGGGCTCCAGCGCGCCATCACGCCACGCAGCGCCGCCACGGTGAGCACCTCGGCATAGCGGTGCAGCGCCTCGCCGTAGCTCCGCACGGTGATGCGCCGGAGGCTACCGTCCACAAGTTGGCTCGCGATCTGTCCCAAGCGGTCGGCAAGGTCGAGGAAGGGCTTGGCCTCGGGCTGTGCGGCGGCGCGGAGGGCGCCAGCGTTGACGGGCGTCGAGACCGGCTCGTCTTTGAGCGCACGCACCACCTGCTCGGTGATCTGCACGGCCACCTTCTCCTGCGCCTCGCCCGTGGACGCGGCGATGTGCGGCGTAGCGACGACCTTCGGATGCCGGACAAGCTTTAACAGCGCCTCGCTCAGCGGCTCCTCGGAGAACACGTCGAGGGCGGCCCCGGCAACTTTGCCGCTTTGGAGCGCGTCGAGCAACGCCGCCTCGTCGATGATGCCACCGCGTGCGCAGTTGACGAGACGGACGCCGTCCTTGCACTGGGCGAGCGTCTCGGCGTTGAGGAGCCCGCGTGTGCCGTCGTTGAGAGGCGTGTGGACCGTGATGTAGTCGCTCTCGGCGAACAGCGTCTGCAGGTCTACGAGCTCGATCCCGTGGCGGCGGGCGGCGTCCTCGCCGAGCACCGGGTCGAAGCCGAGCACGCGCATCTCGAAACCCTGCATCCGCTGCGCCACCGCCCGCCCGATCTTGCCAACGCCCACCACGCCGAGCGTCTTGCCCAAGAGCTCGGCGCCGGAAAACTGCTTGCGCGCCCACTCTCCTGCCGTAACCGAGGCGTGCGCGTGCGGGATGCGCCGCGCGAGCGCCTGCATCATCGCGCACGTGTGCTCAGCCGTCGAGATCGTGTTGCCGTCGGGGGCGTTGACGACGAGGATGCCCTTTCGCGTTGCCGCCTCCAGGTCGATGTTGTCCACACCGACGCCCGCTCGCCCGATCACCTGAAGCTTTGCCGCATGATCGATCAAGTTCGCGGTGATGGTCGTCCCGCTGCGGATGATCCACCCGTCGAAGTCGCCCGCGAGGGCGGCGAGTTCGTCCTCGGACCTCTTGAGATGTACCTCGAAGTCGATGCCATTCTGGGCGAGGCGGTCGTGGCAGACCGGCGCGAGGTTGTCGGTGATGAGAACGCGGGGCATGAGCGACGTGTGGACGTGTGGACGTGTGGACGTGTGGACGTGTGGACGTGTGGACGTGCCGGAAGGTGTCGCGTCAGCATGCAGGCGTCAAGCCACCTGAGCGCTCTTCACGCTGAACCCTTCACGCGTCACTTCTGCCTTCACTCGGCGGCCCGCCCGGAACGATTCGCCTCGCCGACGGATTGAGAACGTCGCCTTTCCCCTCTTCACCTATCCGCCCCCCCATGGCTGCCTTCGCCCATCCCGAGGTGCTCGTCTCGACCGAGTGGGTCGCTCACCACCGCTCCGACACGGCCAACGTACGTCTCGTCGAGAGCAACGAGGACCTCTTGCTCTACGGCACCGGTCACATCCACAACGCCGTCCACATCGACTGGGTCAACGACCTCCAAGACGAGGTCGTTCGTGACTACGTCGGCAAGGAAGCGTTCGCGCGCCTCTGTGCCGAGCACGGCATCACTGAAGACACGACGGTCGTCTTCTACGGCGACAAGAACAACTGGTGGGCCACCTATGCCTTCTGGACATTCAAACTCTACGGCCACCGCGACTGCCGCGTGATGGACGGCGGCCGCGCCAAGTGGATCGCCGAAGGCCGAGCCCTGACCACCGAAGCGCCGAGCTTCGAACTGACCGCCTACGAACCGAAGGACCCAGACCTCTCGATCCGCGCCTTCCGCGACGAGGTGATGGCCCACATGAAGCGCGGCGGCGCGCTCGTGGACGTGCGCAGCCCGCAGGAATACATCGGCGAGGTGACGCACATGCCGGGCTACCCACAGGAAGGGGCCATCCGCGGTGGCCATATTCCCGGCGCCGCCAACATCCCGTGGAGCCGCGCGGCGGCCGAAGATGGCACGTTTAAGCCGCGCGCGGACCTCGAAGCGATCTACCTTACCGAGCAAGGCCTCACCTCGCCCGACGAGACGATTGCCTACTGCCGCATCGGCGAACGCTCGAGCCACACATGGTTTGTGCTGAAATACCTACTCGGCTTCGACCGCGTGAAGAACTACGACGGCTCGTGGACGGAGTGGGGCAACCTCGTCGGTGCGCCCATCGAGAAAGGCGAACCCGAGTAGGCGGCCAACCTGAACAAGCATGGCCGTGCAGCCTTGAGACACCGCCGCACTGCAAGTCACACTGCAAGACCGCTCCACTCATGGGCAACCCCGACGTGCTTTCTCTGCTCGCCCCGTCTGCGCGCACGCTGCTCACACTCGGCGCTGTGCTTGGTGGTCTCGGCGTTGCGCTCGGGGCGTTCGGCGCGCATGGGCTGGAAAACCTAGCCTACGTCACGCCTGATCGCATCGCCACCTTCCGCACGGGCGTGCTCTACCACCTCGTGCACGCCCTCGCGCTGCTCGTTGTGGGGCTGCTTCTGCTCCAGGGGATCGATGCCCGCGCGGCCGGGTGGCTGTTCGTCGCCGGGATCGCGGTCTTTTCCGGGAGCCTCTACGTGCTGGTCCTGGCCGACCTGCCGATCATGGGAGCCGTCACGCCCATCGGCGGCGTGGCGTTCATCGCAGGCTGGAGCCTGCTTGCGTGGCGCGTCTGGCAGGGTGTCGCGGTGTAGCAGAGGACGAGGTGTCCATCGCGGCACGGTGTCCATCACAGCACCGTATCTGTGGTGGTTCCTCTTAGAATTCGTCTTCTTCGAAGAGGATCATGAACGTCGGCGTGAGGCCGTGCTCGGCGGCGAGCTTCAGGAGCTCGTCGGCGGCGGCGGCGGGGTCCTCATAGGTGCCGTGCTCCGTGCCATCCACCGCGAGCGCATAGTCGATCTCGCCATCGCGGTCGGCGTCGAGGTCTTCCCACTCGATGGCCTCCTCGATGAGGTAAATGTTGCGCTCGGGGTCGAACGAGGCGAGAAAGCGCTCGCGCGTCTGCTCCGGGTCGATGAGGCTGACGTTGCCGAGGGCGCTGTACTCCTCGTCGTAGAAGAGGCTCTCGATGAGGAGGGTGCGCGCGAAGTGCTCGATGCTGAAGTCGGCCATCGTTGAGGGGTAGGCTGGGGGAAGTGGGGCAGGGCCAGGCGGTTCCCGCGACCTGGCAGGCGTGACGCCCAAAGTTACGAGCACGCCCGCGCAGCGTTTCACCATCGAGGGTCTCGCCTTCCACATGAGAGGGTCTCGCCTTCCACGTGAGAACGTGCCTTGAATCCTAGCTGGCGCTAAACAAAACCCGCCCCCGCACGACGACGAGGACGGGCCCTGGAGTAGGTCTGTAGCGAAGGATCCGCTCCTGGCTTCGCCAACCCAAGACTTCGCCGAGCAAGTAGCGCCGCAGCGATTCAAGACGGATGTCAACTTACCCGCACGACACGCTCCAGCCGATTGCCTCTGTGTTAGCACTAGGTCATCGCTGCGTTACGCCCTGCAGGAACGGCGCGCGCGCAGCACCTCGGTTGAGGTGCCTCGTTCCCCCCTCCGCGCTCCGTAGTTTTCGGGCTCGCCGTTCTCCCCTCACCTCGCCCCCTGCCCCGATGTCCCTGCCTCGCTCCAGCGGCCTCCTTCTGCACATCACGTCTCTGCCTGGCCGCTACGGCATCGGCGACTTCGGCCCCGCCGCCTACGCCTTCGCAGACTTCCTCGCGGAGGCAGGCCAGCGCGTCTGGCAGGTGCTCCCCCTCGTGCCACCGGGCTACGGCGCCTCGCCCTATGCGAGCCCGTCCACGTTCGCGCTCAACCCCTACCTCGTCAGCCCCGACAAGCTGCGCGACGCAGGCCTGCTCACCGACGACGACCTCGCCGACGTGCCCGCGTTCCCAGACGACCACGTCGACTTCGGGCCCGTTGAGCACTACAAGTGGGACCTCCTGCGCCGCGCCCACGCGCACTTCCTGGACGGGGCTGGCCTGCCCGGCTACACCGCCGACGACCTCGCCACGTTCGAGGCGCTGCACGCGGACTGGCTCCCCGAGTATGCCCTCTTCGCCGCGCTCAAAGAGGCGCACGGCGGCGTCGCCTGGACGGACTGGGAGCCCGCCTGCGTCCGCCGCGACCCGGACGCCCTCGCGCAGGCCCGCAAGACGCACGCCGACGCGATCCGCCTCCACACCTTCGCGCAGTTCGTCGCCGACGCGCAGTGGCAGGCGCTGTGGTCCTACTGCCGCCAGCGCTCCATCCGCCTCCTCGGCGACCTCCCGATCTACGTCGCCCACGACAGCGCCGACGTGTGGGCCAACCAGGACCTCTTCCTCCTCAACGACGACGGCCAGCCGACCGTGGTGGCGGGCGTCCCGCCGGACTACTTCTCGGAGACGGGCCAGCGCTGGGGCAACCCGATCTACCGCTGGGACCGCATGAAGCGCAACGGCTACGGCTGGTGGGTCCAGCGCATGGCCCGCGCGATCAAGCTGATGGACCTCGTCCGCCTCGACCACTTCCGCGGCTTCGAGGCCTTCTGGCAGAGCCCCGGCGACGAGGACACGGCCGTCAACGGCGAGTGGATCGAGGGCCCCGGCTCCGACCTCTTCGCGATGTTCGAGAAGCAATTCGGCGCACCCCTGCCCATCATCGCCGAGGACCTTGGCATCATCACGCCGGGCGTCCGCGCGATCATGGCCGAGTTCGACTTCCCCGGCATGGTCGTCCTCCAATTCGGCTATGATGAGGGGCCCAACTCAGAGCACCTGCCGCACAACTACCGCCACGCGCACGTCGCCTACACGGGCACGCACGACAACGACACCATCCAAGGCTGGAACAACAACCCCGAGGTGACGGTGGCGGAAGCGGAGGCGAAACGCATCCGCGACTTCGCCTGTGCCTACCTCGGCCTCCCCGGCACCGACCACCTGCACTGGGCCTCGATCCGGGCCGTGCTCACGTCGGTCGCCAACCTGGCGGTGTTCCCCGTGCAAGATCTGCTCGGCCTCGGCTCGGACACGCGCATCAACCGGCCGGGTAGCCTCGGCGGCATCAACTGGGCGTGGCGCCTGGAAGAGGGCGTGCTCACAGAGGCGCTTGCGGAGCAGCTCCACCGCATGACCGCCGTGACGAACCGTCTCGAAGGCATGACTGCGCTGAAGAAGGTCGGCGAGTAGCAAGGCGGCTCCCCCCGCCCTGCGTCGTCTCCGTTCTGACGAACTCCGCTCCTCGGGCTGTCCGCCTCACACGTGAGGGGGACAGTTTTGGTTGAGGCGGGAGCGCAGCGACCGTCAACCGAAACGGGGGGAGCGGTCCTACCGCGCCACCGTCACCCGCCGCGTCTCCGTCACGGCCCCGACGCGAGCTCGCACCACGTAGACCCCCGCAGGCAGCCCGACCGTCTCGAACGTGAGCGTCTGCGTGCCTGCCACGAGCAGACCGTCGTGCAGCACTGCCACCTCGCGGCCGAGCAGGTCCACCACCGCCACGCGCACGGTAGTAGCCTGCGCGAGCGTGAGCGGCACCGTCACCGCCCCAGTGCCGGGATTCGGGTACGGGGTGCCCAGCACCAGGGCCTCGCTCGGCGTCGCAGGCTCCCCCGCCGCGCCCGACGCTGCCACCGCCTCCACCGTGCGCACCAACAACCCTTTCTTGAACGGACCTCCTACGCCCTGGCTGAAGCCCACCCACACCCGACCCTCCGGGCCGATCACCACGTCCCGCACGATGAGCCGGTTGCCCACCAGCGCCTCGCCATCGAAGGCGCCCACGGACTGCCACGTCACGCCCCCGTCCACCGAGCGCCATACCTCGCCTTGTGGGACGTTGTCCAAGCCCCCCATCACGGCCCACAGGCTGCCATTTGCCCCCGCTGCGAGTTTCGAGACAAACCCCCGCTCGTCGGCAGGCAACCGCCCCACCGTCTCCCATACCCGCCCATCGACACTCTTCCGGATCGCACCGAACTGGCTTCCCCCGTCCTCCACCGCTCCGTTCATCGCCGTGAAGAACGCCCCCAACGCCGCCGAGTACACCACCGACTCCGCATCGTAGCCGAAGAACTGCGCCAGGTTCGTCTCCTCCCACGTGAGCCCCCCGTCGTCGGACACGGCCGCGCCGCCCAGCCCCACCGTCACGAGCCGCCCGAAGGGGAGCTCCGGCGTCGGCGGGGCGAAGGCGAGGCCGCGCCCAAGCACCGTGTCGAAGACCGGAATGGGAGTCGCCGTCCAGGTGTCGCCCGCGTCGGTGGAGCGGTTGACATGGCCGCCATCGCCGACGACGACGAGCGTGCCCGTGGGCATCTCGAGGATGGCCTTGCCCTCGTGGACGGCGAGGGGGGTCATCGCGCCGTAGTCGGTGGACATGCGCACGCTGCTGTCGAGGAAGAAGAGGCGGCCCGTCGACGCCATCAGGATCCCCGTGTAGGCTCCAGCCCGGTTGAATCGGGTGAAGGACTCATCAGCGCGGCGCCACACCCAGGCCCCATCGGTTCCCACGAAGTGGACGGCGGAGTCGCCGCTCAGGGTGAGACTGCGCACCTGGAGCGAGTCGCTGACGACCTCCCAGGCGATCGGCTCCTGCGCCTGGACCCCTGGCGCTCCCCCGAGCAGGACGAGCGCCACGACACAGCGGCAGAACCAGCGGGATACGGCCTCGCTCATAACAGGCTACCGGACAACCGTGAAGGTCTGCTGGTGCTGCGTTGTCGCGGCCGCACTCGCGACCGTGACTTGCACCACGTATACGCCGGGGGCTAGCTCGGCTGTGTCGAGCGCGTACGCGTAGACACCGGGCACCTCGGAGCGCGCGGCCTGCTGACGCACCCGCTGCCCGAGCGCATTGGTCACGGTGAGCGTCACGTCAGCCCCCTCGGCCAGGGCTAGCGGGATGGTCACCCCACCCGTCGTCGGGTTCGGATAGGGCGCACGAAGCTCTGTCGCCTCCGGGAGCGCAGTCTCCGAGGCCGCTTGCACCGTTGGTGGGGAGGGCTTCATGCCTGCACGCGTCGCAAGCGTGCGCGGTAGTGCTGATGCCGCGCTTAAACCCGCCGTAGCCTCGCGCAGTACCGCGGCGTCGTAATCAGGCCACCGGGCCTCTACCTCGGCGAGTGCCGCCTCCGCCCCACCCCGATCCTTCGCGTCTGAGGCGAGCATGTAGCGCACGAGCCACCCTTGCCGCCCATGCTCCGTCTCCCCGTACTCCGCGATGAGCACGTCCGCGTCAGCCTGCGCCTCATCCACCCGGCCTGTACCGTAGTGGATCGCAGCCCGTGCTTCGAGGGCGTAGGGGCGGTGCGTAGTTCGGCGGCTCTGCCCAAAGAGAAAACCCTCGAGGCCAGGATGCGCCTCGTCGCTGCCCAACTGTGCGGCCACCTCATAGGCTCGGCGGGTTTCGGCAGGCGTGCGGGCGCGCTGGATGGCACTCACGATGTGCCCGATACCGACCGCCGGGTCCTTGTTCTCGATGCCGTCTGCGATGGCCCACCAACGCTCGGGCATCATGCCTGCAGGCGGCCCTCCTGCGGTCTGCTCCGTGCTCGGTGTGTCCGTGCCCGGCATGCTCGTCCGGGCCATGTGGTTCGTCTCGCCGGTGATCTCAAGGACACCACAAGTTGTGGAGACGTTCGGAGGGCTCGCGAGAAAGGGGTCGCCGTCGAAGATCCCCCCATTCTGCGTATCCACGAAGGTGAGGTCCGGGCCAGGAGCGTTGGTCTGGCCGTCGTTCCAGTAGTTGCACTCAGCGATCACATCTGCTGCGTAGATCCGGGCGTGGTGCTCGTTGGCGTTGATGACGCCGCGCCGGAACCAGCTATGGCGATAGTTGTCATCAAACCCTATTCCCTGCCCGCCGCCATAGACCGTACCGCCTGCGTCGGCATAGAGCGTGTTCGCGCCGCTGCTCGTGATGAAGTTGTTCTGGTCGTTGGCACCAGCGTTGCGTCCTGGGAACCCGAAGATGATACGCCCCTCGCCGTGCGCGCGTGCTCCATTCTGCCCACTTAGGTCGATTTCGGTCTCGCGGAGGTAGATGTCGCCGAACGTGGTGGTGTAGACGCCGACGCTACCACTTTCGAAAATGGTGACGTCGTCGAGGTAGACATCGGCGTGGTTGCCTGCCACGACCCCGTTCCCACCAGGGGAAAGGATTTGAGAAAGTCGCTGGCTACTTGGTTGCACAACCACATCGGCCTGGTTTCCGACAACGAAAAGGCCCGCTCCGGTTCCGCCATCAAGGACTACCCCCTCCAGCGTCACATCGGCGTTCTCGACGCGAACGGTGGGGGCAGGGCTGTTGCCGATCATGCTGTCCACGCCTTCCACAGTGGCGTCCTGAAGAAGCCCTGTACTACCGGGCTGGTAGCGGATGCCGCCCCAGCCATCGGTGGGGTTCGACGCAGTGAAGGTCGTGCCCTCCGCATTGAGCGCCCCGTGCACGATGAGCCGCTTGCCCGGTGCAAACTTTAGTGTTTCGCCGTAGAGAGTCAACGACTCATTGGAGTCGATAACTAGATCTTGGTCAAAGACAGGCAAGTCCACTCCTATGGAGCGTCCGCCAAGCGCCGTAGAACGCATGCGTGTGTGCTGATCTCCTTCAAACCTCTCCTTACACAGATCTGAGGAGTAGCTCATGTAGTTGTCAATAGGATCAGGTCCGTTAGCATCTTGGCAAGAATCCTGCGAGGGACAACTGCCACCCGCTCCCAAGTCGCTGTGTGGGGCTGTGCTACACATACCGTCCCCATACTCGTTACACTCACAGAATCCGTTGTCGTCCAAGTCACTAAACTGAGGACAACATCCTGGCTGTGGCCCATTAGTACATACAGGCACACTGTCTGCATGGCACCCACCAGCGAACGTGTGTAAGAGACCGAGCCAGTGACCGACCTCGTGCACCAATACCCCCCCGTCGAACGTCGCCCCCACACGCGGCCATGCGTGGTTCCCCGGAAATGTGTCATAGTCTATGTATACACCGTCGAAATATTCGCCGACACTTCCGGTAGGCCAAGCCCCATCTAGTCGTGCGGCCAGCACTCCCGAGTAAACGTTGAGAACTTGCGTGGGCATGATGTTCAATGACTGACTTACTGGCCCAGGACTATCTAAGTTGTAAAACAAGGCACCATCATTAACTCTATTTACCCCTAGCATATAAAATTCAATATCCGAATCCCTAAATCCGATATTCAGAGAATCAAGCTGAAGCTGTATCGTTAAATCTGTATGGTTGCCAATGCCGTTTTGGTCGTAGATAATGTGAAACACGACCGGAATACGAATGGTAGGGCGTGATGGCCCGGTAACTCCAGGAGTGCTGTAGTCCAGAGGCTCTACGAACCCAGGTGTTACTGTCCCGCACCAATCGGTTTGGCTCCCCTGGGCGCTGACCAGAGCAGAAGCGACAAGCGAAAACGTGAGGCCCATGAGTGCCAAGCATCGCGACCACTGGGCAAGTGCTACGCTACCAGAGAGAGAGACTATTCGACATGGCAGATCCTTAGACGACCGGTGAAACAACAGAAGCCCGTGGTAGGATGCCTTATGGTAGCTCTACGCGAACGGCTATCCAAACTATCTTTTCGGAGTCACAGATCTGCCTAAAGCCATCAGGAGGCATTCCCCTACAAACGGGTATACGTGAAGTCCAGGCCAAGCACAGCCGTTGATGTAGGTCTGCCTGGACCGTTCGGGGCACGGAATGGGTAGCAGCCCCTATCCTCTCCCACGATTTTTCTACCCGTCCTCCGGATTGCTACTCGATGGCTGAACCTGCTACCCTGACTTATCCCCGCCTCGGGGCCCTCGTCGAAGACGGCGGCACCCGCTTCCGCGGCTTCGCGCCCAAGGCGTCTGCGCTCACGCTCCACCTCGAAGGCGACGCGGCCCAGACCATCGAGATGACGCCCGTGGAGGACCTGGGCACGGGCCTCTTCGAGGCGTTCGTGGAGGGCGTCGGTGCGGGCGCGCGCTACCGGTTCCAGATGGACGACCAGACGCCGTTCCCGGACCCGGCCTCGCGCTACCAGCCCGAGGGCGTCCACGGGCCAAGCGAGGTCGTGGACCCGAGCGCCTACGACTGGCAGGACGGTAACTGGAGCGGCCTCGCGCAGACCGACCTTGTCTTCTACGAACTGCACGTCGGCACCTTCACGCCGGAGGGCACGCTGGCCGCCGCGCGCCGCAGGCTGCCGCACCTCAAAGCGCTCGGCATCACCGCCGTCGAGCTGATGCCGCTGGCCGACTTCCCCGGCCGCTGGAGCTGGGGCTATGACCACGCCGCGCTCTTCGCGCCGAGCCGCGCCTACGGCACGCCTGACGACCTCCGCGCCTTCGTGGACACGGCCCACCAACTCGGCCTCGCCGTCTTCCACGACGTCATCTACAACCACCTCGGTCCCGATGGCGCCTACATCGCCGCCTACGCGCCGATGTTCACCAAGAAGGCCCGCACGCCGTGGGGCGCCGCCATCAACCTCGACGACGAAGGCAGCGAGGGCGTCCGCACCTTCTTTATCGAGAATGCCCGCTACTGGCTCCGGGAGTACCACTTCGACGGGCTGCGGCTCGACGCCACGCACACGCTGCGCGACCGCTCCGAGCCGCACTTCCTGCGCGAACTCCGCGACGCGGTCCGCGCCTTCGAGGCCGAGCACGAGACGCACTACCGCTTCATCATCGCCGAGGACCACCGCAACCTCAACACGCTCATCTTCCCCGTGGATGACGAGGACGCCCCCGGCTACGGCCTCGACGGCGTCTGGACGGACGACTTCCACCACCAGGTCCGCAACTTCACCGCGGGCGACTCGCGCGGCTACTACGGCGCCTTCATCGGCACGCAGGCGCGCGACATCGCGCACACGCTCACGCAGGGCTGGTTCTACGACGGCCGCCGCAACCCGCTCACGGGCAAGGCGTGGGGCACCGAGACGAACCCGCGCAAAGGCCCCGAGGTGCGCCTCGACCAGTGCGTGATCTGCATCCAGAACCACGACCAGGTCGGCAACCGCCCGGGCGGCACGCGCCTCACCGACGACATCGACTTGGCCACCTACCGCGCGGCAACGGCAGCGCTGCTCTTCCCGCCGCTCACGCCGCTCCTCTTCCAAGGCCAGGAGTGGGCCGCCCGCACGCCGTTCCAATTCTTCACCGACCACAACGACGAGATCGGCCCGACCATCCTGCCGGGCCGCCGCCGCGAGATGCGCGACCACGCGGGCTTCCGCGACGGCGTCCCTGACCCGCAAGACCCCGCGACGTTCGAGAACAGCAAGCTCGACTGGCGCGAACTCGTCCTGCCGGAGCACAAAGGCACGCTGGCCTACTACCAGGACCTGCTCGCGCTGCGCAAGACGCTCGGCGGCGAGTACACCTCTACCGCGCATGGGCGCTTCGGCCTCCGCCTCGTGCGCGGAGACTACTACCTGCTCATCAGCTTCGAGGGCGACGCGAGCATGCACATCCCGAAGGACACCGAGTTGGCGTGGCACAGCGAGCAGGAGACCTATGTCCCCGATCCGCAGCCGCCGACGGTCGAGAACCTGCGCGTGAACTTCCGCCGCCCCGGCGCGGCGCTGTTCAAGACGATCGAGTAAGCCCCAACGACACTCGATGCTGCCCTTCGCCGACCTCGTGGTGCTGGAACTGGCGAGCGTCCTCGCTGGGCCGAGCGTGGGGCAGTTCTTCGCCGAACTCGGCGCGACTGTGCTCAAGGTAGAGAGCCCACGCACGCGCGGCGATGTGACGCGGCGCTGGCGACTGCCCACCGAGCCCGAGACCGACCGGCCAGCCTACTTCACGGCCATCAACTGGGGCAAGCGATCGCTCGCGCTCGACCTCGCCCACACCGAGGGCCGCGCCCTGCTGCATCGCCTCGTCCAACAGAGCGACGTGGTGCTGACCTCGTTTCGCCCCGGCGCTGACGCGCGCCTCGGCGCCGACACGCCGACGCTGCGAGCGCTGAACCCCCGTGCGATCGTCGCCTCGATCTCGGGCTACGGCCCGGACAACCCGCGTGCGGGCTACGACGCCGTCGTGCAGGCCGAGAGCGGCTGGATGTTCATGAACGGCGCCCCCGACGGCCCGGCGACGAAGCTGCCCGTCGCGCTGGTGGATGTGCTCGCCGCGCACCAACTGAAGCAGGCGATCCTCGTGGCGCTCCTCCAGCGCGAGCGGACGGGCGAGGGCACCGCTGTCCATGTCGCGCTGCTGGATGCCGCCGTAAGTGCGCTTGTCAACCAGGCAAGTAACTGGCTCAACGCCAGTCACAGTCCGCAGCGGATGGGCTCGGCTCACCCCAACATTGCGCCCTACGGCTCGCTCTTCCGCACCGCCGACGGGCGTGACCTCCTGCTCGCGGTGGGTACCGACCGCCAGTTCGCGCACCTCTGCGCGGTGCTCGGCCTCGACGCGTTGCCTGACGACCCGCGCTTTGCCACCAACGCGGCCCGCGTGCGCCACCGCGTAGCCCTCGAAGCACAGCTCGCCCCGCCGATTCTCACACACGAGCGCGATGATCTTCTTGCGGACCTCCACGCATTGCACGTCCCTGCGGGTGGCGTGCGGTCGCTGCCCGAGGTGTTTGCCGAGCCCGGTCCACAAGCGCAGGTCGTGCGGGCCGACGGTCTCGCAGCCGTCCGCCAGGCTGCGTTTCGGATGGAGGGCGCTGCAACAAAGGACCTGGCGCCGCCCCCCGCCTACGCTTCGGACACCGCCTCGGTGCTGCGCGACCGTCTCGGCCTCGATGCCCCGGAGACCGCGCGCCTCGCTGAGGTCGGAGCCATCGAGACTGCGAGCGCGTAGGCCACATTCACGTCCCGCTCACGTCTTTTCTCCTGCGTCCCATGGCTACGCTTCCCGCTCACGGTTCCGGCACCTTTCACCTCGGCGGCACCACGCCTATGCATCGCCTCGGCTTCGGCGCGATGCGCATCACGGGCGACGGTGTCTGGGGGCCTCCGAAGGATCACGCGAACGCCCTCGCGGTGCTACGCCGTGCGGTGGACCTCGGCATCACGTTCATCGACACTGCCGATGCCTACGGCCCGGACGTCTCTGAAGACCTCATCGCCGAAGCGCTGTACCCGTATGCCGACGGGATCGTGATCGCCACGAAGGGCGGGCTCACGCGACAGGGGCCGAGCCAATGGGCTCCCGTCGGGCGGCCCGAGTACCTGCGCCAGTGCTGCGAGATGAGCCTGCGTCGCCTCAAGCTCGACGCGATCCCGCTCTACCAACTCCACCGCATCGACCCGCGCGTGCCGCAGGACGAGCAGTTTGGCGTGCTCAAAGACTTGCAGGACGAGGGCAAGGTGGTGCACCTCGGACTCTCGGAAGTCGGCGTTGCCGAGATCGAGGCGGCGGCCCAGCACTTCACGGTAGCCACCGTGCAAAATCGCTACAGCCTCGGCCACCGCGAGCACGAGGCTGTCGTCGACCATTGCGACGCACATGGCATCGGCTTTATCCCATGGTACCCCCTTGACGCTGGCAAGCTTACCAGCAGCGATGTCCTCACCGAGACCGCCGAGGCGCTGGGAGCTACGCACGCGCAGGTAGCGCTCGCCTGGCTGCTCAGGCGCTCGGCCACGATGCTACCTATTCCAGGTACCGGTAGCCTGGCTCACCTGGAGGAAAACACCGACGCGGCCACATTCAATATAAAAGATGAACATTTCAAGAAGCTGAATGCGGCGACTAAAGCGGCGGTGTGACTGACCGAACAGGCACGCGGTTTGACTGAGGTAGGCTCATGCACTTCTAGCTGCCCTTCTCCCCGCAAGTCTCTAGTCCTGATGTCGAATTCTCCCTCGTCCGAGCAACTGCACCGTCTGGTTCTTCTCTATTTAGCCGTAACCTACGGACAAGACCGTACGCTGCACCCCCGTGAAGAAGCCGCGATCGTCCACCTCGTCCAGCGCTGGGTGCCGAGGCTGAGCGGCGCGCAGGTTCGCTCCGTTGTAACGACGGCCCTGACGGCCTACCGCGGAGGCACGCTATGCAACGTAGACTGCCTAGCCGCCTCCCTCGCCGAGTGGCTGGACGAGGCTACGCGCCTCGCCGTCCTTGCCGACCTAGGCCGCGTCGCTCGCGCCGACGGAGTGCTCTCCTTGGAGGAAGCAGCAACCATCCGCCGCATCCGCTCAGTCTGGAAGCACGGACTCGCCTGGCAAAAGTAGACAGCAGCCGTTTGCGTTTTCATACGGCCCTCCTGCTCACATACACCGCGCCTCGATCCCACTGGGAGATCGAGGCGCGGTGCTGTTGGATGCGGTGCTGTTGGATGGAGCCGCCTACAGTTCGGCGGGGATCAGCTCGTTGAGCAGGTGCGCGTTCGTCGGCGACATCTGAACGTGCTTGATGAGCGCCTGCATCGCCTCGACGGGGTGGCGCGAGTTGAGCGCGCGGAGCAGCATGTGGTGCTGGACGGTCGCGTCGCCGAGGAGGCGTTCCTCGTTGCGCGTGCCCGACTTGCGGAGGTTGATCGCTGGGAAGATGCGCTTGTCGGCGAGTTCGCGGTCGAGGACGATCTCTGCGTTGCCGGTGCCCTTGAACTCCTCGAAGATCACGTCGTCCATGCGGCTGCCCGTCTCGATGAGCGCCGTAGCGATGATCGTGAGCGAGCCGCCGCCTTCGATGTTGCGCGCCGCGCCGAAGATGCGGCGGGGGACGACGAGCGCCTTTGAGTCGAGGCCGCCCGACATGGTGCGGCCGGAGCCGCCCTTGAACATGTTGAACGTGCGGCCGAGGCGCGTGATCGAGTCGAGGAGCATCACCACGTCGTGGCCCTGCTCGACGAGACGGCGGCTGTACTCGAACGCCAGCGTGGCCACGCGGACGTGGTTGTCTTCCTGGAAGTCGTTCGACGAGGCGAAGACGCGCGCGGGCGTGTTGCGGATGAAGTCGGTGACCTCCTCCGGGCGCTCGTCGATGAGGAGCGCGATGAGCTTCGTGTCGGGGTGGTTGTGCGCGATGCCGGTGGCGAGCTTCTTGAGCATCACCGTCTTGCCCGTGCGCGGCGGCGCGACGATGAGCGCGCGCTGCCCCTTGCCGAGCGGAGCGACGAGCTCCACGACTCGCATCGAGATATCGGTCGGGCTCGTGACGAGGTTGAACTTCTCGTTCGGATAGACGACGAGGCCGCGGTCGAAGTCCTCGACCTGCTTCCACTCGTCGGGCTCCATGCCCATCACAGCATCGACTTGCGAGACCTGCATGGCGCCTTTGCGGCCGGGCTTGAGCTCGCCTTTGATGACTGCGCCGTCGCGGATGTTGAACTTCTGGATGAGCGGGGGCGGCATGAACGAGTCGTTGTCGCCCTTCGGCAGCGCGTAGTGAAGATCGCGGATGAAGCCGAACTTCTTGTCGCCGATCATCTCCAGCATGCCCTCGAACGGGACGCCGGGCTTGCTGCTGCTGCCGCCCTTGTTGCCTTTCTTGGAGCGGCTGCGCTTGCTGCGCTTGCTACGACCGTTGCGGCTGGACCGGCCGTCGTCGTCGCTGTCGGACTCGCCGGCATCGTCGCGGCCCTGCGGGGGGGCGTCGCTGGCGGCGGCGTCGCTGGCGGCCACGGGCGCGTCGTCCTGCGCGTCGTCGCTGGAGGCTACGGGCTCAGGCTCGGCCTTGCGGCGGGTCCGACGGCGGCGCGGCTTCGTTTCCGCGAGGGCTTCGTCTGCGGCGGGAGCACTGTCGGCTTCTGCCGCGGGGGCAGCAGCCGGAGCCGCTTCGGCTTCAGCCGCAGCGGTCTCGGCGGCAGGCGCGGCCTTTTTGCGGCGGGTGCTACGGCGGCGCGGCTTCGGCTTAGCGTCGTCAGACGCGGCCTGCTCGGCGTCGGCCTCTGCGACCTCGACCTTCCTCGCGCGGGTGCGGCGGGTGCGTTTAGGGGGCGCCTCGGCCTGCTCCGTGCCCTCGGCGGCGGTCTGCGCGTCCGGGGCATCGGGCTGGGCCTGCGTGTCCTGCGAGGCGGGAGACGCCGACGCGGCGTCTTGCTCAGCGCGCTTAGCGCTAGGGGTACGTGCCATGAATCAGTGCGGTTGGGAAAGGCTTCGCGCCCACGCACGGGGCGGACGGAAGCGGTCGAGTAGGCCACAGCGACCCGTAGTGGCTCTGCGCGCGGCCAGGCCAGGACGGCAGGCCCTACAGAGCGACCACGCAGACGGCGTGGCGAGTGAAACAGAGAAGATCAGGGGAGGCGGGCTAGCCCGACGCGGGCCAGGGCAGGTGCGTACCAGCGAGGCATCGATGGAGCAGCGCGCGAACGCCAACTACATCAGACGACCGTGGGGATCAAGGCGAGAGGAGGGCAAGCCAGCTTGGGGGACAGCCTCGACAGGGCAGAGTGACGATGCGCGTGCGACAAGAACCGAGCCATCGTGCTCAGACCATCGGAAGCTCGCGGTCGCGCCTATGTCCGTCATCAGGGTCTCGGCGCCAGCGCTCAGCCCCAACAACGGTGGGCACCTTGGGAGCGAACGAGTAGCCCCATGAGCGCATGTCTGAAGTCAAGACCGCGCAATATAGAAAGGGTTCCCTTCTCACGCCAAGTCCTTGTGCCAGCACTCATGCTCAGCCCCGCCGCTCGTTCTCCAAGAGTGCTCGTGCCCGTCCGTGACGACGCAGGGCGACTGGGGCCATCTCATGCGTTCACAGGATGCGGCGCCCTCTGCTGGACTTCTACCCTAGAGCACACCCATTCAGCGTGTACCCTCGCCTACCTTTCCCGTCTGCCCCACCGCGTAAACGCATGCCTGCCATTGCCCTGCAGCCGTCTCCTTCGCTTCCAACGCTTCCCTCCGTCATGACTGGATCTTCCTCCCTATGCGTCTGGGTGGTCGAAGACGACGCGGCCTATCGCGACACGCTGAGGCTCGTGCTCGACCAGACGCCGGGGATGACCTGCGGCGAGACCTTTGGCAGTGTCGAGGAGGCGCGAGCCTGGATCGACCTGGGCGCTGCGGCGGAGGCTCGCCCTGAGGTGCTACTCCTCGATGTCAACCTCCCTGGTATGGACGGGATCGAAGGACTGGGACACCTCAAGGCTCGGCTGCCCGAGACCCGCATCCTGATGCTCACCATCCGCGACGACGCTGCAACGATCTACCGTGCGCTTGGCGCGGGCGCCTCGGGCTACCTCCTCAAAAACGCAGGCGTAGACCAGCTGCTCGACGGCGTACGGCAGGCCCATCGCGGCGGCATGCTCATGCCCGCCCCCGTCGCCCGTCAAGTGGCTACGTTTTTCCAGACGCACCAGGCTCCTCAGGATTATGGCCTCACCAACCGGGAGCGCGACGTCCTCGCCGAGATGACCAAGGGCTACTCGCAGAAGGAGATCGCCGCGCGCCTCTTCATCGCGCCCAACACCGTCAACACGCACGTGCAGCACATCTACGAGAAGCTCCACGTCCATTCCGGCATCGCGGCCGTGGCGAAGGCAGTCCGGGAACGGCTCGTCTCGGAGCAAGACGGGGTGCGGGACGGCTCGCAGGACTGAGGCACCGTGCCCTCGAACCATCGCACCCCATGGCAGCCAACCTCAACAGAAAACGCCGATCCTGGAATAGGACCGGCGTTCGGTAGTAGCGGGGACAGGATTCGAACCTGCGACCTTCGGGTTATGAGCCCGACGAGATACCACTTCTCCACCCCGCAGTGTGTGTACCAATGTATGGGGCAACAGGGCGGTCGTTCCGCTGCGAGAGACGGAATCTGGTAAAGATCCGATAAAGTAGGAGGGCTACCTTCGGGGAGCCGCGGTCCCACCCGGCTCAAAACCAGCCGAGTGTCCCTATTTTTCGGCTTCGTTGCTGTTCGACCCGCCTGTCTTTCTCCTACCCATGGCCACGGTCCACCCCTTCCGCGCGCTGCGCCCACTCCCGGAGCACGCCGAGGAAGTCGCCTGCGTCCCCTACGACGTCATCAACACCGAAGAAGCGCTCCAGCTCGCCGAGGGTCGCCCCCGCTCCTTCCTGCACGTCATCCGCCCCGAGATCGACCTGCCGCCTGGCACCGACGAGCATGATGAGGCTGTCTATGCCAAGGGTGCACAGAACCTCCGCGCGCTCGCGGCCGACGAGGCCACCGTCCAGGAGGTGACGCCCGCGCTCTACGTCTACCAGCTCGTCATGGACGAGCGCCCGCAAGTCGGCGTGTTTGCCTGCGTGAGCGTTGCCGAGTACGACGACGACACCATCCTCAAGCACGAGAAGACCCGCCCCACGAAGGAGGACGATCGCACGCGACACATCCTCACGCAGGAGGCGCACGCCGAGCCGGTGATGCTCACCTACCGCGGCACCGACGCCATCGATGCCCTCGTGAACGACGCGATGGAGGACAAGCCGCTCTACGACTTCACCGCCACCGACGGCGTCCAGCACACGATCTGGAAGGTCGACGCCCCGCAGCCACTCGTGGACGCCTTCGCCGAGGTTGACCACCTCTACATCGCCGACGGGCATCACCGCTGCGCCGCCGCGAGCCGCGCGGCCAAAGAGCGCCCCGGCAACCCCGAGGCTCAGCGCTTCCCGGCCGTGCTCTTCCCCGTTGAGGAGATGGAGATCCTGCCCTACAACCGCACTATCAAGAAGCTGCCCGCCGGCAAGCGGCGCTTCCTCCAGCAGCTCGAATACCAGTTCGACGTGGAGCCGGTCCTCTTTGCCGACCCCGACCAGCCCGGCGAGATCCGCATCTACTTCGGCGATAGCCAGTGGTACCGCCTCGACCTCCCCGAGACGGAGCGCGGCGGCGTGGCGGACACGCTCGACGTGGCACGCCTCGCCGAGCACATTCTAGAGCCGCTGCTCCGGATCAGCGACCCGCGCACGGACGAGAACATCGCCTTCGTGGGCGGTATCCGCGGCACCGGCGAGCTCGAACGCCTCGTCAACATCGGCGAGGCGGAGCTCGGCATCGCGATGTATGCCACCGACCCCGAGGAACTCCTCGACGTCTCGGACGCGGGCGAGCTCATGCCGCCGAAGTCGACCTGGTTCGAGCCCAAGCTCCGCAGCGGCCTGCTGGTTCATCTGTTTTGAGTGAGGCCGTGTTGCAGTGAGGGGGTGTTGCGGTGATCGCGCGCGTCCACCCACAGCGACACCGCCGCACCGACCCACCGCCTCACTCTCCCCATGCACCTCCTCATCGCAGACAAATTCTCCGACGCGGCGCAGGACGAACTCCGCGCAGCCGGGCACACGGTCGCGTACGACCCCACGCTCAAGGGCGACGCGCTCGTCGAGGCGCTGCGTACGGAGCAGCCGCAGGTACTTCTCGTCCGCTCGACCAAGGTGACGGCCGAAGCACTCGACGCCTCGAACGCGCTGGAGTTGGTCGTGCGCGCCGGAGCCGGCGTAGACACCATCGACGTGGCGGGCGCGGCGGAGCGGGGGCTCTTCGTGGCGAACTGCCCCGGCAAGAACGCCGCGGCCGTTGCCGAATTGGCGTTCGGACTGATCGTCGCGCTCGACCGTCGCATCCCAGACAACGTGATCGCAGCACGAGCCGGGCGCTGGGACAAAGCCGGGTTCTCGAAGGCACGCGGGCTCAAGGGCCGGACGCTTGGCCTCGTCGGGATGGGCCACATCGGGCGGGCCATGGTGGAGCGCGCGCGCGGGTTCGGCATGCCTGTGGTGGCGTGGAGCCGCTCGCTGACGCCGGAGCAGGCGACCGCGCTCGGCATCGGCTACGCGGAGTCGCCGATGAAGGTGGCGGCCCGCGCCAACATCGTGAGCCTGCACGTGGCCGCGACGCCCGAGACGCACCACCTCGCCAACGGAGCCTTCTTCGAGGCGATGCAGCCGGGCTCATTCTTCCTCAACACCGCGCGCGAGAGCGTCGTGGACGAGGAGGCGCTCGCCTGGGCCGTCCGCGAGAAGGGCATCCGCGCGGCTACGGACGTCCCCGCAGGCGAGCCCGCCGCCAAGCAGACCGACTGGACGCACCCGCTCGCCGACGACCTCTACCTCACGCACCACATCGGCGCGTCTACGGCGCAAGCAACCGAAGCCATCGGCCAGGAAGCGGCGCGCGTGATCCTGACCTATGCCGAGACAGGCCAGGTCCCGAACGTGGTCAACCTCGCCGTCGCCACGCCAGCGACGCACCTCCTCACGGTGCGCCACCGCGACCAGGTCGGCGTCCTCGCGGGCGTCCTCGACCACGTCCGGCAGGCGGGCTGGAACGTGCAGGAGATGGAAAACCTCATCTTCGCCGGACACGCTGCGGCCTGCGCGCGCATCCGATTCCAGGGCAACCTTAGCGATGAGGCCCTCGCGCGCATCCAGGCGTCGGAGGGCGTGCTCGCTGCGACGGTGATCGCGCTGTGAGCCGGACTCCAGGCCGCCCATGAAGCTGCTCGAACGCTACTACAGGGCACGCCAGCGTCCCGTCCCCTACTACGCCCGCTACCCGCTGTGGCTGCTCGTGTGGAAGCCGATTCGGAAAACCCTCAATGTCGTCCTGATTCCGAACATCCCGTTCAACGGGCTCCGCATCGTCCTATACCGCCTCGTCGGCTTTCGCATCGGGCGCGGCGTGTTCATCGGGATGAAGTGCTACCTCGACGACGTCGAGCCGTCGCACACGACCATCGGCGACGGCGTCATCGTCTCGTATGGCTGCTACTTTGCGCTGCACGGCAAAGGCCAAGCGCGCAGTTACATCACGATTGAAGACGGAGCCTACGTCGGCATGCGTTCCACCATCGTTGCGGGCGCGGAGCCGCTAACCATCGGCACAGGGGCGATCGTCGGCGGAGCCTCCCTCGTCCGTGAGAATGTCGCCGCGCACACGACCGTCGCCGGACACCCCGCGCGCGTGGTGCGCCAGGCTCCTGACGCGGTTGCCTCGAAGGAGCCCGTTTAGGGCTTGAGCGTCCCTGCGGTCTCGTTGCCGAGGCCTGTCTCGGCCATGAGCGCTTCGAGGGCGTCGATGGTCTTTGGGATGGCGGCAGACATCACGACCGGAGCGCCTTCGGTGACGAGCACGTCGTCTTCGATGCGAACGCCGAGGTTCCGGTAGGCCTCGGGTACGTCGTCGCTCGCGGCGATGTAGATGCCCGGCTCGATGGTGATGACCTGGCCGGGCTGGAGCGGCCCGTAGTCGCCCGCGTCGTGCACGTCGAGGCCGAGGTAGTGGCTCGTGCCGTGCATGAAGAAGCGCCGCACCTGCGCTGGGTCGTCGATCAAGCCCAGTTCGATCAGCCCCTCGGCGATGATCGTCTGCGCGGCTCGGTGCGGCGCGCGGAAGTCGTTGCCCGCGCGCGTCGCGTCGATGGCAGCTTCGTTGGCGCGGAGGACAAGGGCATAGATCGCGCGCTGGGCGTCGGAGAAGGTGCCATCGACCGGAACGGAGCGCGTCACGTCGGCGGTGTAGCCGCGCACCTCAGCTCCGACATCCATGACGAGCATATCGCCTGCCTCCATCGGGCGCCGGTTGGAGGTGTAGTGCAAGATCACCGCATTCTCACCGGACCCGACGATGCTCGGGTAGCCCGGCGCCTCCGCGCCGTTGCGTTTGAAGACGTACTCGATGAGCGCCTCGACCTCGTACTCGGCCATGCCTGGCTCGATGGAGCGGATCGCCTCGGTGAGCGCCAGCGCGGTGATGTCGACAGCTGTCTGCAGCAGCGCCAACTCGGCTGCGGACTTGATGCTGCGCGCCTGGTCGAGGTAGGTCCGCAGAACGCGCGTGTTGGGCTTGTTGGCGAGGAAGGCATCACGCCAGGCGATCCAGGCGTCGAACGTAGGGTGGTCGCGTACGGCGTCGAGCACGTCCTGCACGAGGGCATCGTCCTGGACGGCAGCGAGGACCTGCGCACCCTGCTCGGTGGGGTTGGTGTCGGGCGCGAGGCCGAGCATCGTCCGTATGCTCGCGTAGGCCTCAGCGTTGTCGATGCCGACGAGGCTGTCGAAGACCATCTGCGCCGTGCGACCGGAGAGGTGCACCGGCGGCAGGTGTGCGTCAACGAGCGCGAGTTGGTCGGCAAGGGCGGAGCCGTCGGGGATGCCATCGGCGCGCGGGAGCAGGTAGAGCGTCCGCCCGCCCTCCTTCGTCCCGTCACCCCGGTCGGGATCGACGAGGATCGGCGTCACGACGGCCTCGAACTGCTCGATAGAGACGGCACGCTGGATGCCGAGGTCGGCCTGGGCGCGCTCGACGCCGAAGCGGCGGCCCTCCCAGATCTCGTGCGCCGGGTCGCGCGGCGGCACGAAGAGCACTGCCACGACGGTCTCGCCCTCGACCTGCACGCCGCCGGGCGCGAGGAGCAGCACCGAGCCCGGCTCGTGGGTGCCGGTGAGGTAGAGCAGGTCGCTGTCCTGGCGGTACTCGAAGTCGACGTCGTTCTGGCGGTTGCGGACCGGCGCGCTGAAGACGAGCGCGACGGCGTCGCCGGGCAGCGCGTTGAGGAGAGCGTCGCGGCGGGCGCGGTGCTCGGCAGCGCTGAGGTGGTCGTCGTCGTAACGCACTGGGGCGTCTCGTAACGCGGGCACCTCGGCCGGCTGGGCGTTCACCGGGGCTGCGGTGCTGCACAATGCGACAATCGACAGCGTGAATGCGAGGATTTGGGCCAGCGGGCGCAGCAGCATGGGTTTCGGACGGCGGTTTGCAAGCGGCTCGGGCGCAATCTACTGTCCCCCTCCCTCGAACCTCATGCGCCACGAACTCACCGCCGCTACCCGTAGCGCCGTCGTCTTCGGCAGCCTTGCGAACGTGCTCCTGATCGTGATGCACAACCAGGGCCTCGCCGCTGACGTGTTCGCGGTCGCGCTGGCCGCCCTCGGCATTGGTGCCGGCGCGTTCGCCGTGCGCGCCTTCGTGACGATGACCGGCCGCCCGATCCGCGCGCTTCGCCTCGGCACCCTCACGGGCCTCTTCGTGCTCGGCCTGACCATCGGCGCCAACGAATTCCTCCTCCCGCTGCTGCTGCCTGCCGACGCAGGCGCAGGCGTCGCCCTGGCGATGGCGGGTGGGCTGCTGTCGCTCTTCGCACTGCCAGCGCTGGTCGTCCTCTCCGCCGTGAGCAGCCTCGTCATGGCCGCCGTGCAGGCCCCGTCACTCGTGCCGGTCTGGCGACCCTTCTCGAAGGCCGTGGCCTAGACGCCAGCGTACTCCTCTGCTCGCACCACAGACGCCGCGCCGGGCTGCCTTCTGGCCGCTCGGCGCTTTGCGTTGAGCCCACGCGTTCAGGCCAACGTCTCGCGCAGTTGCGACAGGTACGCGGGCGTGTGGCGCAGGCGGCTGCCGTACCACGAGCACAGTTCACCATCGATGCCGTGGACGCGCACGCCGGGGAGGGCTGCGGCAATCTCGCCGTGGTGCGCGGGCTTGAACGGGTACGGCTCCGACGAGAGCAGCACGAGGTCGGGTGCAACGGCGCGGAGGTCGTCGGCTGTGACAACAGGGTAGCGCGTATGATCGCCGAAGACGTTCACGAAACCCGCTTTTTGGAGCACGTCGTGGATAAACGTGTCGCCGCCGATGGTCATCCACGGGTCGCGCCAGATGAGGTAGGCCACCCGCAGTGGGGCCGCCTCCGTGGCTTCCCGAGCGAGCGCGCCGAACCCGGCCGCGATCTCGTCGACGAGCGCCGTAGCCTGAGTACTCCGCTCCACCAGTGCGCCCACCTCGCGGATCATCGCGAGGGCATCGGCGACCGTGGCCACGTCGGTGACGAAGACGGGACAACCCTCAGCGATAGCCTCGACCTGCTCGCGGACGTTCTCCTCCTTGTTGGCGATCACGAGGTCCGGCGCGAGCGCCGCCACCCGGTCGAGCCGCACGCTCTTCGTCCCGCCGACGATCTGCTTGCGCGCCTTCCACCCCGCTGGGTGCACGCAAAACCGCGTCAGCCCCACGACCTCGTCATCCAGCCCGAGGCCGGCCAGCAGCTCCGTCTGGCTCGGCACCAACGACACGATCCGGCGAGGCCGGAGTGTTTCGGTGACTCGGTGGTTCAGTTTTTCAGTATCGATGAACATGTCCCTACTGAACCCCTGAAGAACAGCACTACTGAATCACTCCCCGAGCGCACCGAGGAGCCGCCCCATCAGCCCGTCGAACGAGCCGTT
The DNA here is from genome assembly GCA_039821555.1 of Bacteroidota bacterium. Classification (NCBI taxonomy): domain Bacteria; kingdom Pseudomonadati; phylum Bacteroidota; species Bacteroidota bacterium. The sequence goes on from JBCBNX010000009.1 coordinate 120,570, forward strand.
GCTCATCACGAGCGCGAGGTCGCCAGGGCGGAGTTCGGCGAGCAGGTCGGGCAGGAGCGCGTCGACACTCTCGTAGGCAGCGGCGGGCGTGCCGCGGCGCGTGATCTCGGCGGCGACGGCCTGCGGGTCAAGGAAGTCGGCGGGGTCGTCGTTGTGGCGCAGCGGCGGCGTCTTGAGGAAGACCGCGTCGGCGGCGTCGAAGGACTCGGCGTAGCGAGCCTCGAAGAGCTTGCGGCGGGACGAGTTGCTGCGCGGCTCGAACACGGCCACGAGGCGGCGCGCCGCCCAGCGCTCGCGGACGGCGTCGAGCGTCTTCGCCACGGCTGTCGGGTGGTGCGCGAAGTCGTCCACCACCAGCACGCCGCCGGGTTGCCCCTTCACCTCTTGTCGCCGCTGCATGCCGCGGAACGTCGCCAATCCAGCCGCGACCTCGTCAGGCGACAGCCCCTCGGCGAGCGCGAGCGCGGACACGGCGAGCGCGTTCATGCGGTTGTGCGCGCCGCTCATCGGCAGGAAGACCTCCGCGACGGTCGCGCCGTCCACGACGAGGTCGAAGCGCTGGCCGCCCTCTCCAGCCCGGGCGTTCTGCGCCGTCACGTCGTTGCCCGCGTCGAGGCCAAACGTGCGCACGGCGGCCGTGGTATGGTCGGCGAGCGCGCGGACGTGTGGGTCGTCGCCGTTGAGGACGAGCGTGCCAGGTACCCCTGTGACCGGGCTGCCGTAGGTGCCAACGAGCGCGGCGAAGGCCTCGAACGCGGCGCGGTAGTCGTCCCAGTCGTCGTAGATGTCAGCGTGGTCGAACTCTAGCGAGGTCACGATCGCGTCGGTGGGCCGGTAGAGCAGCATCTTCGGGCGCTTGTCGAAGTAGGCACTGTCGTACTCGTCGCCCTCGATGACAAAGTGCGGCCCGCTGCCGACGGCGCACGTCCGGTCGAGACCTGCCATCACGCCGCCGACGAGGAAGCTAGGGGCGCGGCCGGCCTCGCGGAGCACGTGCGCGAGCAGCCCCGTGGTCGTCGTCTTCCCGTGCGTCCCGGCCACGACGAGGCTCCGGCGCTGCTGCAAGAAGACGTGCGCGAGCGCGCCCGGCAACGAAGTCTGGACGAGGCCGTGGTCGCGGGCGTAGGCGGCCTCCGGGTGCGTCGGCGTGCAGGCGTTGCCAACGACGGTGAGGCTCGGTGCCCCCCGCTCAGACGTGGGTGCGAGGTGCGCGGGGTCGTAGCCTTCGAGCACGCGAATGCCAAGACGATCAAGTCGCGTGCTCATCGGCGGGTAGGCGGCGGCATCGCTGCCGCGGACGGCATAGCCTGCCTCGCGTAGCAGTTCGGCGAGCGCACCCATGCCCTTGCCGCAGATGCCGATGAGATACACATCGTCGAGCGCGGCGGGCGAGGGCAGCGGCGGGCGGTCGAAGATCCGGAGGGTGGCGTCGGGGTAGTCGGCGAGCGGGCGCACGAGACGAGGCGAGCGTGGTGGGAGGTAGTGAGAGGAAAGGTATGGACGCCGCCAGCACGCTCACCGTCCGTCTTGCTCGAAAAGCGGGGCGGGACCAGGTCGCTGGGGCGGCTTCGGGCGCGTCCGTTTTGACGTCGACCCGTTGGATCTCCACGTCCGAGACGACGGCGAGCGCCGCGAGCCGTGCCGGGCGTAGACGGCGTCGGCGAGGGCTTTCGTCTCCGGGCGGCGCTTGATGGCGTAGTAGTCGGCCTTCATCGCCTTCGAGGACGCGGCCCAGTCGACGAGCGGGGCCGGATAGCCGTCTACGGGGTGATCGTGGTGGTAGAGGATCGACAGCGCCGGGACGTCGGCGAGTTCGGGGATCCACTGCTTCACGAACCGCGCCTCGGGGTCGTGGTCGGCGAGTTGCTTGTGCGGCGAGTAGACGCGGAGCTGGTTGATGCCGACAACGCCCGCCTGCATCTGCGTCTGCGAGATATGGATGCCGGGGACGTAGTCGGCCCAGCGCTGCGCGAGCGGGTAGAGCGTCGTGCGCCAGCCGATGCGGAGGCTGTGGACGGCGGCGCTCGTCACCATCGCACGCATGCGAAAGTTGAGGAAGCCCGTCGCGGCGAGGCAGCGCATGCAGGCGTCCACGAGCGGCCAGCCCGTCCGACCCACGAGCCACGCGTCGAGGTGGTGGTCGCCCGGTGTGGGGAGCGCAGCGTAGGCAGCGTTGAGCGGCGCGAACTCCATCTGCGGCTCCGATTCGAGGCGCTGCACGAAGTGGTCGCGCCAGTGAAGGCGGCTCAGGAAGCTCCGCAGCGACTTGCGCCAGCGCCCGGCGTCGGGATGACCGATCTGCGCGAGTTCGAGGATGCGCTGCTCGGTCGCGGCGTAGGCCTGCCGCCCGGTGAGCGTTCCCCAGGCGAGGTGCACCGAGAGCCGCGAGCCGCACCGGAACGCCGTGTTGGGCGACGAGATACCGCCGGAGTAGCACAGCCCACGCCGATTGAGGAAGTCATCGAGGGTGGTCTGCGCCTCCGTCTCGCTGACCGCCTGCCGGTGCGCTTGCTGCGCCTCCGTGAGCGGATGGCCGAGTGCCGCGGGCACGGCGACCGGCGCTTCGGCAGAATCGTCGAGGAGCGCCGCGACGGATGCTTCGAGCGCACGGGCGACCTCGGGGACCTGGATACGTTGGAGCGCCTCCGCATCGGGCGCGGCGAGCGGGCCGTCGGCCATGAACTGCTTCCAGCGCTTCGTGCGTGCGTCGCGGTCTCGCAACGGACGGAAGACGCCCGTCTGCCGATGCTCGTGCAGCGCGATGCCCTGCGCCTTGGCCCACCGCCGCACGGCCTTGTCGCGCGTGAACGTCACGTCTGATCCGTATTCCTCGTGCGCGTGGATCGCCGCGATGCTATCGCCCGCCTCCGTGAGTGCCGCGTACAGCCGATCGAAGGCCTCGACGGCGTCGGCGTGTAGGACGAGCACATCGCCGCCGTGCGTGCGGAGCCGGGCGCGGAGGTCGGCGAGCGCCTCGGCCCAGGCGGCTACGTGCAGCGGCCCCGTCTCCTCGGCGTTCAGAATCGCCGGCTCGACGCAGAACACGGGCAGCACGGTCGTCCGCCGTGCCTCGGCCTCGGCGAGGGCCGCACACAGCGCAGGGTTGTCAGCAAAGCGGAAGTCTTGCTTGAGCCACCAGAGAACCGGCGCGTACATGACGACAAGAAGCGATAGAGGAGAAACGAGCGCCTACGACGTTGGTCAACGGAACAGGTTCGCTGCACGTCTTCACCAATCCCCTTGCGCCTAAGCATCGTCTCACCTAGCCTCTCAGTAACCCTCGCCACTGATCTAAGCCCGATGCCCTCCCTACCTGCCGCCTCTTGGCTTTGCTGTGCAATGCTCGCGACTTCGCTTGGCAGCGCTCATGCTCAAGAGACGTGCTCGCTCGGCAAAGGCCTCGTTCTTCTCAACACGTCACCGCCCACTGATTCGATTCGGGTGCACAACTTTGTGAGCGAGCCAGAGGAATATGTCGTCGAGCGACGAGTGAATGCGGATGGAGACTCTGTCGCGTGGCGGATGCCCCGAGAAGTAGCGCGCACCCTGTTGTTCTATCAGCCACCCGGGTACGGCACTTCTGACTCAGCTGTGGTACCCGTCGAAGCACTTGGCGGAGAACTAGAGCCGGTCACCTTTCCATTTTACGGCGGGCCTGCCTACACGACGTTCAGCGACTCTGTCTGGTTCAGTCCATTCGCTCATAGGCCACACAAATCTGCGTTCGGTCTTCGCTGGGTCGGTGAGCGAGGGAAGTGGCTGCATGTTGTCGTCCATGAGGAATCCGATACAACGTTGTGGATCCGAGACGAGCGATACGTAGCTGCGTTCACCTGGGAAGAGCTATACCACTCGAGCACCCTCGTTGGACGCGCTGCGTCATGGATCCAGACTGAAAACGGGCCAAGGACAGTGTTTGACGCCGATGGCTTCCCCGTCTACGAACAACCCGTGCGTATTCAACCAGATGACGCCGCTGAGGCGGTTGAAGCGAGAGGCGAGGACTGCTTCCGCGTTAAGGATGTGCAAGGCGACTGGCTACGCGTCAGTCCGCTCGACTGCCGACTTCGTGTCCGCCCCGTCACCCAGGCGACTGGTTGGATCAGATGGTGCCGCGGGGACCAGCAGCTAGCGTTCCCAACGTTCGACCAGGGCTATGTCGGACTGATCGACGAGCGCAAAGGAGGCCGGTGACTTACAGCACCGTAACCCGCGTGTGCACGATGTCGGTGTCGCTCTGCACCCGCAGCGTGTAAGTCCCAGGCGGTAAGCCACGAACGTCGAGCGTCGCGTCGCCCGGCACAACCGTAGCCGTGCGCACCCGGCGGCCCAGCACGTCGAGCACGTCGATGCGGAGCGGGGTCGTGCTGGGCGCGTCGAGACGCAGGTGGAGCAGGTCGCGCGTGGGGTTGGGGTAGACTTCGGCGATACGGAGTGCTGGGGCAGTCGGCACGGGCGCGTCGGTGCTCACCCGTACGCCCTCGACCTCGACGAACCGGGCCTGGGCGGCGCGCTCGGCGTCGTGGCTCGCCACCGCCACGCCGAGGTAGACGACCGCGTCCGCCTCGATCTGCGCGGTCGCACACGGCCGTAGCGGCTTCTCCCCTGCCGCCACGAGCATCCGCACCGTCGAGCCGACACGTTCGAGCGCAAGGCGGTCGGGCATCGCCCCGGCGTCGCACGGGAGCACACGGCCCGCGTCGCCTTCGGTAGGGCGCACGCGGAGGCTGGGCGTGCCGTCGGTACCTACCTGAGCGAACGCCATCGCGTCGCGACCTCGTAGCCCGGCCCGCAGCATCACGCCCGCGACGGCGTCCGGCGGCCCGGTGAGCGCGTCGAGCCTCGCTTCGAAGACCCCGTTGCCGTCGAGGCGTTGGTAGGCGAAGCGGGCGTAGTCGCGGGTGCTGTCGGGAGCGAGGCCAGTGCCGGTGAGCGTCAGCGTACCGTCCTGCCAGTCGGCGTCGCCGGGGGTGCGGGTGCCGAGGTCGCGCGTGTGCCAGCCCTCGGGCAGGCCATGCGGCGTCTCGGCGTGCAGGATCACGTCGCGCACGGTGGTGACGCCCACCGGGTCGGTAGCGGTGAGGCGGACGCGGTAGCCGACGTAGTCGCCGGGGATGCCGTGGTCGGGAATCGGGAATAGCACCGACGGCCCCTCGGCCTCGAAGACGTCCGGGTGCTCGTGGATGTCGTGGAGTTGGAGCACGTCCCAGCGGACGGTCACCGCCTCGCCCTCGGGGTCGCGCACGTCGGCATCGAGGCGCACCGCACCGCCGATGGGCACGGTCGTGCCGTCCTCGGGCCGAAGCGCGACCACCAGCGGCGGCGCGGAGCCGACCACCACGTCGAGGAAGTAGCGCGCTGAGGCTCCCTCAGGGTCGGTCACCACGAGCGTGGCGGTGTACGCGCCCGGCTCGGCGTAGGTATGCGTCGGGGCCACGGCATCGCTCGTCGTGCCGTCGCCGAACGTCCAGACGTAGGTGAGCGCGCCGCCTTCGGGGTCGAACGACGCGCGGCCGTCGAACGCGACCGTGCGGAGGGCATCGCCGAAGGGTGCGCTCGCCGAGGCCACAGCCACGGGGCTGGCGTTCGTGTCGGCTCCGTCATAGCCCAGCCGGTAGACTCGGTTAAAGACGATGTCGATCCAGTGCAGCCACTCAGAGGCGGGGTCGTAGCGCAGCGCCACGATGAAGCCCGCGTTGGTGCCAAAGACTTCGTGTTCCACCAAGCCTTGCGCCGTCGACACGGCGGTCCCGATCCAGCGATAGGGGTAGTCGGCATAGAACACGCGCCCGTGGTAGCGCGCTGGGTAGGCCGTGCCCTCGTAGACCGCCCCGCCGACGAGCGAGCGGCTCTCCAGGCCTGGCAGGGACGAGAGGCTGGGGTCCTGATGGCTCCACCGGCCCGCTGGCTCGGTGTGGTCGAGCGTGGTGCAGTCGTACCCGGCGGGCGGCGCGGTGCGCTCGTACCAGTCCTGGCGCTCCGGCCCCTCGAAGCACGGCCAGCCGAAGTTCTCGCCGCCGCGCGCCACGTTGAGCTCCTCCCAGCTGTACCACCCCACGTCGCCGATGTGGAGCGTGCCGGGGCTGCCGTCGTCCGGGTCCGCGCTGCCGGTGACTGTCTCCACGGCGAAGCGGAACGGGTTGCGCAGCCCGTAGGCCCACACCTTCGATGCGGCGTCGGTACCGTCTCCTGTCCAGAACGGGTTCGAGGGCAGCCCGAGGCCCGTCGCCGAGTCCAGGCGCAGGATCTTGCCCGCGAGGCTACCGAGGTGCTGCGACCGATAGGCCCCGAGATCGTCCGTCGCCGCGAGCCGTCCGGCCCCGAAGCATTCCGGGTAGAGCCCGCCCGTGTCCGGCTCCTCGTACGACGCTGCATCGCCCGTGCCCACGAGGAGCGTGCCGTCCGCCCCGAAGGCGATGGTGCCGATGGTGTGCGAGAGGTAGCACGCCGGGATGCCCGCTGCGAACGTGTCGCCGAGGAGCACGCGGCGCGAGGCCGGGTCGGCGCGGTTGGGATCGGCGGCGGACGCGGTGTAGCGCGTCACCCGCCCGAAGGCGTCGAAGCGCTCAGCGTCCTCGTCGGAGCCGGTGCCTCCGTCGGGATCGACGACGTAGACGAGGTAGACGTGCCCGTTCTGGGCAAACGCCGGGTCGAGCGCCAGCCCGAGCAGGCCGCGGTCGTGGTGGTCGAGCACCTCGGCGCTCACGTCGAGGAACGGGACATCCAGCTTGACCCCGTCCTCGACGATGAACACGCGTCCACCCTTCTCGGCGACGAACAGCCGCCCATCCGGCGCAACCGCCAGGTCGACGGGCGTGTCGAAGACGGCCCCCGAGGCCGCGTTCTCGCGGTAGAAGCCAGGCGGCAGGTCGAGGATCGCCTCGCTCGCCTCTACCTTGCCCACCGGCGCGTCGTCCATCAGTAGTGCGCTTGCTGGCCAGCGCGGCGCGGTCTGCGCAGCCGCACCTGGACTCGTCGCGGCGAGCACCGCGAGGAACAGCAGAAGACGGCACGTGGCGCGTACCAGAGCGAAGGCGAGACGATGAGGGTGCGTGCGCATGCCCGCAACATAGCCTCCATCGCGCTGCTTCGGTAGCGCACGGGTTGTTTCTGCGTACCCATCGACGCGGGCATTGAACTCCGTGCCAGCCGAGGCCCACCCGTGCCGTAGCTTCGCCGCTCCAAACCGCTCTTCCCTATCGCCACCGGCTCCCCAGCCGACCGCTCCCGTGCGCGAAGTCACCTTCGTCCGACAGAACGCCGAGGCCTGGCAGGCCCTCGAAACCACGCTCGCCGACGGCGACGCGTCCCCCGACGCGCTCGCCAAGGCCTACGTGCGCCTCCTCGACGACCTCGCCTACAGCCGCACGTTTTACCCGCGCTCGCCCACGACGCGCTACCTCAACGACCTCGCCGGGCAGGCTCACGCGCGCCTCCACCGGACCCGCCGGGAGGCACGGAGCCGCGTCGCCCGTTTCTGGCGCGAGGAACTGCCGCGCGTGGTCTACGCCGAGCGCGTCCCGCTCCTCGCCGCTGCCGCGCTCTTCCTCACGATGGTGGCCATCGGGGTGCTCTCGACGATGAGCGACCCCACGTTCGTGCGCCTGATCCTTGGCGACTTCTACGTCAACATGACGCTCGCCAACATTGAGGCGGGCGACCCGATGGCCGTCTACAAGGACGCGCATCAGGTAGACATGACGTTCGGGATTACGATCAACAACATCCGCGTCTCGTTTCTCGCCTTCGCCGGGGGCATCCTCGCCGGGCTCGGCACGGTCTACATCCTGCTCGTCAATGGGGTGATGGTCGGCGCCTTCCAGGGGTTTTTCTACCAGCAGAACGCGTTCTACGAGGGCGTCTTTCTGGAGTCCGTGCTGACCATCTGGATCCACGGCACGCTAGAGATCAGCGCGATCATCCTCGCGGGCGGCGCGGGCTTCGTGATGGCGCGGGGGCTGCTCGCGCCGGGGACCTACCCGCGCGGCGTGGCCTTTCTGCACAGCGCGCGGCAGGGGCTCAAGCTCATCATCGGGCTGGTGCCCATCTTCATGGCCGCGGGGCTGCTGGAGAGCTTCGTGACGCGCTACACCGAGATGCCGACCGTGCTGAGCGTGCTCATCATCGGTGCCTCGGCGGCGTTCCTGCTGTGGTACTTCGTCGCGCTCCCGATCCGCTGCCATCGCGAGGACGAGGCGGCACGGCTGCCTGCAGCGCAGGCCGTGACGGAGGCCATAGCGAAGGCCGTGCCCGCGGTCGCCTCGCCCTGACCTCTGCTCCTGCTCGACCTTCTCTCTCGACCCCATGAGCGACTACTACGACGACGCATCGTTCTCCGGGACGCGCATTCCCTTCCTGAGGCGCCGGCAGGTCGGCGACGCCCTCAGCGACACGTTCGACTTCCTGCGGCACAGCGGACGCGAGTATGCTGTGGGCATCATCGTGCTCGTCCTGCCGATCGTGGTGCTCAACCTCGTCGTCTCGGTGGTCTCGGGCGCGCAGGCGCAGTCGATGGAGATGCTCACGGCGATGCTCAGCGGCGAGCTCGACCCCGAGGCTCTGGGCGCGGGACCGTCGCTGGGGCTGGTAGCCCTTTCCTCGGTGCTGGGCTTGGTCGTGTTCGTGCTCATGCAGGCCGCCACCCTGGCGTATCTCCAGCGCTACCGCAACGGCGAGGCTGGGTCGATTCCGCCGGGCGTTCTGTGGGAGGCGACGAAGCCGCTGCTCCTCCCCGTGGGCGGCGTGATGATCGCGACCACGGCGCTGGTGACCGTCCTCGTCTTCGCCAACATCCTCCCGTGTCTCGGACAGATCGCGTTTCTCGGGGGCCTCCTGTTTCTCGGGCCGATCATGTGGATGTGGCCGGTCGCGCGCGTCTTCGACGCCGAGGGCTTGGGCAGCGCCTTCAGACGGACCCGAACGCTGATGAAGGGGCACTGGGGTGCCTCGCTGCTGACCGTGATCCTGATCATGATCGTCGTCTTCGTGCTCGTGACCCTGGTGTCGGTGCCGGCGATCGTCCTCGCGTTCGCGCTGGGCGACCTGATGGGCAACGTGGTCGCGGTGGCCAGCGGCGCCCTAGGTCTGCTGCTCTACCCGATCTATGGGCTCCCCGTCATCACGGCGACGCTGCACTACTTCAACCTCGTCGAGCGCTCGGAGGCCGTCGACCTGAAGCGCCGCGTGGACGACCTCGACGACCGCGACCCGCCTGCCAACTCCGAAGGCTGGTGAACCGCCGAGCGCCGTGTTCACCCGGCGTTGCGCTGTTTCAGCTGGGGCCTATCGATCCAGCTACCTCGACGCCCCTCCCACCCATACCCGCTCGCCTCCTATGGACGACGCCTATCGCACCGACGACCCGTTTGGCAACGACGCGTTCGACAACGCGTTCGATGAGTTCGACGGGCTCCGCTTCTTCGCGCCGCGCACGGCCACCCAGGTCATCGGCGACGCCATCGAGTTCGTCCGCACCAACCTCCGCGACCTGCTCGAAGGGATCAGCGGCTTCGTCGGCCCGGTGTTCGCAGCGTCGCTGCTGGCGGGCACCGCGGCGCTCTGGCTGCTGGTTGGCGACGTCAGCATCGGGCTCGGCGTGACGCTCGCCGTACTGAGTGCAATCGGCCTGGCCGTCACCCTGTTGCTCTTCAACGCGGCGTGCTATGCCTACCTCCGGCTCTACCACGAGGAGGGCCCCGGCATGGTGACGCCCAGCCTGCTCCGCGCGGAAACCGGGCACCTGTTCTGGCCGCTCTTCGGGCTGGCCATCCTGATCGCGCTGCTGTCGGGCGTTGCGCAACTGGTCACGCTTGTCCCTCTCCTGGGCATCCTGGTCTACCTCATTCTCTACGTCGCTTTTCTGCCCGTGCTCCTTCTCCCGTCTGCGATCTACACGCTGCGCGGGGCCGAGCTCGTGGAATCGATCGCACGCGCCTACGAGTTGGTGAAGCTACGCTGGGGCCAGGCCTTCCTCACCACGCTGCTGCTCTACTTGCTCTTGATGGTCGGCTTCTTCGTCGCCTCCTTCGTGCCTGGGTTCGCTGGCGGGCTGGTGGTGGCGTCGCTGGGCCTGAGCGGTCTCGTCGGCGCGCTTGCGTTCGTGCCGATGGCGCTCACCCTGCTCGCGCTCACAGTCGTCGGCATCTTCTTCTGGAACACGGGTGCAGCGCTGCTCTACGGCTCGCTGGTCGAGCAGGCCGAGGACGTCACGCTGAGCGCCCGTGTGGACGCGCTGGACGACCTCGACGCCCCAAACGCGCCGCCGTCCTGGTAACCGCATCGATGAGCCACGCGACGTTCCAGTACCCTGCTCATGGGCGAGGCGCGCCCGCGTTCGCGCTGCGGCAGGGTGTAGCTTCCGGCGTCATGCCCCGCCCGTCCCCTCTCCTTTTGCTCCGGCTCAGCGTCCTCGCGCTGGTGTTCGCCACGGCTGTTCCGGCGCTGGCGCAGACGAAACCGACGGAGACCGCCACATCGGAACGCTCCGAGAAGATCGAGCGTGCGGCGGCCCTGGCCGACAAACGGTCGGTGTCGGTGGCCGCCCTGCCGCGTGACTCGTCGGCCCTCGCGCCGCGGGCGGTGGCGACTCCCGTGCTCGACGGCTTCCGTGCCGACCCTGACTTTGCCTACGACCGCGTCGTCACGCAGCAGCCGTCGCTGTGGGACCGGCTGATGCAGTGGCTCAACGACCGCTTCTTCCGCCCGGCGGGCGAGTCGGTGTCCCCGGACGTGCAGCGGTGGGTCATCTACGGCATCGCCATCGCCGCGCTCGTGTTCGCCTTCCTGAAGCTGCTCGGGGCTGACTTCGGAGGGGTCTTCCAGCGCCGCGAGCGCGCCGCCGCCACCGTCGAGGCACTCGACGACCTGACGGCGCTCGACGAGGTGGACCTCGGCGCACTGCTCACCGACGCCGAGCGTACCGAGGCGTGGCCCCTCGCCGTGCGCCTTCGCTACCTCCGGCTCCTCCAAGCGCTGGCCGAGCGCGACCTCATCGTGTGGACGCCCGCCACCACCAACCGCGCCTACGCGCTCGCGCTCGAAGGCGGCTCGCGTGCCGACCTCGTCCCGGCCTTCCGCGACCTCACGCGCCTCTTCGAGGCCGCCTGGTATGGCGACTTCAACGTGGACGCCGCGCTCTACGCCGAGGTCCGCCGCCGCTTCGCTGTGTCGATGGAGGACGTCGCGCAGACCGCGCTCAGCGCTGCCTCGCCTGGCAGTACCGCCCCGGGTGCCGCCCCAGGTGCCGCTACGACCGACGAGGCGTCCACCCAGCCCGCACGCCGCCCATGAGTCGCCGGGGCATCATCGCGGTCATCGCGGCGCTCTTCGTGCTGCTCACGCTCGCCGAGGTTTCGCGCGAGACGCCCATCGACTGGCGCTACAGCTTCCTCCACGACGACACGCGGCCCTACGGAGCGGCCATCGCCTGGCGCCTCTTCGACGACTGGTTCTCGGTGGAGCGCGTCACGCAGCCGCCCTTCGTCCGCCTCCGCGCACTCGACGCCGCAGCCGAAGACACAGGACCGCCCGACCGGCACACCTACGTCTTCGTCACCGACACCTTCGTGCCGGACCCCATCGAGACCGCCGAATTGCTCGACTTCGCCGCGGCGGGCAACACGGTGTTCGTAGCGGCCGAGCGGATACGCGGCACCTTTGCCGACACGCTCGGCGTCGTGACACGCTTCTCGGGACGCCGCCCCAACGAGACGTTCGACCCGGAGAACGACCCCGCCACGCAGCGCTGGCGCTTCGTGCGCACCGACACCACGCTGCGCCTAGCGAGTCCCTCGCTCGCCCGAGGCCGTCTGGATGCAGGCCACTTCGACCTGAAGGCAGAGGTGCCCGTGTGGCGCTTCAGCGAGCTCGACCACGGCGGCGCGACGGTCCTCGGCACGACGGCGGACGACTGGGCCAACTTCGCCCGGCTTCCCGTGGGTGACGGGCAGGTCCTGCTGCTCACCACGCCGACGGTGTTCTCCAACGTGGTGCTGCTTGCCGACGACCCTGACCGCGACGGCACCGGCGAGGCCGCATCCTACCTCGCCGCGGCGATGGCCTACCTCCCCGACCAGCCGGTGCTCTGGGACAGCTACTACAAGCCCGGCCGCGACCTCGACACGTCGCCGCTGCGCTACGTCTTCGCGACGCCAGCGCTGCGCTGGGCCTACGTCCTCGCCCTCGTGACGGTGCTGCTGTTCTTTCTGCTCCGGGCGCGGCGCTGGCAACGCCCCGTCCCCGTCGTCACGCCGCCTCCCAACGCGATGGCGAGCTTTGTGGAGAGTGTGGGCCGGCTCCACCACACGCGCGGCGACACGCGGGCCCTGGCCGCCACGCAACGGCGCGTCCTCCTCGACCGCCTCCGCCGCCGCACCCACCTCGACGGCCTCGACCTCTCCGACGAGAGCGCCGCGCAGGTCGCCGTCCGACTCGGGCAGAACAAGGGCGAGATCGTCGCCCTCTTTGCACGCCTCCGCCGCGCCGAAACCCGCGCGGTGTCCGACGACGACCTGCTCGAACTCGACCGGCGGCTGCACGCGCTGATGCAGGTCTAGCGTGGCTACGCGCACAGCCTCCACGGCAGACTGGAGCGACGAACACCACCACATGCCGTCGCCCCAGCCCGCGCGGAGTGTGCCGCGCGCTAGATGCGCGGACCGATTTAGCGCTGGAGCGACAGCCGCCGGCTCACGGTCTGGCCGTCCGCGCGAAGCACCGCCACGTAGACCCCATTCGCCAGCGCCGCGTCCGGCGTCCACGCAAATGCCTGCGTGCCTGCTCTGGACTGCTCGTTTGCCAGCGTGGCGACCCGGCGTCCCAGGACATCATAGACCACGAGCGTCGCCTCGGTGGCGCGTGGCAGCGTCACGGCGAGGCGCGTCGTCGTCGCGAACGGGTTCGGGTAGGCGGCGTCGAGGCTCAGTGGCATCGTGGGAACGGGCTGCTCGGTGGACGCCCCCACCGTCGCGATGCTGTAGGAGGCCGAGCCGTTGGTCACGTCGAGCACGGCGGTGACCCCATCGGCGGTGACGAGTTCGACGGTCTCCGTCACGAAGTCGCTCCCGAAGAAGCTCACCGTCGTCGTGCGGGAGAGGCGCAGGCAGGCGAACGAACCGTCGGGCGTGACGAGCGTGCCCCACCCGTCAACCGCCACGTCGGTCTTGACGTCGGCTTCCGTCTCTGTTGGAAGGCCCGGAATCTGCGTGCGTTGCGTCGTCGAGTCTGCCCACGCTGCGCCGAACGTGATCGGGTAGACGGCGTCGAGCAGCGGCGGCGTATTACGGACGACGGTCGTGTCCGGCGTGCCGTCGAGGTTGGCGTCGCCGACCGAGGGCGAGCCGGTCGTGGAGAGCGAGTCGTTCGAGAGCGCGCGGTAGCTGTAGGTCGTCGTCACCTGGTCGGCCACGCGGAATTCCGAGCGCACGACATAGTCCGACGTGCGGATCGGCTCGACATCGGCGGCCGGGAGGTCGCCCGAGAACGGGAGGTAGTCGAAGTCGATGGTCGTCGCCTGCGGGCCGAAGGGCAGGCCGGAGAGGTCCCACGTCTGGTTCGCCCCGTCAATGGCGGCAAGGGCACTCACGTCGGTCTGGACGAGGCGCGTGGCGACGGTGACGGTCCGACCGATGCGGTCGGCTTCGAGCGAGGCGGGTAGCGTGATTTGAGCACGGAGCGGCAGCGCGCCGACGACGCACAGGGCGAGCAGAACGCCGAGGGTGCGGACGGTAGCAACGGGCATGGTCGGATGCGGTTGGAGAGCGAGGGTCACCGAAGCCAAACGGGAGGCGACCGGGCACGTAGATTCCGCGCGCTTGCCACGTCCGGCTCCAGTCGATTTCACCCTCAAAACAATCCCGCTCACACCGTTATGGACAATGGGCCGCGCGTTCCGAATCCCCTGCCGCCCGACGGGTCTGGCGAGCCATCCACGGCGGTCCCTTCGGACCAGAACGCTTCCCCGTCACCCTACGCGCCGCTGTTCGAGGCCCGGACCGACCTGTCGGGCGTGGCGGCCGCCGTTGACCGCCTCAAGGCCGAGGTGCGCAAGCTGCTCGTCGGGCAGGCGCAGTTCCTCGACGAACTCGTGGCGGCGGTGCTCGCGGGCGGGCACATGCTCATCGAAGGCGTGCCCGGCGTAGCCAAGACGCTTACGGCGAAGCTCCTCGCCCGCGCCGTCTCCGCCGACTTCGCGCGCCTCCAGTTCACGCCCGACCTCATGCCCGCCGACGTGGTCGGCACGACGGTCTTCAACCCCGAGACGCGCGCCTTCGACTTCCACCCCGGCCCCGTCTTCGGTCAACTCGTGCTCATCGACGAGATCAACCGCGCGCCCGCCAAGACGCAGGCCGCGCTCTTCGAGGTGATGGAGGAGCGGCAGGTCACGGTCGACGGGACGACCTACCCGATGCAGGCGCCGTTCCACGTCTTCGCCACGCAGAACCCCATCGAGCACGAGGGCACCTACCGCCTGCCGGAAGCGCAACTTGACCGCTTCCTCTTCAAGATCGAGGTCGGCTATCCGACGCCCGAGGAGGAGGCGCGCATCCTGGCGGGCTTCCAGGCGCAGGGCGGGCGGCTCGACCTGGAGCAGGTGCAGCCCGTCCTCACCGCCGACGAGGTCCTCGCCGCGCAGGCCGCCGTGCGGACGCTCTACGTCGACGAGAAGCTGCTCGGCTACATCGCCGCCATCGTGGCACAGACGCGGACCCACCCGGCGCTCGCGCTCGGGGCCAGTCCCCGCGCCTCGCTCGCGCTGCTCACCGGTGCCAAGGCCGTCGCGGCGATGGCCGGCCGCGACTTCGTGACGCCGGACGACGTGCGCACGATCGCGCCGCCCGTGCTCCGGCACCGTCTCCAGCTCACGCCCGAGCGCGAGATCGAAGGCGTCCGTATCGACACCGTCGTCGACCGCGTGGTGCAGAGCGTGGAGGTGCCGCGGTGACTGACGGCGAACGCGCGGGACGAACGAAGGGCAGCAAGCGCGAAGGGGCTTCGGCCAAACCTCCGGCGCGGTGGCGCGCGGCGCTCGACCTGTACGCGCCGACGCGGCTGTTCGCCGTGCTCGGAACGATCGTAGGGCTGTTCGTGCTCGGCTACTGGGTGCCGTTCGTGGAGGGCGTGACGCGGTTGGCTGTATACGGGCTCGTAGTCGCCGTGCTTGTGGATGCCGTTCTCCTCTGGCGGGGCGGCGACCGTTCGGGCCTAGCGCTGGAGCGTGAGGTCCCCGACAAGCTCTCCAACGGCGATCCCAACCCGGTGGCCGTGCGGGTGGTCAGCCGCTACCCCTTCCCCGTCCGCGTGCGGCTCATCGACGAGGTGCCGGTGCAGTTCCAGGAGCGCACCCTCGACTTCCGCTTCCCGCTCATGCCTGGCGCTGCGCACACCGTCGACTACGCCGTGCGGCCCGTTGAGCGCGGCGTCTATCACTTTGGCGCGATCAACGCCTACGTTGCCTCGCCGATTGGGCTGCTGCTGCGCCGCATCCGCGCGGAGGCCGACCAAGAGGTCAAGGTCTACCCATCGTTCCTCCAGATGCGCCGGTGGGCGTTCCTCGCCGAGAGCAACCGGCTCGCCGAGGTCGGCGTGAAGCGCGTGCGCCGCATCGGCCACACGATGGAGTTCGACCAGATCCGCGAGTACGTCCCCGGCGACGACCGCCGCGCGATCAACTGGAAGGCCACCGCCCGCAGCGGCGACCTCCGCCACGGCGGCACGCTGATGGTCAACCAGTACCAGGACGAGCGCGCGCAGCCGATCTACGCCGTGATCGACATGGGCCGGGCCATGCGCGACCCGTTCGACGGGATGACGCTCGTGGACCACGCGATCAACGCCACGCTCGTGCTCTTGAACGTGGCGCTGCTCAAGAACGACAAGGCCGGCCTCGTCACCTTCGACGCGCGCATGAAGACGGTGCTGCCTGCCTCGCGCCGCCGCACGCAGTTGCCGCGTCTCCTCGAAGCGCTCTACGCGCAGCAGCCAGGCTTCCAAGACCCCAACTTTGAGGCGCTCTACGCGACGGTCCGCCGCCAACTTCCGCAGCGGGGCTTGCTGTTGCTCTTCACCAACCTCCAGACGCGCGCCAGCCTCGACCGGCGGCTGCCACTCCTGCGCGCCATCGCGCGGCAGCATCGGCTCGTGGTCGTCTTCTTCGAGAACACGGCGCTGCGCGACCTGCGTGGGCGGCCCGCCGAACGCGTGAGCGAGGTCTACGTCAAGACCGTCGCCGAGCAGTTTGCCTACGAGCAGGAGGAGGTGGCGCGGACGCTCCAGCGCCACGGCATCGGCGCGCTGCTCACCACGCCCGAGACGCTCACCGTCGACACGATCAACCGCTACCTTGCCCTGAAAGCACGCGGGGCGATCTGAGTCGGAGGTTCTCGAACGACGACGCCCGGATGTGTTGCGTAGTCCGTGTGTGCCCTTCCACTCCACCTTCCAACTTCGTGCCCGTGACCTACGCCGACGCTGAAGCCCTCTTCTTCGACTGGACACGCACAGCCAGCCTGCGCCGCCACGGCCTCGCTGTCGCCGCGAGCATGGCGCGCTACGCCGAGCACTTCGGCGAGGACGAGGAGACGTGGCGTATCACCGGCCTCCTCCACGACCTCGACTACGAGCGACACCCCAGCTTAGACGAGCACCCGTACGTCGGCGTGCGCGAACTCGAACGGCTGGGCGTCTCTGAGGACATCCGTACGGCCATCCTCGGCCACGCGCTCTACTCCGGTACGCCCCGCGAGAGCCTGCTCGCCAAAGCGCTCTTCGCCGTGGACGAGCTATCGGGCTTCGTCACCGCCGTCGCGTTCGTGCGGCCTACACGCATGGGCGGCATGAAGGTAAAGTCGGTGCGCAAGAAGCTCAAGGACAAGGCTTTCGCAGCGGCGGTGAGCCGCGCCGACATCCAGCAGGGCATCGCCGAACTCGGCGTGGACGAGAGCGAGCACATCGCCCGCGTCATCGAGGCACTCCAGCGGGAGGAAGCCCGTGTCTTCGAGGTAGACGGCACCTAAAGGGAGCGGCCCTGCCCGTTCCAGGCAGGGCCGCAGGGTGGGCAGCCGAGGTGTGGTGGAGGCGTGCGGATACGCCGTCCTCAGCCGCTCCAGGGTTCCTGAAAGTCCGCGAAGAGCGTCAGCCCGCCGTCGATGAAGAGCGTCTGGCCGGTGACGTAGCGCGACACGTCCGACGCCAGGTAGGCAATGGCGTGCGCGATCTCCTCCGGCTGCGCGATGCGCTTCTGCGGGATGTGCGAGGCCACGACCGCCGTCTGTGCCGAGTCGTGCAGCCAGCTCTGGATCGGTGTCTCGGTGGCCCCCGGCGCCACCGCGTTGACGCGAATGCCGTCGTTGGCGTACTCCAGCGCGAGCGTCTGCGTCATACCCTTGATGCCGAACTTGCTGATCGAGTACGACAGGTAGCTCGGCCGCGGGATCTTCTCGTGGACGCTCGACAGGTTGACGATGGTGCCGGGCTTGCCCGCCGCGCGGAACTGGCGGATCGCGCCCTGCGCCACCATGAAGGCGCCGCGTAGGTTCACACCGAGGACCTTGTCGAAGTCGTCCATCGTGACCTCGTGCGACGGCGCCTCGATCTGGATGCCCGCGTTGTTGACCAGGATGTCGAGCGGGCCGTAGACGGCTGCGATCTCCTCGAACATCTGGCGGACGTCGTCCTCGTCGGACACGTCGGCGCGCACCAGCAGGCCGACCGGCGGTGTGTCTTTGGCATCCAGGCCATCCCCCATGGTGAGGTGGCCCGCGAGCACGGGAACAGGCACGGAGCTCCCGTCCCCAGCCATGTGGCGATGCCGAGCAGCTGAGGACCGAGCCGCTTCCTCCACGAGGCGCAGCGTCTCGCGAGCGGCGGGCGCTTCGGAGAAGAAGGGGTAGTTGATGACCACCTGAGCGCCGCAACGGGCAAGCTCGATGGCCGTGGCGCGCCCGATGCCCGAGGAGGCACCAGTCACGAGCGCGACGCGCCCGCGCAAGTCAAAATGGGGAGCGGTGGAAGTCATGGCGGCGAGGGTTGGGGGCCATGCGCCCGGAGCAGAAGTGCTCGCAAAGGCAGAGCCAGAGAAGTGCAACGCGGCTGAGAGATGGGGTGCAGTCAAACGGTTCCTATGGGACCTGGTTTCAGTACCGGATGAAATAAAACATCCAAAACGTTCATTTGCCTACTTCTCAGAAATCACAGGCGCGCGCTCGCCGAAACCCCCGACCGTCCACTCAGGCCATCCCCGGGGCCGGCTGCCGTAGGAGCGTGGCTAACCCCGCAAACCCCAGCGCAGCTACGAGGCCCACCCCCACACAGCCGAGCCACAGCGCCTCGCGGCCCACCTCCTCAAAGACGATCCCGCCTGCCAGCGGCGCCACGAGGAAGGCGAGCCCCCAGGCGGCCCCGTAGACGCCCTGGTAGGCCCCGCGCAGCGCGTCCGGCGAGAGCCGCGCCACCATCACCGGCGCCACGGTCACCAGCGCGATCTCCCCGAGCGTCCACACCGCTGTAGCCGCGGCGTGGCTCGCCAGCGAGGCTGCCGGGACGTGCAACGCAAACCCTGCCGCGAACAGCAGCGCCGCGCTCACCAGCACCGCGCTTGGTGGCCGGCGCTCCACGAGCCGCGCAATGGGCAAGCTCAGCAGCACGATCACGAGCCCGTTCGTCGCCGCCACGAAGCCGTAGGCCGTCTCCGGGAGCCCCTGCGACGCCATCACGAGCGGTAGCACGGAGAGGCTCTGGAACATCAGCGCCGCCAGCAGCAGCGTGCAGGCCGAAAGGCCGAGCAGCGCCGGGTCGCGCAGCGCAACGAGCGCGCGAGCCTCCGAGACGATCGCAGCCTCGGCCCTGGAGTCCTCCGCGCTGCGATCGGGCCGCGTCTCTGGAATCAGCGCAGCTACCACCAGGCCGTAGACGAGCATCGTCGCGGCATCGAGCGCGAAGAGCAGGTCATAGGACCACAGCACGAGCACGCCACCGAGCACCGGCGCGATGGCCGTGCCGACGTTGATGACCCAGTAGAACAGCGCGAAGGCGCGCGTCCGCTGCTCCTCCGCTACGAGGTCGACGATGGCCGCCGATACCGCGGGGCGGTACGATTCCGTCACGAACCCGAGCGCGATCACGAGCACGGCGAGCGCCGGTAGCGCCGTCGCGAAGGGCACGAGCGCCACAAGCGCCGCGCCGCCGAGCAGCCCCATCAGCAGGACCGGGCGCCGCCCCCACCGATCCGCGAGGAGGCCCCCCGCGAAGCTCGACAGGAACGCGCCGAGGCCGTAGCCGGAGAGCAGCGCTGCCGCCATGCTCGGTCGCAGCCCGCGCTCCGTCGTGAGGTAGAGCGTGAGAAACGGCACCACCACCAGCCCGAGCCGGTTGACGAGCGTCCCAACCCACAGCACCCAGAACGTACGCGGGTACGCTGCCACTTCAGCGCGGAGCCGGGACCAGAGTAGCACAGCTTCAGTGCAGCGAGGTGTGGAGGCGCGGACGCATGAACGTGTTCAGGTCGCGCACGCCCATGCGCTCACACGTGCACACCTTCATAGGGCGAAGCTACGCCTCGGCGCGCCCGCCCGCCCCGCCGCCGTCGTTGAGCGCGCGCTGCAAGAACGGCGTGTCCTCGAATGCCTTCGCCTCGTCGATGAACAGTTGCAGGTGCGGGAACGGGATCTCGATGTCGGCGGCCTTGAGCGTCTCGAAGATCTTCTCCTTGTAGTCAAGTCGGACCAGCACTTCCTGACGCGGGTCGTTGAGGTAGACACGCAGCTCCATGTCCACGCTCGAACTGCTCATCTCGGTGACGACCACCTTCGGCGTGTACGACGGGTGCAGGCGCGGGTCGCCCTCCGTGATCCCGAGCACCACCTCGCGGGCCTGCTGCGGGCTCTCTTTGTAGGCAATGCCGAACGACACCACCACGCGCAGCGTGTCGAGCATCGTGTGGTTGATCACGCGGCTCGTGATCATCACGGTGTTCGGAAAGATGGCAATCTCGGCGTTGAGCGTCCGCAGGCGCGTCGAGCGGAGCGTGATCTCGGTGACCGTGCCGAAGACACCGTCTACCTCGATGTTGTCGCCCACGCGGAAAGGCTGGTCGAGGAGCACCGTCACGCCTGCGATGAGGTTTTCCATCGTGTCGCGCGCCGCGAAGCCGAGCGCGAGGCCCGCGATCCCCAGACCCGCGACGGCCGCCGTCACGTCGATGCCGAGTTGGGCGAGCACGAGGATCACGCCGAAGACACCCAGCAGCAGCCGCGCCGACTTCACGAGCAGGCTCCGTACGCCCGCGTCGAGCCGCTTGCTGCGCTTGAGCGCCTGGTCGAGCACGCCGGTGATGACCTTGTAGATCACCCAGAAGAGCCCGCCCACCAGCAGCGCCGGGAGCAGGTTCTCCAGCACGAAGGAGACGAGGATGCCCGAGAGCTGCTCGTAGACGAGGTCGAAGCGTCCCTCGGCGAGCGCGCGGCCCGTCTCCTCGATGGCCTCGTTGAGCTGTCCGATGGCCGACGTGTCCGCCTGTGCGGTGTCGACCTGCGCCGAGTCCACGGCCGCCTCCAGCGGCGCGGGGAGCGACTGAGCCTGCATCATGTCAGAGGGTGCTGTTCGATGTTCGACGGGCGAAACAACGACAATCGAACATCACAAGTCCACAATCCGGCCGATCACGTCCACCGGCGTCACGCCTTCGGCCTCGGCGTTGAAGTTGGTCACGATGCGGTGGCGCAGCACCGGCACGGCCATCGCCTGCACGTCCTCGCGCAGCGGCGTCACGCGGCCGCCGAGCAGCGCCCGCGCCTTCGCGCCGAGGATGAGGTACTGCGACGCGCGCGGCCCGGCCCCGTACGAGAGGTACTCGTTGACGAAGTCGGGCGTGCCCTCGCGGCCCGGGCGGGTGCGCGCGGCGAGGCGCACGGCGTACTCGATCACGTTGTCCGCGACCGGCACCTGGCGCACGAGGTCCTGGAACAGCTTCAACTCATCCAGGCTCAGCACCGGCTCGATGACGGGCTTGGCCGCGCCGGTCGTGTTGCGGACGACGGCCACCTCCTCCTCGAAGCTCGGGTAGTCGAGCCAGAGGTTGAGCATGAAGCGGTCGAGCTGCGCCTCCGGCAGCGGGTAGGTGCCCTCCTGCTCGATCGGGTTCTGCGTGGCGAGCACGAAGAACGGCGCGTCGAGCGGGAACGTCTGCCCGGCGGCGGTGACGTGGCGCTCCTGCATCGCTTCGAGGAGCGCGGCCTGCGTCTTAGGCGGCGTGCGGTTGATCTCGTCGGCGAGGATGACCTGCGCGAAGAGCGGGCCTTTGACAAACTTGAACGAGCGGCGGCCGGTCGCCGGGTCCTCCTCGATGATCTCGGTGCCGGTGATGTCGCCCGGCATGAGGTCGGGCGTGAACTGGATGCGGCTGAACGAGAGGTCGATGGCGTCCGCGAGGGTGCGGATGAGGAGCGTCTTGGCGAGGCCCGGCACGCCCACGAGCAAGCAGTGGCCCTGCGCGAGCAGGCACACCGTCACGCCCTCCACGATAGCCTCCTGCCCCACGATCACTTTGCCGACTTCCCGGCGAAGCCGCCCATAGGCGTCGTGCAACGCCTCGACAGCAGCAGGATCGGAAGCGGAGGGCAGGCTAGACATGAGCAGAGGAAGCAAGCGTAAACGGGGGACTATTCAGGCGCGATCGCAATGACCAGCACGCACTAGGCTTAGGTGCCGCCCAGAGTTCCAGCGCGTTGCTCCGGCGCGACATAGCGGTCGCTCTTGATCATCACCTGCACGCGTTCCCGGAGGCGCCCGATGTAGGCGACGAGTTCGCTCTGGCGCTTCTCCTGGAGGGCATACTCACTCAGCAGCGCGTAGTCGGTGATCGGGTCGAGCGTGTGCGGCGGCGTACGGCGCTGCAGCAGCACGATGTGCCAGGCACGCGTACCGTCGAGAAGCTGTACCTCGGCGGGCGCGCTCACCTCGTCGACGCTCATCGTGTCCACGGTGGCCTGCCACTGCGGGCCGAGGAGCGCGAGCTGGAGGTTGCGGTCGCCCGTGCGCGGGTCGGTGACGTAGCCACCCTGCGTCGCCGAGAAGGGGTCCTCGGAGTGGCGCTTGGCGAGCGCCTCGAAGGGGACCTCCTGCGTGACGAGCGAGTCGCGGAGCGTCTCCAGCAACCCGATGGCTTCGGCCGGGTCCACGGCGCTGTCGTCCACCTGGATGAGCACGTGGTTCACGTCGATCATGTCGCCGCGGCGCTCGTTGAGGCGCATGACGTGGTAGCCGAAGCTCGTCTCGAAGACCTGAGAGACGGCACCCGGCTCCAGCGTGCTCGCCACGGCTCCGAACTCGGGCACGAGGTCACGGACGCTCACGTTGGCGATGCGGCCGCCGCGGGTGCGCGAGCCGGGATCGTCGGAGTAGCGCTGGGCCATGTCTTCGAAGGTAGCTGCCTCGGTCAGGATCGTATCGCGGATGGCGGTGATCTCGGCGACGGCCGCCTCGCGCGCCTCCTCGTCAGGCGTAGGCAGGCGCACGATGTGGGCCACGCGCACGATCTCAGGCACCTCGGGGAGCTCGGCGGCGGGGATCTCGTCGAAGAACTCCTGCACCTCCGATGGCGTCACGCGCACCGTGCGCATCTTGCGGTCGCGGATCTGCTGGGTGAGCAGCTGCTTCTCGATCTCGTCGCGGAAGTCCTGCCGGATCTGCGCGATCGGGCGGCTGTAGGCCTCTTCGAGCGCCTCCTCGCTGCCGAGCTGCTGCGTGAGTTGCCCAAGTCGCTGATCGAGCACCTGGTCGACCTGGTCGGGCTCCACGATGATGGTCGTGTCGCGCTGCGCCTCGGCGAGGAGCACCTTCTGGCCGACCAACTCGTCGAGGGCCTGGCTGTAGACCGCATCGGTGGCGATTTGCCCCTGCGCGATCTGCTGGGCCACGAAGACCACCTCGGAATGAAGCACCACCTCTCCGTCCACGACGGCGACGATGGTGTCGAGCAGTTGTTCGTTCTGCGCTGAGGCGGTGGGCGTCAGCAGCGGCAGCACGAGGAGCAACGCGAGAAAACGGAGGCGATGCATGGGTGGGAGGCTAAGGGATAAAAAGGGGCAGCGGAGCACAAGACCCCGCGATCAGTCGGGAAGGTCGAGGGCGCCCGAGGCCTGGGCCTCGCTCTTGAGCGCCTGCACCTCGCGGGAAATCAGCTGGCGGCGCGCGTCGATGAGCATCTGGCGGCGCAGGTCTTCCTCGATCCAGCCCAACTCGGGCAGCGTGCCCGCGTCAGCGCGGTCGACGACCTGAAAGACGTGGTACTGGTCGCCCAGTTCGAGGACGGGCGCGATCTGGCTGGGCGCATACTGCCGGAAGACGGCGCCCACGTCAGGGAGACGCTGGCGCAGTTGGCTCTCGGGGAAGTAGGCCTCGCTTAGCCCGATGGCCGCGGTGGGGGTCGCAGCGTAGGTCTCGGCGACGCGCCGCCAGAGCGAGTCGGGTGTGGCAGAGCGGACGGCCTGCACGAGCGCTGCGCGGGCCGTCTGGGCCTCGCTCTCGCTGGCGA
This sequence comes from Bacteroidota bacterium, assembly GCA_039821555.1. Classification (NCBI taxonomy): domain Bacteria; kingdom Pseudomonadati; phylum Bacteroidota; species Bacteroidota bacterium. Next base: position 144,097 of record JBCBNX010000009.1, read on the forward strand.
AGCGGAGGTAGCGGACGCGGACGTAGGGCTCGCGCAGCCTCAGGCGCTCCTGGTTGGCTTCGAAGTAGGTCTGCACCTCGCTGTCGTCGAGGGCGGGCTGGCGTTCGTCGTAGAGCGCCTCGATGTAGGCGTCGGCGAGGACGGCGCGCTCGCTGTCCTGGAGGCGGCGCTCCACCCTGGGCTTGTCGGCGAGGTCAGCCGCACGGGCCGCGCGCGCGAGCAGTTCGCCGGTTACCCACTGGTCGATCACCTGCATGCGGGCAGCGAGGCTGTCGAGCCCCGTCGGCCGGGCCTGCATGGCAACGGCCAGTTCGTCCTCCGAGAGGTAGCGGTCGCCGACGCGCGCGACGTAGCTCTCCGGCACCACCGTACGCTCACACGCCGCCAGCCCCGCGAGGGCAGCGACCAGCAGGCCCGCGACGAGGGCCAGGCGAACGGGGACACGGAGCAAGGACACAGGCGGGCGGAAGGAAAAAACGGCCCCGCTACAACCGTCGAGCGGGGCCGAATATTGCAGAGCAAGCGCGACGCGACGGCAGCGCGCCTCACGAGAGCTACTCGGTCGCCATCTCGGGCAGCGCGGCTTTCTCCTCGGCGAAGGCATCCGCGAGCACGTCGGGGTAGGTCTGGGCGTCGTAGCGCTCGCGGAGGCGAGCCACCCAGGCTGCTTCGAGGTCGTCCTGATAGTCGGTGAGCACTTCAGCGCGGGCTTCCTGCAGCGTCTTGCCACGGGGCAGTTCGATGCCGTCGAGCACGAGGATGGTGCGCGTCGAACGGTTGGCGAGCACCTCGGTGCGGGCACCGATCTCCAGGTCGAAGGCGCGGTCGTAGGCGGTATCGCTCGGCTCCGAGACGAAGACCGTGTCGATGCGGACGCTCATGCTGTCCGTGGCGAGGCGCTCCTGGATGCCCATCGGGCTGACGCCGCCATCGAGGAACTCGCCGACGCGCGCCAGCACGGAGTCGACGCGGCTGGAGTAGGCGATGACGCGGCGACGCTCAGGGAACTGGTAGCTCGCCTGACGCTCCTGGAAGTACGCTTCGAGGCCGGTGGTGTCGGTCTGCGCGACCGTCCACACGGAGTCCTCCGAGATGGCGAAGAGCAGGATGCCGTCGGCGTACTCTTTCATGATGCGGGCGAAGTCCGCGTCGGTGTCTTCGAGGTCGCGCGCGGCGATGGTAATCGTCTCCTCGGCGAGGTAGCGGCTCATCGCGCCGAGCAGCGCGTCGAGGGTTGGGCCTGTCGGGCGCGCGGTGCGGAGGCCGTCCTTGAACTGACCGAGCGTGAAGCCTGCGTCGCCGACCGTGGCGAAGGTGCTGTCGGTGTAGGTCCCGAAGCCGTCCTGGTCAATACGCGTCACCACAGAGTCCGCCGGGAGGCCCGCGACGGCCTCGGCCACGAGCGTCGAGTCGAAGGTGAAGCCGACCTGGTCCTGGTAGGTTTGGGCGAGCTGTTCGCGGAGGCGAGCGGTACGCGGCAGGCGCTCGGCGAGCCGCTTCAGCTCCGGGTAGGCCTCGTCGTACGACGGCGGCGCCTGCACCTCGACGAGCTGGATGAGGTGGTAGCCGAAGCGCGTCTGGACGATGTCGGACACGTCGCCCGGGTTCTCTAGCGCGAAGGCCGCCTGCTCGAAGGGCGGCACCATGCGGCCGGTGCCGAAGAAGCCGAGGTCGCCCCCGTTCTCGGCGGAGCCGGGGTCCTCCGAGTACTGCCGCGCGAGCGTCGAGAAGTCCTCGCCGCCCGCGATGCGGCCCTGCAGCTCGGTGATCGTCTGGAGCGCCGCGGCGGAGTCAGCCGCCGTCTCGCCACCGAAGCGGATCAGGATGTGGCGGGCGCTGATGTCGCCGCGCGCGCCGCGACGGTCGGTGACCTTGAGAATGTGGTAGCCGAAGCGCGTGCGGAAGACCTCCGAGACGCTGTCAACGGGCACCGTGTACGCCTGCACCTCGAACGCCTCGATCATGCGGCCACCGGAGAAGTAGCCGAGGTCGCCCTGGTTGGTGGCCGCTGAGGGGTCCTCGGACTCGGCCTGCGCGAGCGCGGCGAAATCGGCCCCAGCAACGATGGAGTCGCGGATCGCGGACAGCTTTGTGAACGCCGCGAGCGTGTCGGCGGGCGCGGCCTCCGGCGTGACGCGCAGGAGGATGTGGCTGGCGCGGACCTCCTCCTGCTGGCGGTCGAAGAGCGCCTGGACAACCCGCTCGGTGACCTCCTGTTCGAGGAGGTACGGGCGGGCGAGTTGCTCGCGGTAGTCGTCGAGTTCGGCGACGTAGCTGGAGTCGTCGTCGAGGCCGAGGTCACGCGCGGCCTGCACCTTGAGGCGGAAGTTGACGTAGCGCTCGAGGAAGTCCTCGTAGGCCCCGAGCGTGTCCGCGGCGGCGTCCTCGCGGGAGCCGACCGAGCGGGCGTACTGCCCCTCGAAGTCTTCGAGCGAGAGCGACTCGCCCGCGAACTCGGCGGCGACGGGCGGCGGGGGTGGAACGGTGGCTACGACGGGCGCGGTGGTGGGGCGCGGCGTACCGCAGGCGGCGAAAAGCCCAGCACACACGAGGCCGAGCCAAAGGGAACGTCGAGGAAGCATCGTCAGCGAGAAAGCGAAACGGGTGGGACGAGTCAAGCGGAGCAAGGTACACTGCTCTGAACGGGCGTCCGGCCCCGTTATGCGTTAAACCGCTGCGAAAAGGGCCCGTCCGCCCTGCGGCTCGGCCCCCGACGCGGCCGCTTGCGCCCCGTATTCGAACAGACGCCAGGACTACACCGGATCGACCAAGGATGCATAGAACCGCAGCGTCTCCTCGGCGATGGCCTTCCACGAGAAGCGGTCGAGGACGCGCTGCCGACCGGCACGGCCCATCGCCGCCGCGCGGTCGGGGTCGGCGAGGAGCGTGTTGAGCGCAGCGGCCAGGTCGCGCGCGAAGGCGTCCGGGTCGCGCGGCTCGAAGTCCGAGTCGGCGCTGCCGTCGAGCGGGACGAGGAGGCCCGTCTCGGCCTCACCGATGGCCGCCGCGTCGTCGGGCGTCACGACGATGCTCGGGATCCCGCCCACCGCCGAGGCCACCACGGCCGTCTCGCAGGCCATCGCCTCCAGGTTGATGATGCCGAACGGCTCGTAGACCGACGGGCAGCAGAACACGGCCGCGTGGCTGTAGAGCGCGATCACGTCGGGGCGCGGCAGCATCTCCTCGATCCAGATGATCTCGCCCGCCCCCGCTACCGCCCGCGCCTCCCGGGCTGCCGCGACGGCCTCGCTCATCTCCTGCGCGATGGCGCGCGTGTCTGGCGCCCCCGCAGCCAGCACCACCTGCGCGCGCGGGTCGAGGTCCTTGAGCGCCCGTACGAGGTGCACGATGCCCTTCTGCCGCGTGATGCGTCCCACGAAGAGCACGAACGGCACATCGGGGTCGATGCCGAGCCGCCGTAGCAACTCCGGCCGCTCCGTCGGGCGGTATTCGTCGGGATCGATGCCGTTGGGGATCACCGACAGCCGGGCCTCGGGCACATCGTAGAGCTGCATCACGTCAGCCTTCATCGACTCCGACACGGCCACGACGCCGTCGGCGTTCTGGTAGGCCGTGCGCTCCACCCACGACGAGGCGTGGTAGGCCGCACCAAGCTGCTCGACCTTCCACGGGCGGTGCGGCTCCAGGCTGTGCGTCGTCAGGACGAGCTTGGCGTCCGTCAGTTGCCGCGCGAGCATGCCCGCGAGGTGGCTGTACCACGTGTGCCCGTGCACGATGTCGGCGTCGAGCGGCACCGAGCCGGCCATCACGAGGTCCCGCGCGGCGGTGTCGAGAAACTTGGCGTGGCGCTCGTCCTGGTGCGGCAGCGCAAACTGCGGATCGACGCCGACCACGCGCAGGTTGCCGTCCGTGACATCCTGGTCGCCGAAGCTGAAGACGGTGACTTGGTGTGCCCCGTCGTCCGCCGCGACCAACTCGCGCACCAGGTACTCGACGTGGACGCCCGCGCCGCCGTAGATGTGGGGCGGGAACTCGTTGGTCAGGATGACGATGTGCATGGCCGGGGGGAGCGAGGTGGGAAGTTGGAAGTGAGAAAGCAGAAGTGTTAGGCCTTCTCGCGGGCGCGCAGCATGGTCCGTGTCCCTATTCCTAGAAAGGCAGGACTGATCAGGACAGCAGGCAGCATGCTCAACCTGTAGACTGCGTAGTCGATGCAGGGTGTTACGCTAAACGGAGTGTAGTGCAGCGTTCCGAACACTGAGCTCGTGTTTATGAGGAGTGCAACGCCTGAGAGCATAGAGGCGAAGACCAGACACCCCAATGCGAGGAGGGCAGTTTGCGGTGCCAGCTTCCACGCAGCAAAGGCTCCCATTGAGAGCAATACAGCTTGAAGGGCGACGGAGACAAACATGCCCTGTGACGAGATGGTGACGGAATCGGGTCCTTCAAGATCGCGGCCTCGCACCGAAAACCAAGGCTACCGATCAGCAGAAAACGCAGCGCGCCCAGCCTCCGTAGGGAAGCCGGGCGCACGCCTCAGCGGTTCAATCAGGTCTAGCGGTCGTAGACCTTCGAGGTCACGCGGAGGCCCAGGTTGGTGTACCAGTCCGCGTTCGTCAGACCGCTCGACTCCGCCCACGCACGGAACCGCGTGTACGCCTCCGTCACCGGCGTCTGCTCCGTCGGGTACACGAACCCGTCCGCGAAGTGCAGCGCCCACGGCAACCCGCGCTCGTTCTTGTACGTGAACCCCAACCCCTCGTTCGTGCGGTCCTGGCTCGACCCCAGCAGCGCTACGTCCGCTCCCTCCGACGGCATCTGGTTCGGCAGGTGCACCTCTCGACCGCGCTCCTGGTTGCTCACCAGGAACGGGTTGAGCCACGTCACCGACAGCGCCGGCGCCGCCACCGGCGCGGCGAACACCAGCCCGATCTCCACCGTGTCCGCCGGCGCCACATACGGCGCCGCCGTCTGCGTGTTAGCGAAATAGCCCCCCGGCCGCGCCAGGATCGCGTTGGCGTCGTCGAACACCGGCACGATCGCCGCCGTGCGCCCGCTCTCCGCCCCCGTGCTCGCGACGCTGAAGAGGCCGGAGCCGAGGCGCTGCCCGCTCACCGACGCCACCGCCGCGGCGTCGACCGGGAGCGCGAGCGCGAGGGCGTTGCGGTAGCCGGCGCCGATGGCCTTGACGACGAACTGGCCGTCGAGCTTGGTGAGGTCGCCGGCGGCGTTGCGGGCGAAGCGGAGGTTGTAGTCGACGACGAGGTCGTTGAAGTCGTAGTCGCCCTGTCCGGGCCAGAGGTCCTCGTAGGCGAGGGTGCCGAACTGGTC